>PMNJ01000144.1:0-56401 GCA_003162595.1 Bacteroidales bacterium | reverse complement strand
AGCGCTGATAGGTTTTTCACCCAACATAAAGTTACGGATAATCATATGCATGATCATAAGGACCAAAGCCCGCTTTTGATAGTTGCTGATATTCAATGCCTCAGACTCCAATTCATAACGTGAAAGATTCTGATTCGCAAAAGATATTTCTGCTCCCAGAAGCACCACGGTCCAGCTAGTCTGCAACCAGATAATAAATAAAGGTACAGCTGCAAAACTTCCATAAATAGCGTTAAGTTTTGATATTCCGAATTGGAGATCAATATATAACCATTGAATACCCTGAAGAATTGTACCTGCGATAATACCTGAAATCAAAGCAGGCATAAACTTTACTTTAGCATTTGGCATTATAATATATAGGATTGTAAGAGCCACCCAGCTAAGAAAATAAGGGGCAAACTTGACTAAAAAACTGATAACAGGTTTAAAAAAGTCAATTATGGGTGCGTTAGTCATATAATCCGGAAGTGTTGTAACCTGAAAACCGGTGATACCGCTGGAAAGAACAATGAAAACAGGTGCAATAAGCATTATAGTCAGGTAGTCGGTAAATTTCCTGTACCATGGACGTGACGATCTGATCTGCCATATATGATTGAATGAGCTTTCTATATGATCAAGTAATGACATTACAGACCAGAAAAGTATTATCATACCGATCCCTGCTATATAATCTCCCCTGGTTTTTTCAATAGCTATCCTTGCTTTCTGAAGAAGCCATGAAAGAACTTCCTGCTCAGACCCTGATTTTTTGATTATCAGGTCTTGAAGAGTTTGATCCAGACCAAAGCCTTTGGCGATTGCAAACACTATCGCAGCAACAGGAATAACCGATAGAAGAGAATAGAAAGTCAGTGCTGAAGCTCTGAGCTGAACTTTATCATTTAAGAACCCCCTAATAGCAAGGACAATTATTCTTAATTGTTTGAAGATAAATGATTTTCTCCTTGATAATTCTGAAAGCGGAGTATTCCAGATTGCATCATTCAGTCTCTTTAACTGATCAAGTATCCATGAAACAGGATTTACCATAATATTATATTTGCATTAATATCAGTAAGTTATTTGTAAAAACTGCTCGCGGGCTCAAATATACGAAATACCTGCTGGCATGAAATGAAATAAAGAAAAAATAATTACTATTTTCACCTTAAAATAAATATAAGATGAAAAATGAAAATTGAGATACTGGAGTTTGTTGATGGAGCTCGAAATGCAAAAGGAGTTACGGTTATTATTGATGTGTTCAGGGCCTTTTCGGTAGCTTGCTATGTCGTTGATGCGGGTGCCGTCAGGATTATTGCAACATCTGAAGTTTCAGAGGCATTTGAATTAAAGAAGAAATATAAAAACTCAGTTCTTGTCGGTGAAAGAGATGAGAAAAAAATTGAAGGTTTTGACTTCGGCAACAGCCCGACTGAAATAATTAAAGAAGATCTCTCAGGAAAAACTGTGATTCAAACTACAACTGCAGGTACACAGGGACTTACAAATGCCCTTAATGCTGATGCAATTCTGACTGGCAGCTTTGTCAACGCAGGTGCTGTTGTCCGATATATAAAATCTATTGATCCTGATCATGTCTCTCTTGTTGCAATGGGATACCGGGCAACCTGTTCAGCTGAAGAAGACCTCTTGTGCGCCGAGATGATAGCTGCCGAACTTAAAAATGAAAAGTTCATCTTTGAAACCAGGATTGCCAATCTTCAGAATACTTCAGGAAAACGATTCTTTGACCTTGTCAATCTCGATTTTTCACCTCCAACCGATTTCTTCCTCTGCACTATGGTAAACCGTTTCGATTTTATATTAAAAGCTACAAGAAGGTTTGACGGTAATATAGATTTAATGAAAATCGATTTATAATCTATTAATTATCAATTGAAAGGATCAAAAATCACTAAGAATTTCAAGATAGCGAATTGAGGCGAACAAAAATTTCATCGAAGTCCTTCGTGGTAGAAATTTGTATATGATTTCCGGAATTACTAGAATACAGGAAGAATATTTTTTCGTGTATGAATCTCACGATAAGTGCAAAACATGCTCATTTTATAGAAAGCAAACAGTAAAAGGGAGATATTACTGGAGTCAAGTCTGATCTCCATCTGATCACGGTATCTGATAAAAATTGCAGCTAATACCCGTGTCAATCCCAATAACCTGAGTTTATTATATATTTTCAGCATCAAGACAGTCTCAGAGAATGATTTTTTATCTGTGACTTTATCAAAAAGTTTACTCAGATTCTCTATTCCCAGCTTTGTCTTATTAAGAAAGTCTCTGTTCGATTCCAGACCCTCATGCATTAATCCATTATCAATATGAAGTATATTAATTCCGGCTTTTTTCAACTGATAACCAAGAAGTGTATCTTCGTGACCATACTGTTTCAACTCTTCATTGAAACGTATTATAGAGAAGACTGATTTTTCAATAAGAACATTAAATGTTGAAAAACCTGCATGAGGATGTTTATTCCTTTCAGCGGCACTTTTTTGTTCTCTCCATTTTCCATACTTCCATCGCAAAAGTTTGTCAGGATCACCGGGTGCACTATCATGATATAATGTGCCGCCACAAATTACCCGCGAATTATTCAAAAAGGGAAGCCACTTCAGCATATACGCTTCAGCAGTTCCTGGCAGCATTACATCAGCATCAATAAAAATCAGGAAATCACCTTTCGCCTCGAGAGCAAGCCGGTTCCGGATTGCAGCTCTGCCAATATTCTTCTTGGAAGAGATCACTTTTACATTTTCTGCTTCAAGAGAGCTGTATTTTTTACGGTACTCAGCAGAAGAACCATCATCTCCTATAAGTATTTCGTAGAATTCAGGCACTTTACTCATTGCATCTTTCATGATGTGAACAAGTGCAATAATATCATAATCGAAAACAGGAATCAGTAAGGAGATCTTCATTTTTGCCGATGGTTATTATATCAAATGTACAATATATTTTCTTAATATTTGTCCGTCAAACTTTGGCAAAGAAATTGCATTGGTTATTTTTGCAGTTGGCTTTAATAATCCTGAGTATAAATGAGAAAAATATTTTTTTCTATTTTACTTTCTTTGTTTCCGGTGTTTTTGTTCGGCCAGTTAAAGAATGGTTATGAAATTAATGTGACCATAAGGGATCTTCAGGATTCTACAGTTTTCCTGGCTTATCATCTTGGTGACAAGCAGTATATAAAAGATACAGTTAAGCTTGACAGAACAGGAAATGGAGTTTTCCATGGCCAGGAATACCTGCCGCAGGGTATATATATGATTGTGCTTCCGGGGAGAAAATATTTTGAAATCTTGATATCTGAAAATCAGCGTTTCTCTCTCAGGTGTACGTTTAGTGACTACTTTAATACTCTGAAATTCACAGGTTCAGAAGAGAATTCTGCATTTGTAGAGTACCAGAAAAATTGGGTAACGATGCAACAAACTGCCATCGCTATTTCCAAAAGGATTCAAAACAACAGGCAAAACAACGATTCACTAAAAATACTTGGGCCAATTCAAAAACATCAGGAAGAATACATGAAATCATACCTTAAAAGTGTCGTCAAAGCAAATGAAGGTAAATTTTTAGGTACTCTTGTTAAAGGATTACTCCCAGTTGATGTTCCGGAATTCACTGTTCCCGTTGGATATAAGAACCCCGATTCGGTAAGATGGGTAATGAACTACAACTATAACAAGGATCATTTCTTTGATAACATTGATCTAAACGATGAGAGATTAATCAGAACTCCTCTTCTATATTCAAGACTCGATTCATTCTTTACAAATATTTTAATTCAGTCTCCTGATACCATTAACAAGGAAATCGATAAACTGATCAAAAAGTGCGGTGCCAATTATAAATTGTTTCAGTTTGTATCAGTTTATCTTTTTAACCATTTCAGGGAAAGTGAAATAATGGGGCACGACGCCGTAATGGTCAAAATCGCGGATGATATATATCTTTCTGGAAAAGCTGATTGGGTGACCAGAGAATTTAAAGAAGATCTCAGGAAACAGATCGACCTGATAAGGCCAAATCTTATCGGCAAAAAGGCCGAAAACATCGTAATGGACTCATATAAAGGAATATTTGTTTCGCTATATGATGTCGAAAAAGATTTTACTGTTCTCTACTTCTGGGAACCTAATTGCGGGCACTGCCAGGAGGCTACACCAAAACTAAAGGCTTACTATGACAGGCCTAAAGATTATAGTCTGGAAGTATTTGCTGTTTGTACCACATCCGACAAGGAGAAATGGACAAAATATATTGAGGATAATAAACTTATCTGGATAAACGGATGGGATCCGAAGAGAATCTCACATTTTGACTACTACTATAATGTACAGTCTACCCCAACTATTTATGTTCTGGATAAAAACAAGAAAATTATAGCTAAAAAACTGGCTGTTGAAGAAATTGGCCCTTTTATAGATCACTACAGGAAATTTTTTAAATAAGTCTGACCGACTCATTACTCAGATACAAAATCAATTCATATACTGAGCTGAATTCCTGAAGAGAGGTATTACCTGAGAGTTGCCAACATAAATTACTTTCTGAAGGTAATGTTATATATGGGAAAGTTTTTTCCTTAGCTACAGTAAAACCTGCTCTGTTCACAGCCTTCTCAGTCCAGCGCCTTTTATTACCCTCTCCCTCAATATAAATAGCTCCTCTAGCATCACTCCTGAATGAAAAAGTACCATCATCTGAATTAAACAGGACAGATGATGAATCGAAAAGGTGGTCAAATGCCCCTGCCATCATAAGATCTTCGGGAGCACCTTCAATAAGTTTATTATCGAGCATAAGCCAGATTTTATCTGACTGACTAATAGCCATTTGCAGATCGTGAGTTGAGAAGATGATTGTTTTATCACTATTTCTGGAAAGCAAATGCATCAGGTGAAGAATGTCATATTTGCCAGCTACATCAAGGAATGCGGTCGGTTCGTCCATTATCATTATGTCTGTATCCTGGGCTAAAATCCTGGCAATCATTGATTTTTGGCGTTCTCCATCTGAAAGTTCCGATACAAACTTTCTTCCGAATGATTCCATGGATGTCTTCTTTAAAGCATCCAATATAATTTCATGATCATTCGGTTCAATTTTCCCGATCCAGTTTGTATGTGGAAACCTGCCCAGCGCAACAAGGTCATATACTCTCATATTACTGACTTTAACAATTTCAGTTGAAATATAACCTACTTTCTGTGCAAGCTCCATTCTTGAATAATCTCTGATATTCCTGGCATTATAAAAAATTTCACCTCCAAGTGGAGGTTGAAGTCCTGTCAATGTTCTTAACAGAGTACTCTTTCCAATTCCGTTTCTGCCGATGACTGCAATAAGTTCACCGCTGTTTGCGCATGCTGTTAGCGGAGGAAGAAGTGCATTTTCATTTTTCCCCGAAACATACCCAATTATCAGTGACTCAAGAGATAATATTTCTTTTGAATGCCTTTTCATCAGAATGGTCCTGAATATTTTCTATTACGCAAGATTACCCAGATAACTACAGGAATACCAATCAGAGAGGTAATAGCATTTACCGGCAAAACATTTTCTGATCCGGGCAGTTGTGAAATAATGTCACTCATCAGCATAACTGTCCCACCTATTAGTAAGGTGCCAGGTATTAAAATTTTATGATCAGATGTTTTAAAAAGAATTCTTGCTATATGTGGAACTGCAATACCAATAAATCCAATCGGTCCGCAAAAAGCTGTAACACTTCCTGCCAGAATACTTGTACATATAAATATCACAATCCTTGCAAACCTGACATTGAGCCCGATGCTACCGGCATAATTTTCCCCAAGTAATAAAGCATTTAACATTTTGGATGAGAACAGGCTCAGAATCACACCGGCTGAGACAGATATTAAAAGCACATTAAGCTGACCAGAAGTAAGATTACCCAAACTTCCCATGGTCCATAGTACATAAGCTTTTAACATTGTCTCATTACTGAAATACTGCATGATAATAACAATTGCAGATATTCCGCTTGAAAGCATTATGCCGAGAATGAGGATAGTCATTATATCTTTTACCCTCGAAGAGATTACCATTATTAACATCATCACGGCTCCTGCACCTACCCATGAGGCTGCAACAAGTATCCAGTTACCTAACCCGTTAATACTATCAGGGGAAATATGTGAAGAGAAACCAAGAATAACAAATGCAACACCAAGGCTGGCCCCAGAGCTTATCCCCAGGACATAAGGTCCGGCCATCGGATTCCTGAAAACAGTCTGCATCTGAAGGCCGCTTAATGATAATGCCACTCCTACAGTCAAAGCTGTGACAGCTTTTGGTAATCTGAATCTCAGTACAATAGTTTCAAAATTACTTCCTGTACTGGTGAAAATTGCCCTGATTACATCAGAAGCTTTTATGCTCACAGACCCAAATAAGATATCGAGAATAAAAAAAATGAGAACCAATAACAAAAGACCTGAAAAGATAAGCCTGGTATTTCTTCCTGACATAAGCTCAATAGATAATTTTTTCTTTATTTCAGTCTTCAACTGATCTGTTTTAATAAATTTTTCTGTAATAAGTTAGTTCATGATCGCTGAATAATTCAGGATGCAAAATAGTAGCAATATCTTTAAGAATAAGATGAGGATAAAGACCCCCGCTTTCCCAGTAATCATTTCCTCCACCTTCACTTATCCGTTTGTTATTATTGAAGAGATTATCATTTTCAAAACAGGGAAGACCATCCAGCCGTTGGTCAACGTTTGAAATTTCATTGCGCGAACTTACATTTGATATATTCAGCCAGTAATCAGCTTTCATTCCCCGTAAATAGACGTTTTCAATTCCATTTGGCATCGAGAGCGATGATTCAGTATTCGCCCAGAGATATTCTCCGCCTGCATCAGCTATGAGCTTACTTATAAATGAATTACCCGGTGAAATATACCATGTATCCTTAAAAGGAAGTCCAAGCAGTACTTTTGGCCTCTTCACATTATTTTGTTCTATAAAAGACTTCAATTTATTATACTCGTCAACTTCATTATTATAAATACTATCAGCCAAATCTTCCTTGCAGTAGAGAGATCCAAACAACTTAATCCACTCTGACCTGCTCAATGGTTCTGTTTCGAGGTAATCGGCATTAATTATCACTTTGATACCCAATTCTTTAAGTTTCCCAACATACCCGGCTGATTCGCTGCCTATTCCATAGATCATTATAAGGTCAGGCGAAATATTCAGAATCAATTCTTTGTTGAGGTTGGCCTCATAACCTACATCAGCAACCAACCCCTTATCAACATTTCTTTTTATTTCAGGTGAATAAATGAAATTTGTTCCTGATACTCCTGCGATAGAATTTCCTTCACCAAGTGCCGAAATCATTGCTAAATGTGTAGTTGACATACAGATTATTTTTTGTAAAGGGACAAAAATAACTGCAGATGATTCTACTCCTTCAGGTAGTGCCGATCCTCTTTTTACCAGGTAATAGATCTGATTGACATTCCTGGCTCCCTGCCATGGATTAATAATTTTGACTTCAGTCCAGCCTTTCTTTTTTTCAATTGAAAATCTCTCTGCCCTTACAATTTCATTCCCTGCATCAGATTTTTTCCCAGCGCTTTTTCTATCAATTCTCCCGCAACCTGAAATTGAAAATAGAACGATGATCAATATAGATTTCAAGGCACTCATACTTAACCCGGTAATTATTAATAAAGAATAGCCAGACTAAATCAGGAGCTGATTACTAATTTGAAACACATTGACCCCGGAATTATCCCTGCTTTCTGTGATGATACGAGTTTCCCATCAGACGAGAATAATAACAGATAACCCTGCTGGGCAAAATCAACTGCATCCGTAACGAAAATATCGTTATTATAAGGATTAATTCCAATTTTGTAAAAGTTCTGTCCCGATTGAGGCGTTATAAGAGTTGCTGCCGGAAGGTCTTTAGCTCCGATATCCATTTTCCTGACACCATTATCAAGATAATAAAGAGTCTGTCCGTTGCCATCTATTTTCAGACACGTTGGAGAAGCATCTTTGGTCGGGAATACAAAAGTTTTTTCAACAGAATTTGTACTTGTGTTAAGTTCAACCAGTTCAGCATAATTTTGTCTGGCAAAGCCCCCATTGCAGAGTACCCAAAGCATTCCATATCTGTCAAAAGTCATGCTTTCGGGCTCGATTCCTACTTCAATTGAATCAACTACCTTATCATTGTCAGTATTAACTACCATAATTTCTTTTCCCTCCGTCCAGTATGATATAAATGCTTTATTTCCGATAATACCAATTGTTTCAGATGATCTTCTCAGATTAATATAACCGGATATTGAATTGTCAGTGAGGTTAATTATTGCAACCGAGTCAGAATACAGACTTGACACATAAGCTTTGTAATCGTTAATAAACGAAATATTCCGTGGTGAAATCAGTCCTGTGATAGTAGCTACTGATACAAGCGTTGCCTGGTTTGTAACTTCAATTTTTCCGGAGTTGTTAACCACAATGTAAGCATAGTTTCCTCTAATTGCCATCGAATTAGGGACATCACCAAGAGGCCTGCCATTAATGCTTTGAAATAGATCATTAAAGATCTTTGAGGAATCGTATGAATAAAAGGAAAGTGACCCATTTCCGGCCCTGTAGTTGCCTTCATTTACAATAAAAACGCCACCGGTAAAAGTAAAATTCAAATTTTCAGAATTTGGCGATTTTAAGCATGAAGTTAAAATTAAGGGGAGAATGATGATTTTTACTAGATTCTTCATTGTATAGCTATTTAAATAATTGAAATAAAATTTTTACAAAGTATGACCGTCCTGGCATAGGGTAATAAGCAATTGACTGATAATTATAATCAAACAAATTATTTATATTTAAACTAAAGTCGATTGAAGTGTTATGCAAAGGTAGTTTAATGCCTGTAATTGAATTAGTAATTATGTAATAAGGTAAATATGCCAGATCATCTTTGGTAGTATATCTTAATCCTGTTAAACTTGTTGTAAGAGAAGTATAAAATTCTCCATAAGTAAATCTGACTGAGCTATTGGCCTGATTGATCGGAATATAAATCAGTTGTTTTCCTACTGAATTATCACCGGGAGAATCTGAAATTTCCGGGAATGATTTTGTCAGAGAATATCCAACATATAAACTTGCGGTGAACTTATTAACCGAATAAGCCATGGAAACCTCAGACTCAAGGCCTGTTGAATTGACTCTGTTAATATTACCTGGTGTCCAGAAATTACTGTTCAACGGGTTCCATTGAATCATATCTTTAATAGTGCTATGGAATATAGACAGTTCAGCTTTGGTATTGAATAAAGATGATATTTTTTGATCCATCGTATAAGTCAGTTCATAGGTAAATGCATACTCGTTTCTCAAATCAGCATTACCGGAATACGGATAATAAAGATCGTTCAAAGTTGGGATCCTTGAATTTCTCGAGATACTGGCCTTTAAAAAATATTCTTTGCCCTCAATTAACCTGAACTGAAGGCCAGTTGAAAAATCAGGAATAAGAAATTTATGGTCAAGCAATATTTCACTTAAAAGAATGGTAATTCCAAATTTATCGATGCATTCTCTCTCCATGGATGCTGTCAGTGTACTTGTATTCCTGTTTACTTTCCTATCGTAAAGATTTGTTTTTACTGTACATAACTCATCACTTAGGTTTATTTTAAGGTTTATATAGTTCCATGGATGGCTTTCTCTTTCTGCTTTCATAACAAGAGTTTCAGAAAGGCTCCTGGAATTATTCATCGAAAGCTTATCAGAGTAATTGAGTCTTCCCATCAGCAAGGCTCCTGTTAAAGAGTAACTGCTTTTTGATCGGGTAAGATTATCATTTAACATTATCCTGAGAGATTCATCAAATTGTCGTTCATTTTCATCTGTTGACAGCATCGTTGGAGGAAGATGACGGTCTGATGACTGGTACCATATTCTTGCTGATGCAACATTATCAGAATTATTTAAATATAGTTCCTGAAGAAAACCCTGCTGGCTGACCTGACTATTTGTCCTTGTCTTCCAAACGAATGGAGAACCATTTTCATTATCAAGATATCTGAAATTATTTTCATCAGCAAGCAGATATCCTTTTGTAACTGATTGTATCTGTGCATTCCCCATTTTAACTTTTATCAATCCTGAATATTCACCGAAACTTCCCATACCTGCATTTAGAGAAACCAGAGTTCCTTTTTCCCATGTCGGTTTAGTTTCAAGGTTGATGGCTCCACCAATCCCTCCGTTATTAAGCTGCATTGATGCACCTCCATAATAAATATGTACATCATCGACCAACCCGATCGGAATAAGCGAAAGATCTGACTGACCCAGCATAGGGCTATTGATGTTGAGCCCGTTCCAGTTGACTAATGTCTGACTGGCTCTGGTCCCGCGAAAAGAGGGTGAAGCAACTCCCCCCATGCCGTAACTCTTAATGAAGATCATCGATTTCCCTGAAAGCATTTCCGAAAGGTTGGTGTTGCTGTAATCAGACATAGTTGCAGAATCGATTATCGTTTTTTTAAAACCTGCAGGTTCAGTAATAATTTTGTTTCGGGTGATGACAACTTCGTTAATTTTAACGGTGTCATCTTCAAGTGATATCTGCCCTAGCAGCTGTAGCGGGGAAAATATTACACTATATAATAAGATTGTGTATCTCAAACGCCAGTTAAATTCATCAAATTTCCGAAACGCACTCATAGAATGTGTCTTAGTACATTTTATATTCAACCCGTTTGTATAATATCCCGCGGTGACAAGGAAATCTGAGTGGGGAATCAATGAATGACCCGGCGCTTTTTTTCCCGAAAGCCGTGAATATTAGAATTGTATGGCAGGTCTTCTGACTTATCCCGGTTTTATGAAGCCTTCCCATCCCGATAAACCGGGACAGTGGCAGGTATTTCATAAAACCATCATCGTTAGAACGATCGGGCTTCACAGCAGCGGGTACTGTTGCGGATTCAAACCGCATTCCCTTTTCACTACAATGATTTTATTTCATTGTAACACCAAAACATAACAAAGATAATCGATATTTTAATTTATAGGGATATTGAATTTGATCAGATATCAACATTTATTAACAAATATCTAAATTGTGCCGCAGGAATTTCTTACAATAAGTTCGGGTGATATATTTACCTGTCTTTTAAACTTGCCTTTACCTGAACTTTTTACTTCAGACCAGATCATATTTGCAACTTTTGTGGAAATACTTGAAAGAGGTTTGCGAAGACAAGTCACTGGAGAAAACATCAGGTCGAATCCTGTTCCCTCTTCCATTGAAACAACAGCAATATCCTGTGGAACTCTCAGTTTCTTTTTTCTTAAAAGGGTCATTATAGGATAAACCAGGCTGGCATTCATTATAATCATAACATCGGCCCGGTAAGGGGGACGTAGATATTCTTCAAACTCTGATGAATCAATTTCATCCGCTGCATATCTTTTGTCTAATTCAACAACAACAGGTCTTGAAATGCCTGGCTTCTGATCAATTGCATTGATAATATCCTGGATTGCTGTCGTATCAGTAGCCGAAGATCTATGATCGGCTACAATGATTATGTTTTTATAGCCAAGTTTATCAAGATGATTCACAACTAGTCGAGCACCTGCTATAGTATCAGTGCTGACAGCGTTTAGCCGTAGGTTTCTTGAAGGTTTTTCGAGAAGAACGAAAGGATAATCGGTTGTTCTGAGTGCCCTTATTGTGGCATCATCAGCAGCATCTCCAAGCAGGATAAGGCCGCTATAAAACTTCTTAAATGCTCCCACAAGGCGATCATATCGCTGATCATCAGGATCTTTTGTCACAATTGAGAATCCAACTCCTATGCTTGAAAAAGCTTTTTGAAGATAGGGTGTTATCTGAATAACAAAAGGATCACTGATAGAAGGCACTATCATTCCCAGTACCCCTGGTTTTTCTTCTGCAGGAGAAGATTCATTCTTCAGTTGCAGTGAATCATAATATCCCATTTGTCTGGCTAGCATAAACACCTTTTCCTGTGTATCTTTTCGGATACCCTGCTGATCGGCCTTATTATTAAGGACAAGTGATACTAAAGTACCTGACACGCCAAGCCTGGCGGCTAAATCTTTGTTTTTAAATTTTTTCCCCATTTCCCCGTTAATTGGAAGAAATAAATTTAGTTCTTTTTTTGAATAACAGATTTAATTTAATGATTTTTAACTTTTAAAAAGAAAAGGCTACCTTTTGAGACAGCCTTTTCAAAAATTTATTGAATGATTATTTTTTAGGAGGATTGATTCCCCTCTGTTTAGCAGCTGCCTCAAGTCGCTGCTGCCATTTTGATTTTTTAAGTGGTTTTTTCTTGTTTTCCTCCAGTGTCGCCAAGACAGCATCAGCATTAATAAACCTTTTAGATATCATATTCTGGGCATAAGTAAGCATATTAGCCAGAAAATAGTAATATGTAAGACCTGCGGAGAAGTTATTAAGAATAAGCATAAACATTATTGGCATCATATACATCATCATCTTCATTCCGGGTTGATCTGAACCGGGAGAAGAACCTGTCATCTTCATAGTCAGCAATGTTGAAGCTGTCATAAGCAGAGTAAAAAGACTTACATGATCCCCATACATTGGTATCATGAAAGGAAGATGCAGTATTGAATCGTATGTTGACAGGTCGGTGGCCCAGAGGAAGTGTGCCTGTCTCAATTCAATTGAAACAGGGAAAAACCTGAACATAGCAAATAGAATTGGCATCTGAAGCAGCATAGGAAGACACCCACCCATTGGATTCACTCCTGCCCTCTTATACAGATCCATTGTGGCCTGCTGTTTCTTCATTGCATCTTCTTTCTTTGGAAATTTCTTTCCAAGCTCTTCGACCATTGGCTTCAATACCTGCATTTTTGCCTGAGACTGGTACGATTTAAACGTCAGAGGGAAAAGAACAACTTTTATTATGAGCGTCAGAATAAGAATTATCAGGCCGAAATTCTTAATAAAATGATTAAGCCAGTTAAAAATCGGAATAATTGCAAACCTGCTGATCCATCCAATAATATTCCTACCCAGGAAAACTATCTTTTCAAGCTGAAGACCTTCTTTCTTAAGAATTGTAATTGAATTAGGTCCGTAGTACAATTTCATATTAACAGAATTAGAAGAGCCTGAACCGAAAGGTACACCTATCTCAGAAGTATAGTATCGCATGAATTTTTTGGATGCTAAAGTCCTTGTTGAATTAACGGAAGCGTTAAGAAAGTAATCATTGGTTATGATAATTGATGAAAAAAACTGATCCTGAAATGCAATCCAGCTTAATTTGGTTGTTATATCACTTTTTTCAATCTCCTTTGACTGGCGTAACTTCAGATCGACTACATCATCCTGAAAATATTTATATTTTATAGTTGAATAGTTTTCTTCATTTTGCCGACCTTTTTCCTGTTGTGGTATAAACATTTTCCAGTCTAATGTCAAACTATTCTGGTTAGAAGCAATAACGCCTTCCATTGATTTGAAGTTAACATTAAAGTCAACTATATATTTATCAGGAGCCAGGGTATATTTATATTCAATATATTTATCCTCTCCGGCAAATAGTCTTAAAACAACACTCTCGGGCTGATAAATGACTTTATAGGATCTTTGATCAGAGACCGGTTTAAAAAAGAGGTTATTAGTCTGAACAGCTTTATTATCTGAAGTAAAGAAATTAAATCCAAATACTGTTGAATCACCGGAAAACAGGATAAGAGGAAGAGAATCATATGTACGATAATCTTTCATCCGGGCTGAATAGACTCTTCCACCCTTTAGGGAGATTTTAAGTTCAATCTTATTGTTCTCAAGTGTTATGAAATCGTTATTCCCGATTGCAGATTGTGCAAATGCCCCATACTGGTTGATATCCGATTTTGTCTCGGTCGGCTTAGATTCCGATACCTTGGAATTTGTATGCGATAAACTTACAGAATCTGATTTATTTCCCTCAGTCGTATTTCCTAGTTTACTATTGATCTCATTTAATTTTGCGATAATATCAGGTTGATTTTGTTTATATCTCAGGGCATTAGTATATTCAGCTTTTGCCGATTCAAGGTCACCTTTTGCATAATTGGATTCTGCTTCAACAATTGCCTTCTCAAAAGCTTTATTGGTCTTGTTACTATTATATAAACTGAACCCTATAAAGATCAGGAAGATCAGAATAAGGCCTGTTACTGTATTTCTATCCATTCTTTAATGTGAATTAAGATTACTGGTTTAAAAATTTAAAATTTATTATTAATAACTATTGTTAAACTGAGATGTATTGCGTTTCTAACCTATACAGGCTTTAACGAAACTAACAAATAACGGATGAGGGTTTATAACAGTACTGCTGTATTCAGGATGAAACTGAACTCCAATAAACCACTTATGATCAGGTATTTCAATGATTTCAACAAGACCTGATTCCGGATTAATTCCTACAGGAACCATGCCATGTTTTTTGAAATCGTCGTAGTACTTATTATTGAATTCGTAACGGTGTCTGTGTCTCTCAATAATTTCAGTTTTCTGATATGATTCGAATGCTTTGGAATTTTTATCAATAACACACTTATAACCTCCGAGCCTCATAGTCCCTCCCTTGTCAATAATACTTTTTTGTTCCTCCATGAGATCAATAACAGGGTATTTTGTTTTATGATTTATTTCCGTTGAATGAGCCCCCTCCAGGTTGAGGATATTTCTTGCGAACTCAATGACAGCACATTGCATGCCAAGACAGATTCCAAAAAATGGAATATTGTTCTCCCTTGCATATCTGGCAGTTAATATCTTTCCCTCTATACCTCTGGATCCAAAACCAGGGGCAACCAGTATCCCGTTAAAACCACTTAATCTGTCTGTAACATTTTTTTCAGTAATATCTTCTGAATGAATATATTCAACATCAATTTCACATTCATTCATTGCACCGCTATGTACAAACGATTCGGCTATTGATTTGTATGCATCAGGAAGTTCGACATACTTACCGACTAATCCGACTTTGATTGAATGTTTTGGATTTTTCAGTTTGGTAAGAAACTCTCTCCATTCCGTTAAAGGCGGTTCTGTTTCTACGGGAAGCGTCATTTTTCTTAATACTGTCCGGTCGAGACCCTGCTCAAGCATTTTAATAGGAACTTCGTAAATTGTTGAAACATCAACTGATTCAATAACAGCATTCTCTTCAACGTTACAAAAGAGAGCTACTTTCCTTTTGATATCTTCATTAAGGTGTCTTTCAGTTCTCAGGACTAATACATCGGGTTGAATTCCAGTCTCCAGCAGCTCTTTAACAGAATGTTGCGTTGGTTTGGTTTTAGATTCTCCTGTGGAGGAGAGATATGGGACAAGGGTCAGGTGAATGACAATACAGTTTTGTGGACCAAGTTCCCACTTCAACTGGCGGACAGATTCAATATAGGGAAGTGATTCAATGTCACCTACTGTTCCTCCTATTTCAGTAATTACTATATCATATTTATTGCCTGAACTAACGAGTTTGATCCTTCTTTTTATTTCATCTGTTATATGTGGAATAATCTGGACAGTCTTTCCAAGGTAATCTCCTTTACGTTCCTTATTTATAACAGACTGATAAATTCTACCTGTTGTAACATTATTGGCCTGACTTGTAGGAACATTTAAAAACCGTTCATAATGTCCGAGGTCAAGGTCCGTCTCCGCTCCGTCAAGTGTCACATAACATTCACCGTGTTCATAAGGATTAAGTGTCCCGGGATCAACATTTATATAAGGATCGAGTTTCTGAATTGTAACTGAATAACCTCTTGCCTGTAATAATTTCGCAAGAGATGCGGAAATAATGCCTTTCCCAAGAGAGGAAGTCACTCCCCCTGTCACGAATACGTACTTAACGTCTGTCAAAGCAATGAAAATTTAGTTACTAGATATTAGATATTAGATATTAGATCCCATTTTTATTAATCATCCAGACCTGACTGGTCAATCATCTTGACTTTTTCTTCAAGTGTTTTAATAAGTTTTTTGGCATTCTCTATTTTATCCTCCACCTCTCTTATCATAGTATCAGCATTTGTAGATTTTGCAAAAAAACCAATATTATTTTCCCATAAGACAATATCGCCTTCAAGCTGTTTAATCTTTGTAAAGAATTTATCTCTCTCATTCCGGACTTTTCTTGAAGCTTTGGGGTTTGCTTTAAGGCCATCAAGTTTGGTCCTGTATTTAAGAATGCTTTTATCCTCATCTCCAATCTTCAGTCTATCGAACTCTTTATTTATAGCAACACGATATTTATTGGTAATTTCATCCTTGAGACTGAAGGGCACAAAACCAATATCAGTCCATTTTCTCTGTAACTCTTTCAAACGTTCGAATGCAGCCTGAACATCTGCACCTGGTTCGAATTTTTCAAGTTCATCAATAATTGCAAGCTTTGCCTTCAGGTTATCTTCATATGAAGTATCAAGAGCAGCAAAGAATTCAGTTTTCCTGTTGAAAAAATGATCACAGGCTTTGCGGAATCTTTTCCAGCATCTTTCAGATTGTTTTCGTGGGACAGGGCCTATTTCTTTCCACTCTTTCTGAAGTTTTATAAGGGCATCTGATGTTGCTTTCCAATCCGAACTTTCCTGAAGAACTTCAGCCTGAATACATAATTCTGTCTTCAGCTGAAGGTTATTAAGTTGAATCTCTTTGTTGTCGGCGTAGAATCCTCTTTTCTTCTCAAAGAAGGTATCACAAGCGTCTCTGAATCTCTGATAAACTTTGTTATTTTGCTTTTTAGGTGCAAATCCTATTGTACGCCATATTTTCTGCAAGGCTACAACTTTATCAGCCTGTTCATCAAATTCTTTGAAGTTTTTAATCTCAAGTAAATTGATTGCATCCACTTCTTCACAAAGAGCTATTTTAGCGTCAAGATTTTTCTTTTGATCGTCTTTCTGCTTCTCGAAGTACTCATGATGTCTTTTGTTGATTTGAGAAGTTGCCTCTTTGAACCTTTCCCAAATCTCATTTTTTGAATCCGGTAGAACCGGCCCAACTTCGCGCCATTGATTATGAAAGTCCTGTAAAAACCTGAAAGCGTTTACAGGATTTGGCTCCAGAAGAAGTTCTTCTGCTTTTTCGCAGAGTAATACTTTTGCCTCTAAGTTCCTTTTCAGATCAAGGTCCCTGAGTTCCTTGTTGATTTTAATATAATCATAGAAGATTTCTACATAATGATGATAATTCTCCCAAAGGTCCTTGAGCGAGGTCTGAGGAACAACACCAATTGAATGCCATTCATTCTGAAGGGATCTGAAATCATGGAAAGTCTTATTTATTGACTCTTCCCTATTTACAAGATCCTTAATTTTATCAATTATATCGTACTTTTTCTTAAGGTTCTCATATTTTTCAGCTTCCTGAACCTTATTATAATCAGTTTTTTTATCCTTATATTTTTCAAGCAGATGTTTTACACGGGCATCATCCGGATCAACCCACTGTCTATAGTCTTCGATCTTGCCTCCTCCCTCAAGAAATTTACTTTTTCTTTCCTCCGCTTCGCTCTTTAGTTTTTTATAGAAGAGGATTTTTAATCTTTCAACATCCTCCCTGATCTCCTGAGTGGACCGGTTTTCGATAATGAGACCTAATGTTTCGACAATTTCATGTTTGGAGAATCCGGAATAATCAACCTGAGGAAGTTCTATCGCGTCAAACGTTTGAATATCCTCGTGCAGGGATTCCTCTTTCTCAACAACAGTCTCAGGTTCTTTTTCTAGTTTAAATTCCTCATTTTCAATGATTTTATCTGAGTTTTCATCAGCTTTTTCAGCATCGTCCAGAGGGACAAATTCTTGCGCGTTTTCCGCTTGTGTGGCATCCTCAGTTCCGAGGGCGTTTTCATTCGCCACGGATTGTTCTATACGAACAGAGTCATCCGGATTTTTCTTGGTCATAATCAATCCTTTTATAGTTCAGCTCTTTATCAGTAATTTACACCATGACAATCCATGGGATTTTCAGAGTACGAAAATATTGAAATATTTAATAAAACTCAAAGTTTTAACATAAATAAATGTGAGAATCAGATATTAAGCCAACCATAATGTGTCAGCAATAGAATATTTAAATTATCATTGCCTGCATTTCCATGAGCTGTTAATAGTTTTTAGGAAGATAAACAATATATTTGAATAACAATTTCAAGTAACAAGATCGTTCAAATAAACTGAGATTAAATAACAAACCTCTATGCATAATTCTCAAATTCTAATCTTTTCAGCTGTAATGGCATTTTTAGCGCTAAGGTTATACCAGAAATACTTCAAAAAAGATAAAGATAAATCAGGAACTGAAACAAAAACAAATTCCGGAGCATCTTTCCCCTCTACGTCGAAAGATGAAGATTATGAACCTTATTCGAAAAAATAAAGATTGATTATTTTCTGTTCTTTGACACCATGTAGCGGAACGGATTGACAATCTTCTGAATTAGCCGGATATTTTCAGTAATTATTTCTGCCGAACCCTGCATATTCTGAGTGAATTCAAGTTTTTTCCCGTACAGTGTCATCAGACCATCTGGTAATTCAATTTCAATAACATAGGCATCTTCAGCAGGCACAAGTGATTTTGATTTTACAATACCTCTTACCATTCCATATTTAAGATAAGGATATCCGCTCAGTTTAATATTAACTACCGAACCGATTTTTACTTCGCCTGATCTTTCCATCTTAAGACTTATTCTTCCAAGAAATTTACCGGCATCAACAGGTACAATACTTACTACGGGTTCATCTTTAACAACTGTCTGATTTGCACTCCAGAACTTAGTAAATGAAACAAAACCTTCAATAGGAGAAATAAGGAGATAGGTGTTTTCCCACAAATTAATTTGTGCCTTAAGGTTTAAAAAGGATTCACGCAGAACTGAGACAAGTTTCTCTTTCTCGTCTATCCTCGTAATGCGATAATCCTGAAGCAGTTGACGTTTTTCTGACAGTTCAATCGTCTTTGCTGAATGGTCGAGTCGTGCCTGTTGAAGTTCCATATTGACTCTTAAAAGTGATTGGTACGAGTTCTCTAGTCCACTTTCAGCTATCACTTTACTTACATAAAGTAAAGAATCTCTGTTATACTTTTTTGCTTCAAGTTTCTGATTTTCAGAATACAGCTTTTCCTTTACACTTAATCTGCTGATATATTCCTGAATTCCATTTATCTCATCTGTCAATGATGCTATTTTACTACCATAAAAATCATTAACCACATAGTTATTCAGGTCAGAAAGATTTTTCAGAAATGTGCCATAGAAACCCTGAAGTTCACCCAGTTCTGAGAATACGGGCAGTAATCTTGAGAAGAGCGATTCCGGAGTCTTAATAGTGTCTATTGTTTGTTTAAGCAATACAACCTCCTTCATCGAGGCAGTCGTTTCCATTAAAGCGACTAATTGTCCGGCATTGACTTTTTCTCTTTCCTTTACAAAAAATGAGTTTATATGTCCTGTTATCTTAGTAACAAGAGTCACGGGAGGGTTCGTTGTGGTAATTTCAACCGGAGCCGGAATTGTATCAGGATACCTGATTAGCCAGGCAAAGAAAATAAAAAGAACAAAAACCAAAAACATAATCGTTGTGCCCCACCTGAGAATTCTTCTCGGAGGTTTTCCCATAATCTCTTTAACAGAGTCGGAATATAATATTTCAGGTTGCTTATATTTCATCTAAAGCATTTAGCTGCCAAGTTCAAGTTGATTTTTTACAAGATTAAAGTATGCACCTTTTTTCATTATGAGCGATTCGTGAGTACCTGTTTCTATTATTCTGCCGCTATCAAGAACAACAATCTTATCTGCGTTTCTAACAGTGCTAAGCCTGTGAGCAACAACTATAACCGTCTTACCTTCAAAAAATTCAGTAAGGTTTTCTACAATAACTTTTTCATTATTGGCGTCGAGAGAATTTGTTGCTTCATCAAAAATTATAATATCAGGATTCTTATAGATTACCCTTGCAATTAGCAATCGCTGTTTCTGACCTTCACTTAATCCATGGCCGTTTGCCCCTATTTTAGTATTGTATCCCAATGGAAGAGACTCGATAAATCCTCTGATATTAGCAATATCAACTGCCTTAATTAATCTTTCCTCATTTATTTCCTCCGACCCGGGAGAAATATTGGAAGCAATAGTATTGGGAAATAAAAAGCCATCCTGCATAACAGCTCCGACCTTCTCCCTCCAGACTCTAAGGCTGAGATTAGACAAACGCAAGTCACCAATGAGTATCTCACCAGCAACAGGATGATAGAACCTCAAAAGCATCTTTAACAATGTTGTTTTTCCGCTGCCGCTGGTTCCGACGATTGCAGTTATTTTATTTTCTTCAATTAACAGGTTAATGTCTTTTAATGCAAATGGTGAACGCGGACCTTCATATTGATAGGAAAGTCCGTTAAAATAGATATCCTTCTTATCGGGAAGTTTTCGCACTTTCACTTCCGGATCAGGCTCTTCCTCTTCAAGGTTATGAACTTCAGCCAGACGGTCCAGACTCATTTTTGCATCCTGCGACATTCTAAAAAAACCAATTATCTGACTTACAGGCACATTCAGCTGACCAATAATAAACTGAACCGCAAGCATCATACCAAGGGTCATATTACCCTGAAGAACTGCGGTTGCAGCAACAATTGTAATTAGTACGTTGGTCACTTCATTTATAAATGTAGCTCCTGCAGATTGATATTGAATTATGCTCAATCCTTTTACCTTTAATCCAAACAATGTAGCCTGAAGCTTTTCCCAGTCCCATCTCATACTTAATTCGCTCTGGGTGAGTTTGATTTCCTGCATGCCATTGACTATGTTTATGAGTTTATTTCCCGAAACGGACATCTGTTTAAAACGCTGATGATCGAGCCTGGCTCTGGATTTCATAAATATTGAAACCCATGCTATATATAATACTGATCCGGTAAGAAATAAGGCTAGGATCTTAATACTAAAAACGGCAAGTACGATACCAAAAACAACCAGGTTGAAAAATGAGAACAGAATATTCAGGCTGGCCGATGTAAGAAACTCTTCAATCCTGTTATTGTCTTCAATTCGCTGAAGAATGTCTCCGGTGAGTTTTGTATCAAAAAATGCGACAGGTAATGACATCAGCTTTTGAAGGAATCCCGATATAACAGCTACATTCACCCTCGAACCGATATGAAGCAATAACCAGCCTCGGATGAACTCAACAGACATTCTTCCAAACACCAGCGCCAGTTGGGCAAAAAGGATAAGGTAGATAAATCCTATATCGTTATTATTTAAACCAATATCTACAATAGATTGGGTAAGGAATGGTATTACCAGTTGAATGCAACTTCCCAGGACTAAACCCAGGACAAGCTGATATAAATATTTTTTATAGAGTCGAAAATATTTAAACAGGAATTTAAAGCCGGTTGTCTTTTCCTTATCGCTCTCATTCTTATAAAGCGATGGTGTCGGTTCAATTATTAGTACAAGGCCTACAGGTTTTTCATCAACTACCGTGGATGCCCAATTCTGGATAAATTCCTCACGGCTGAATTTAATCAGGCCAAGTGCAGGATCTGCTGCCCAAATTTTATCATTCTTTATTTTATAGATGACAATGAAATGTTTTTGCCGCCAGTGAACAATACAGGGCAGCGGAACATTCTCAGTCATTATTTCAAAAGAGATTTTTACGCCTATGGTTCTAAAACCTAAAGAATCAGCAGCTTCAGAAAGTCCCAAAAATGAGACTCCTTCCCTTGTTATATAGCACTTTTTTCTGAGAGATTCGAGGGGAAAATTCATTTTGTAAAATCCTGCCACCATTTTCAGGCAGGCAGGTCCGCAATCCATTGCATCAGGTTGTTTTACAAAAGGAAAAGACATAGATTTTTCCGGAAATTAATTTTTATCCAAAGTAAAGATATTTATATTTTGATTAGGATAATCCCTTGTTTCAGATAAAATCAGGTCCTCAGCCATCATAAAAAGAGTTTTGGATTTTGGAAATAGTATATTTGCCAATTGATTATTCTAAGCACTAGGGGTTGTTTAATAAAATATCTGATATTAACATAATAGCTGGCATACGTAGTCAGGATGATAAGGTTCTGAATTGGCTTTATGATAATTATTTTCAATCAGTCAGGAATCATGTTCTGAATAATAGCGGATCCGATGATGATGTTTCTGATGTTTTTCAGGATACCATAATAGTGCTTTATAATCAGATCTCAGAAGATAAACTTCATCTTACAACGGACCTTAAAGGTTACTTTTTTGGAATCGCCCGTAATGTATGGAATGCGCAACTTAGAAAAAAGCATAAAACAATAGAATTGGAGTTTGANNCTGGAAAGGATTATCAGCAGAGTGTTTCAAAGGTTAAAACCTGATCAGCAAATGGTTCTGAATTTATTCTCCGATGGTCTTTCGTATGAAGAGATTGCTGTGAAACTGAATCTCAAGAATGAGGTCTATGCCAGAAGAAAAAAGTACCTGTGTAAGGAAGCTCTTCTCGAGCTTATGAAAGGAGATCCTGAGTATCAGGAGTATTTACGTTTCCAGAAATAAAACCCCAGATAAAATAATAAAACTGCGATAATTACCAGAATAGTTATTTTCAGCTTATTAGAATGGTATAAAGGGGCATTATTCCCGTAAACCACCAGAGAAGACCAAAAGTACGGGTGTGACCTTAACTGATCTGCNNTGATCTGCATTTTCTAAAAAAGCGATCCTAGCTTTTTTTAATGCAACACTTTTAGGATATCCTTTCTTAAGGTTTTTATAGAACATCTCAACAATCTCTGTTCCAGATTTATCTTCGATCTCCCACATCGCCATTACAACCGATTGACTGCCAGAATAGATAAATCCTCGTGCAAGACTTAAAATACCTTCGCCTGAATATAACAACCCGTTGCCTGTATTGCACGAACTGAGGACTACCATTTTTGCTTTGAGAGGAATGCCGTAAATCTCATATGTTTTAAGATAACCGTCTTCCAGAGAATCACTTCCCTGGCTGAAGATCAATGTTGATCGCATAGGGTCTTTTTCATTCAGAAGAGTATGCATTGCAAGGTGTATTATGTCGTATTTGCCGGATTCATTTTTATAGACCGATTCTTTTGCAGCGCTGTTTTCAAAAAGCGTACCACCGGTAATATCTGATACATACTTTGCCTCCTGACGGGCAAAAGGAAGATCGTTCAGCACACCAATTCCAGCCTGTCTCGACATTAAAGCTGATTGTATATCAATTGGTACCGGATAATCAGGTGCAAACGCAATTAGCTTATTAGTTTTGCTATATTCTTTTTGCTCCGATTCTTTCATAAAAGTCGCAGAATACGTATACGAAATATCAAAACTATTCATAAGGTAACTGAGATTGCGGTACATTATAGTATTCTGCAAATCGGAAGATGTCGGAATAGTTTCAAATGGAAGATATGAAAGAATATTATCAGGAGATATAAATATCTTGTTAGAAATAATATATGATCTTACAGGGTCGATCAGGATCTTGTACAACCTGTATCCGACAGCCTGAAACTCGTTAAATTTCAGGGAGGCATTATCCGAAGGCAAGGGCATTGACAGAAGGCTCCTGAATTTGCGCACGTCACTGAAAAATGATGAATCAACTGGAATTGCAAGTAGTTTCTGATACCGCTTATTAGCAATAAAGGTATAAAGGATAGAGTCTGATAAAATATAATTTACATAATTTCCATCCTTGCCTATTATCCCAGGAATATCTTTGAGTTCAGCAACGTGAGTGTTGTATTTGATTGCATAATAAAGAGGATATTTTTGTTCAAAGATCAAAATCAGAGAATCCCTCGACCTTGTCACTTCAAGAAGATTTTCCTTCCATTTATTTATCAATGCAGAATCAGGCTTTTCGCTGGCCATCTCATCTGACAGACGTGCATTATACAGGTTTATATCCACCTGCAGTTTCATTTCATAGTCTCCGATTCCTGATGGAATATTAAGCTGAGTTGCATTTAATTCCCTGGTGGAGGTAAGTAATCCTTCGACTTTACTTTTTTCCGAATATTCAAATACCTTTTCCAGATAATGTGAATCATTTGTTTTATTGTATAGAAGATTGAAATCGCGTATTGCATTGAGGTAGGAATCTCTGTATCGGTCACCAAGGATAAGTCTGCTGTCGTCTTCACTTATATTTATCCTTACTTTCTCAAGCAGTGCAACTATCAATTCTGAAGTATTTGAGGCGATTTCAAGGATTCTCCTGTCATCTGATTTTTTATAGATATCCCATAGTATTTTATACTTTGTATTGAGAATCTTTAAAGATATTCCATCGGATTTTATTTTTTCGATGTCAGGATTACCATATTTATCCTTATTCTGTCCGCTTGCCTGTTCAGGAACAAGAAGTGACTGTATTACTTCAAGCGCATTATCAAGTTCACCCTCTTCATCCAACGACAGAGAATACCCAACAGAAACAGAAGTTTTCAAAGAAAGGTCCTGGTCATTCCGTCGAAGATATTCAAGGCATATCAGGTAACATTCCAGCGATTTTTTATTGTCAATCCTGAATACCCGTAAATATGAGGCGTAATTGCTAAGTACCTCAACATAACTTCTGGGAAATAATATAATTCTGGCTTTTGCTCTGTCCAGAGCATCTTTAAGCAATTCCTCTCCTTTCTGTTTTTCCCCGTTATTGGCCAGAAATACTGAATAACTATTTACTATATTATACGCCATTGGTGAATTATTGGCGATGGCAATTGGAATCACCTTTTTATAATACTCCCCTGCTTCAGATGTAAGATTCAATGAACCATATGTTATTGCCAGGCTGTTCATCAGGTTGATATAGTTTTCACTTATTTTAAAATTAAATTGTTTATAAAGCGATTCTGCTTTATCAAGGTATATTTTAGCTTTTGAGAAATCAGCAAGCTTTATATAACATCCTCCTAAACTGGCAAAAAGATCAGCTTTTGTCAAAGGCGGAACGCTATCAGGTTTGCTATTTGCTATGGTCAAAGCATTATTATAATAATTTAAAGCCTTTTTATTTTCCTGCAGTTCTGAATAAGCTCCGCCAAGGCTAAGATATATACTGGCCAGAAGCGGACTTGACTCGCCGTTTAATTTTTTCTCAATTTCAAGAGATTTTGATGAATATTCCTCATGTCTTTTTAATTCTCCCAGGTTTAAATATGCTAAACCAATATTATATAGCACTCTGGCATAACGTTCATCATATTCATTTTCTTTCACTTTAAAGGATATGCATAGATCCAGGTAACGGATTGATTCATTAAAATTCTTAGTAAGCAAGTGATATATCCCAATAAGATAGTAAGATTCGGATAATACAGAATCACTAATATCATGAGCCCTTATTCTTTGGTCTATTTTTTCAATTAGAAACCGGCTTTGCTTTGTGTCTCTACCGGATATTACAGTTTTAAGAGAACTTTTGAGTGATTCATTCAACTTAGCGACTTCAGCGGATGGATTCTTGGTAACAGGGATGGTCTTTAGAACAGAATTGTTCTTGACGGAAATAACAACCGGAACACCTGAACTCCCGATTAAAGATGAATAAATGCCTCCGGCAGATATGAACATGCATATAATAACAAATCTTAAAATTTGTTTTTTGAAATTCATGTTTCGACTACCTAGTTTAGAAGGACCCCTAATATTTTCCTGGCCAAAGATAATAAAACCAAATCAAATCCAGAACTTATAAGAAAAATTACTCTCTCTAATTATCTGATTATGTGGAGATAAAAAAATATTTTAAAAATATTTGTTTTTTTCGTGTCACAAATACGTATACACCGACATGTAGCAGTATAGAAATTGATTTAAGAATTACCCTGACTAATATAAAAGAGCAATGAAAACCATGAAAACCCTGAATTCAAAGTTGACAAAAGACATTTTCACCGAGTTTGCACTTTCAAATGAAGAGATGATTTGTATTCGTGGCGGAGATGGTGACGTTATAATTAAAACTACCATGCCTCCGGTCATAATCTGACAACCTTAATATTATCTGTTCTAAAAACAGATATATTGATTTTTAATAACATCGCTGATTTGTTAAAGGCTTAAACGTATAATTAAATATAATAAGCGGTTTGCTTCACTGAAGCATAAAGTTTTGTAAATATACTGTGATTTTGGGTAGTTTGTTTAACTCATTATTTGCAGCAAAAAATATAGATATAATTAAATGAAATAATATTTAAAATCCTTGAAAAACATGAAAACAGTTGATTTTTCATATTTCATCGAAAGGTACAATGCCGGAGAGATGAGCGAGTCAGAAAAACAATGGTTCCTCAAGGAACTTGAAGGTAATGAAAAACTAAGAAACGAAGTCAATCTTAGAAAACGTACCGATGAGATTCTTAAGAATCAGAATGTAATGTCGTTAAGAAACAAGCTTTCCGAGATTGAAAATCGGCGAAAGGAGGTAAGGAAACCTGTAAATGATTCGAAGAAAACAGTTTTCATCAGATATGCTGCGGTATTTGCAGGCCTCATACTGATTGGAAGTATTGCAATGTTTTCAGGTAAAAATCTTAATAGTGAGAAAATAATGAAACACTATTACAAGGTATATGAACCTCCGACAAGTCAGAGGTCGGCTCGGTCTGTATCAAATGCTGATTTCACGCTGGCTCTGGAATTTTATAATACCCATGATTATGAGAAAGCCGCGGTTCTTTTCAATAAAGTGCTTGGAAACAATCCGAACGATATGCAGACTGTCTTATTAAAAGGCGTTTCAAATTTTGAAGAGAAGAAATACCCTGAGGCCAAGCAATCATTTGTTAAGGTGATTGACGATAAGGACAACCTTTATATCGATCAGGCCCAGTGGTATCTTGCCTTATGCTATCTCAATACCGATGAAACAGAAAAGGCAAAACAACTTTTTAAAATAATTGGGAAAGGGGATGGAATTTATAAAAGTGATGCAAAAAAGATAATCAGGGGATTGAAGTAATTGAATGGGTAAGACTCATTTAATATGCGATTCACAAGGTGATAAAAATATACAAATGGAGATCAGGGTAATGGAAAACGATATGAATTCACCGAATAATCAAATGATAAATTGTCCAACAGTTTTAACAGGGATGTCTCATGAAATGAGAACATACATGAATGCAATTGTTGCATTTTCATTTCTGATGAAAGATAGTGGTTGTAACGATTCCGAGCGTGAAGAATTCAGCAGCCAGATATTAAATGCATGTGAACAATTATTAGGTCTGTTCGATAGTTTTCTTGATTCGGCTATAATTGATACGGGTAATTCAAAAGCTGATTCAAAAATATACAAACTCGATAGTTTTCTTGATGACCTTCTTTCAGAATTCAGGGAAGAACTACATAAAGAGGGTCACAAAGATCTTGAACTGGTAACTGAAATACAATTTTCAAATTCTACTGAAGTAATTATTGATAAGAACAAGATTTACAGGGTAATTCGAAGTCTGTTCCAGAATTCAATAAAAAACACCAATTCAGGTTATGTAAAAATCGGGTATTTTCTCAGAGACGATAAAGTAAACTTTTATGTTCTCGATTCAGGCCAGGGTTATTTCAAGTGCAAAGAATTCCTTCAATCCGAAGATTTGAATGAATCTCTGATACTGCACAATGATACTTTTACAGCTATCAATATTACCCTGGCTAAGAAGCTGATCCAGATGCTAGGAGGAACTATCTGTATAGAATGCAACGGTCTTACCGGAACAGGAATTTACTTTTCTGTCCCTGTCAAAGTGATAGTTAGTTCCGAACTTAATATAAATAAATACTTAAATTCCATGATCGCAATCTGATAAAAGCTCGTGTTATTATTTTCAATGTCTGAATTCAATCATCAGGAGAACAAATGGCTGTTTCACCAATAGACAGCCATTTTTTATTTTTTCAGTTGAACTATTTTTGCTTCAGTTCTTCTGTTTAATTTTCTACCCTCAGTAGTAACATTATCACCAAGAGGAGAAGTGTTTCCGTAGCCTTTATATTTAAGTCTGTCAGTAGATATCCCTTTCTTGATAAGATAGTTAACAACCGATAAAGCTCTTTTTTCAGATAATGCCATATTATATTGCTCTGTTCCGGTAGAATCAGTATAACCTCCGATTTCCATAACCAGGTTCAAGTTTTCTGATAATAGGTTTACCAGGTTATCTAATTCTGAAATGGATTCCTTCTTTAATTGCCATGAGTCGATTTCATAGAACACATTTGAGAGTTGCATCTTCTCTCCTACAACAGCTGGATTAAGAACTATTTTTTTAATATAAGGCTTAGAAGCCGAATGAATCCCTTCAAGCATGAAATTTTCGGAATAAAAGAGGTACCCGGGTTTACTGACATTTATCCCATAATTGTATCCGGAAGGGAGACAAACCAGAAAATTACCCGTTTCATCGGTAACATTTTTGATAATTATTTTCCCTGTTGATAGATTTATTAGCTCATAATCTGCTTTTAATAACTTGCCCGTCTTTTTGTCGTATACTTTACCTTTCATATAAGATACCGGATTAGGTCTGGCTGACTCATAAAGGTTAAAAGAAAAAATATCCTTACCTCTTGACTTATCCCGTATTGATGAATAATATGCTTTTTGTCCGCCTGATTCGATTATAAGCCCCATTTCATCATTGAAAGTATTTATTGGATATCCAAGATTCTGAGGCTCTGTCCATGTACTATCATCCTTCATTCTCGTAACAAAAAGATCAAATCCACCCATTCCGACTCTGCCATCAGAAGCAAAATAAAGTGTTTTTCCATCAAAATGTATGAAAGGCGACATTTCATCGCCCTCAGTATTAATGGCACTTCCGAGGTTTACAGGTTCAGTCCATTTGTTTTTATCATTTAATCTTGTTAACCAGATATCTTTTCCTCCAAACCCACCGGGTCTGCTACTTGAAAAGAAAAGTGTTCTACCATCCGCACTGATAGATGGCGTTGATTCCCAGTGGTTTGTATTTACCGGTGCTCCAAGATTAGATGGTTCTGACCACTTGCCATTGTTAAACGCTGAAAAATACAGATCACAATTTCCCAGGCCATCGGGCCGGTTGCATGCAGTAAAATACATATAGCTGCCGTCAGACGAAAGAGTTTGAGCTCCTTCATTTTGAATAGTATTCAGCGGAGCCCCTGCATTAAAAGCTTTCTGCCATACATTGTTGACTAAATAACTTATATAAAAATCCTCCTGGACGACTCCCTTGAAATCAGGATTGTTAGAAATATTTGGTTGTCTTGTAAACATAAGTGTCTGACCATCTGCAGTTATAGATGGCCAATATTCATCATCGCTGGTGTTTATTCCTGAACCAACGCTTACCGGATTAAATGGAACCGGATTCTTCATTGCATTTATGGCAAATTCACAGTTTTTAATACTCTTTGCTGCAGCAATTTTATTTTTTGCTGACATTCCCTCCTGTGCCAGATAAACATTAAAATGAATCAATGCATTTGAATAATTTTCTGACATCATCTCAGCGTTTGCCAAATTAAAAAACACAGGCTTGAAAAACAGAGAATCAATTTTTACAGCCGCCTCATAATTTTCTGAGGCTTCCTTATACCTGCTAACTTTTTCCAGCAAATCCCCAAGCATCATATGAGCTTCATAAAAATCTTTGTCAATGGATAGTGCTTCTTTAAAATCGTTTTCAGCTTTATAATAATCGAGATATTCGTATGCAGAAACTCCTTCTTTATATATCTTGAGAGCTTTATTTGATGTAGTATGCAAACCCTGTGAAAGACCAACCAGGGATGATTCAAAATAGACTATTAATACGAATATCGGTAAGATGTACTTCATATTAATCAGGGGATATGCATATATTTATGAACCTGCAGAGAGATTCTCCAAATCGGGTTTTTCTTTATATATTTAACTATTTCAGGAATAATAGTATCAAATCTGCTCCATTCAGGCTGTAGATATAATCTGCATTCCCTGCTTACCATTCCATGATATTTTTCTGCCCATTCAAAATCACTTTTATCCTGAATAATCACCTTAAGCTCATCAGCAATTTGACAGATTTCAGAGGTTGGTGGCATATTTTTTTTGGGTGAAAGGCATATCCAGTCCCAGGTTCCGCTTAAGGGATACCCTCCTGAGGTTTCGATAAAGGTACATATATTTATGGTTTTTAATCCCTTGCATAAGAGATCAAGGGTCCACATCAACGGTTCTCCACCAGTAACAACAACTGAATCCGCTCCTGATTCAATAACCCGGTCAATAATAGATTGAGTTTCAACCATAGGATGTAAACCCGGGTTCCAGGAAAAACGGGAATCGCACCAGCTGCATCCTATATCACATCCTCCCAGCCTGATAAAGTATGCTGCCTTACCTGTCTGAAATCCTTCACCTTGCAATGAAAAAAACTCTTCCACTACAGGAAGACTTGCTCCATCTGTTACTATATCTCTCTCCTTTTCCAATATTCTGATATTTCAAATCTATTTACTAATTCCGAATAGCATGGCAGATTCTGACGACATAGCTATTTGTACCCATTTTTCAGGAATAATCTTCCAGTTATTCAGTGGTACCGGATTTATTGATTTTTTTGATTCAATTGATTTCAATATATAATATCTTAAATCCCGATCTGTAGAAGAAATTAGTCTTTTCCTCAGTTCATCTTTGGCTATTCCGGCCCCCTCGGTAAAATGTCCACCACCCCCATTTCCCCGATATGAGTTAACGGCCACCTTATACATTTTATTTTTATCAAAAGGCCTGCCATCAGTAAAACCTTTTATCTCTACTCTCTCTCCTTCTGGCTTGCTTATATCAACAGTATAATTAATCCCGGCCGCTGAATCAAAATTATATGATTGATTTTTAAACCATGCTTTATTATTTGTAATTAAGGGTTTCCCATCTTTTCCGAGACGCAATTTAAGTAATAAATCAGCTGGCCCCTTCATTGTATTAAGCCATCCTGAATATGAGTACTCCAGGTATTTCTGAATCTCATTGCCCGATAAGGACATGGTGTAAAGCATATTTTCAAATCTGTAGAGTTTAAACATATCTCCTACAGTTATAGTACCCTTGTTTATCTGAACATCGAAAGAGAGGGGCGCAGCAAATGAAATATCTGCTCCTGTAATTTCAAGTTGAATTGAATGAACCATATCAACGAAAGCTGATGGACCAAAATATGCATTCCTTGAAGAGATTGTCGCCGACGAACTCCCAATAACCCTGTTAACATATTCGTCAATTATTTTATATTGGGGAGTAAACTTTGTAATGAATTCATTATCTGGTTTAAAATCAGCAACATTTATGATCTGACCCGTAATTTTCATACGGTGCTTCCCTTTAATTTTTTTTGAAGTAAAAGTTATATCTGCTTCAGCCAGTTTTTCCGACCTGCTTCCTCCATTGAGAATGAGTACGGTATCGCCAGCTGAATTGACAAATTTTTCATCAGCAGGCTTATGATCATGACCACAAAATATTATGTCAAATCCTGGAACATTATACGCTACAGCTGCTGTGCCATTTTCACTTAGATTATCAGTATGTTGCAGTTTCCCTTCAGATCTGTCCCATCCTGAATGGAATAATCCGATCACAAGGTCAGGTTTTTCATTTAAAATAACTGGCATCCATTGCCTGGCTGTTTCAACCATATCTTTAAATTCAATGCCGGAATATAGTTGAGGTGGCAGCCAATTAGGAATTGCAGGTGTGACAAGTCCAAAAACAGCAATTTTAATCCCCTTCTTTTCAAGAATCTGGTAAGGTTTAAAATATGGTCTGCCAGAAACGATATTTAAAGCATTTGCACCAAGTAATGGGAAATTATATTCTTTAACCAGCCGGTCGTAAACTCTATGCCCTGCTTCTATATCGTGGTTGCCAATAGTGCAGGCATCATATCCCATATAATTCATCACTTCAGCAACAAAATGGGGTTGAAGCGTATCAATAAAATTGTAATAATATACCTCAGGTTGTCCCTGCAGATTATCTCCGTTATCAAGAAGCATGGTAACATCTTTATTCTTTCTGACCTGTTTAATATAGCTAAATGAAGAGGCCATGGAAGCATTCAGCTTCTCTTTTTCAATGAAATCATAAGGAAGAATAACTCCATGCACATCAGTTGTCTCAAGTATGCTTATGCTCTTTTTTCCTTTCCCTGAACACGAAACCAGCAGTACGAAGAAGAGTAATTTAATTGTCAGATAAGAAATCGATCTTTCCCTCATTTTTTTTTAATATTTCCAATGCCAAACTTATAAAAGAATAATCATTTTTAATTATAATGATATATGTTATTGATCATTTAAGCCTGATAAGCATATATTTGTTCACAAATACTCGCAGATGGTAATAACTGGACTGGAAGCTGTTTTAAATGAATTTCCTGCTAAGCTAATAGGAAAAAGAATCGGGATCTTATGTCATGCTGCAAGCATTACAAAAGATTTCGATCATATTTCTGATATCTTTTATCAGATGAAAAATTGTAAATTAACTGCACTCTTCGGACCACAGCATGGTCTACATGGTCAGACGCAGGATAACATGATTGAATGGCAAAGTCAAAAACATCCTGTACATAATATCCCTCTTTATAGTCTTTATGGGAACCATCGTAAACCCACTCCTGAGATGCTGAATGGGATTGATGTTTTATTAATTGATCTGCAGGATGTCGGAGCCAGGTTGTATACATATATATGGACAGTTAAGTTATGCATGGAGGCTTGTGCCGAAGCTGGTATTCCCGTATGGATACTTGACAGGCCAAATCCTATTGGAAGACTTCCTTTTGATGGTCCGGTTCTGAAAAAGGAGTATTTTACATTTGTAGGAGGCGCCTCAATACCATTATGCCATCGAATGACTATAGGTGAAATGGCGTTGTGGATCAAAGATAAATATTACCGGGATTGCGACCTGAATATTGTTAGGATGAAAAACTGGAGGCGATCTTTACTATTTAGTGACACTGGCCTGCCGTGGGTCTTACCGTCGCCAAATATTCCGACAGTTCAGACTGCTTTTGTTTATCCCGGTACAGTACTGATTGAAGCGCTTAATCTCTCTGAAGGAAGAGGAACAACTATTCCGTTTGAGCTATTTGGAGCCCCTTTTATTGATCAGGAAAAACTAAAGAAGAATCTTGGAAACAGGAATATTGAAGGATGTGTGTTCAGAGCTCATGATTTCATTCCGACATTTCACAAATTCAGTGGGAAACTTTGCTTTGGTCTTCAGATACATATTACTGATCTAGATCGGTTTAAGCCTGTGGGTACAGCTTTGGAAATTTTTGATGCAATAATTGAAACATCCTTGCCTGATGCTCTCAAATTTAAGATGCCACCATATGAATATGAATTCAAACTTATGCCTTTTGATATTCTTTCAGGCGATTCGGGTATGAGGGAATGCTTAATTTCAAGGAAAAATATCAGGGTTGAAAAGGAAAGATGGAGATACGAAATTGAAGAGTTCAGAAACGAATTCCAGCAACTGGCAATTTACCCTGAGTAATGTGAATTAGAATTGCCGTTTATGTGATTATTTCCGGCTAAGGTTTATAATTAGCTTATCTATAAGGTTTTGTGAGAGAATAGGTTTAATAACATAGTCATTAAAACCCGAATTAAGTATTTTTTCTTTATCTCCTAAAAGACCATAAGCTGTCTGAGCTATAATGATAATATCCTTTCTGGCCTCCCTGATTTTATTCAAAGCTGAATACCCATCCATTACCGGAAGCTGAATATCCATCAAAATAAGGTCAAGGTCAGGAGTATTTAAAGCGACATTCACTGCCTCCTGTCCATCTCCGGCATTCAGAATGTCAACGCCAGCCTTTTCAAGTATTTTATTAAGATATAATCTGCTTGACAGGTCGTCTTCGACTATTAAAATTTTCTTTCCTTTTAAAAACTCATTTTCCATATATAATAATATTATTCAAAAAGTCCGTCATCCCTCAGGAGAAGCAATATAGCTGAATGTGGGACAACTATATATTTTTCTTTATTGAATTCTATCTCTATTGCACTATTCTGAAGATATACAGCCTGATCTCCCTCTTTTGGCTGAAGTGGAACATATTTTGGTTCATCAGACCTGTTTTTCCATGGTTCATCAACATCGTTTACAGAAGGTATAGGATAACCCGGACCAACTTTAACTACGAAACCTATCTGAACCTTTTCGTTTTCATTAACACCCGGAGGAAGCAGCAATCCGCTTTTCGTAGTTGACTGAGGAATCCTGGGTTTAATAAGAATTCTGTCGCCAATGACAATCAGTTTATGCAGATCCTTTTCATCTAATAATACACTCATACATGACTTCAATTCCAGACAAATGTATTATTTTTTATACATATTTAAATCTTTTTTGCCACAAAGACGCAAAGACGCTAAGGTATTCACTTGTGATTATAATTCTTGGTGGAACTTTGTGCCTTGGCGCCTTGGTGGCAATGATTTTGATGCATAAAGGAGCTGAATTTCATATTTAAGCAAGTTTAACACCAGATTTCGGAAGGGGAAACCTGAATATTACTTGAGAGAACCAAGTAAAATTATTATTTTTCCGAAATGAATTCTGATATATACAAAACGATAACCTCAATCTCACATGGGATATATAAAGAAAAAGGGAGCAGGTTTGTTTCAATTGCCATTCCAATTTCTGGTCAGGAAGAAATAAAACCGATCATCGATAGAATTAAAAAGGAACATCATGAGGCAAGGCATCACAGTTATGCCTATATGATTGGACACAAAAGAAATATATGGAGAGTGAATGATGACGGAGAACCTTCAGGTACGGCAGGAAGACCAATTCTTGGTCAGATAAATTCATTTGGGTTGACAAATCTCATAATTGTAGTTAGCAGGTATTTTGGGGGCACTTTACTGGGAGTTAGCGGATTATTAAATGCTTACAGATCAGCTGCAGAGTCCGCATTAAAAAATGCAGAACTGACAGAAAAGACTGTGAATGAATACTATGAAATTTCTTATCCATATATTTCCATGAATGATGTTATGAAGATACTGAAGGAAGAAAACATTGGACAATCAGAACAATCATTTGACATTGAGTGCCGTATCTTATTAAATTTCAGAGTATCGGCGAAAGAAAAAGTTCTTAATCGTCTTGCACGGATTGACGGCCTGAATTACAGATATATTGAAACTCACTGAGGTATTGGCAAATCAATTTTTTTTTAATTAATTATCAACATTAAATGAAGTTGAGACAATTCTTGACTAATTTTGATAACGGATCAGTAATTTGCATTTAATATGCGATATTAATGAAAAACAGAAGCTTAGTATCAATAGATGATTTTTCAACAGAAGAGATCCTGAGGATTCTTGATCTGGCTGAAGAATTCGAAAAAGAACCTACGCAGAAAATACTTGAGGGAAAAGTCATTGCAACATTGTTTTTTGAACCTTCTACCCGGACAAGGTTAAGTTTTGAAAGTGCGATAAACAGGTTAGGTGGGAAAATAGTTGGATTTTCAGATTCTTCAAATTCAAGTGTATCAAAAGGAGAAACATTAAATGATACTATCCTGACAGTTAATAATTACTGCGATCTCATTGTGATGAGACATCCTATTGAAGGGAGTGCAAGATATGCAAGTGAGATTGCCAGTGTACCCGTTATAAATGCGGGTGACGGTGCAAACCAGCACCCAACCCAAACCTTGCTCGATCTTTATTCAATAAGGAAAACCCAGGGCAGGCTCGATGATCTGAACATTTTTATGGTAGGTGACCTCAAATATGGAAGAACTGTTCACTCTCTGATGATGGCAATGTCGAGGTGGAATACTACGTTCAATTTCATCTCTCCGGAAGAACTTAAAATGCCTGATGAATTTAAACTGTACCTCGATAACCTGGGTCTCAAATATTATGAGCACAATGATTTTACCGACATAATATCCAAAGCCGATATTATATATATGACCAGAGTACAAAAGGAGAGATTCTCTGATCCTATTGAATATGAGAAGGTTAAGAATGTGTATGTTCTCAGGAACTCAATGTTGAAAAACACCAAACCTAATATGCGGATATTGCATCCGCTTCCAAGGGTAAATGAGATACATCAGGATGTGGATAATAATCCAAAAGCTTATTATTTTGAACAGGCTCTGAACGGTGTCTATACTCGTCAGGCTATTGTATGTTCACTATTAGGAATTAAATAATAAAGGTCAGAGTAATGAAAGAAGCAAAACAGATGAGTGTCAGTGCTATTCAGAATGGAACAGTTATTGACCATGTCCCGGCCCGTAATCTCTTTAAAGTAATACAAATACTGGGTCTGGACCGCATTGATAACCAGATAACTTTCGGAACTAACCTTGAAAGTAAAAAGCTTGGCAGAAAAGCGATAATCAAGATCTCCGGCGTTTTTTTCGAAGATGAAGATATAAACAGGATTGCTCTTGTTGCGCCCGATGCCAAATTAAATATTATTAAAGACTATGAAGTTGTTGAGAAAAAAGTTGTTGTAGTTCCGGATTATATAGTTGGAATTGCTAAATGCATGAATCCAAAATGTATAACAAACTTTGAATCAGTAATAACAAGATTCAAAGTGGTTTCAAAGAAGAATGTCTCACTGAAATGCCATTATTGCGAAAAAATCACCACTCAGGAGAATATGCAGATAATTTGATTGGGGGAACTACCTAAGCCTGTCGTAAGATTTGACCAGCTGGTCATCTTTTTTTATTCCCCGGAAAGCTAAAATTGAAAGGACTAAAATAACTATTGGCAAGATTATCTTAAATCCCGGAATTAACCGTGCGTCAAACTTTGAAACAATTCTGAACGAAACATGAATTGAAGCAATTACGAACACTGCTGCAAGTATTACCAAAAATAATGAGAACCACAACTGAAGCTTCCTGTTTTTAAAAATAAAAATCGTGACTAATGAGATTGCAGGAATCAGAATAATTAAAACAGTCAATGGAAACAGCTTTTCAATCATTTCAGGATTTTGTCCTATCCCATCACGAACTATCCCGTTAAACGTAACTTTTATTACGGCTCCTGTTCTATCAGCAAAATTTAAAAAACTCCCTCTTATAAATACTAATGATAAAAGAGTTGCCAGAGAAAGATATATGGACTGAATACGCTGAATCATAATCATCAGATTTGAGTGTAAAAATAACTTCTTTTTATTAATTATCTTACTGTATCATTCCCACACTTATAAATAAAATCAATCAGCTATTTATGAAAATTTAACATATTATTCATAATTCACACTATATAGGACAACAATAAAACATCTACATTTATCAGTTTATAAACTTTTAATAAAGATCAGATTTGGCATCTCTATTTATGAATCTATCTGACGCAATACTTTTTAGAAAAACCTCATGCCTTAAACTATGACACATTTTATGTTAAAGAAAAGAATTCTTAACCTGTTTATAATAATTGCATTTACAGGGATTTTGTATTCCTGTCATTCCGGGGTATCTGATACTAAAACAGCAAACAGGCAACCTGTTAGTCTCAAAGTTGAAGGTATTATTGTAAATCCGACAACATTGGACCAGACAATCGCTATTTCTGGAACTTTGAAGCCTTTTGAAGAAACTGTTTTAATGCCTGAAGTTGCCGGACGCGTAGTTGATATCAATTTATCTGAAGGGGGCTTCGCAAAAAAGGGAACTTTACTTGTTAAACTTTTTGACGGCGATTTGCAGGCTCAGTTAAAAAAGTCAAAGTCCCAGTTGCAACTTGAAGAACAAACAGAAAAAAGGCAAAGTGAACTTATGAAAGTTAATGGGATCAGCCAATTGGATCTGGACCAGACTATACTTCAGATAAATTCAATAAAAGCTGATATAGAAGTACTGGAGGTGCAAATAAATAAAACGGAAGTCCGCGCCCCTTTTGATGGCACCATTGGATTAAGGAATATTAGTATCGGAGCACAGGTTACTTCTGGGACAGACCTTGCTACAATACGCGATGTACGGCATTTAAAATTGGATTTCAGTGTACCTGAGAAATACAGCAGCACTATAAAGCCGGGATATAAAGTAACATTCACTGTTCAGGGTGATGACAAAAAATATATTGCTACAGTTATGGCGACAGAACAGGGAATTGAATCCGATACCCGCAATTTAAACGGACGTGCAATAGTTGAAAGCAATACGACATCGCTTATACCGGGTGAATTTGCGAATGTTGAACTTCGATTGAATGAAAATAAAGATGCACTTATGGTGCCTACTGAAGCAGTCATTCCACAGGCAAGAACAAAACAGCTTATTGTTGCTAAAAACGGGAAAGCCAGCTTTGTAACAATAGTGACAGGGATTCGGAATTCTTCATCTGTACAGGTAATAAGTGGGATCAATCCTGGCGATACTGTTGTCACAACCGGAATACTCTTTCTTAAACCGAATGCTGCTCTGAAATTTTCTAAAGTTAAAAGCAATCCGTTATGACATTATCCGATTTTGCAGTAAAACGACCGGTCGCATCAATTGTAATGAGNNCTGTTTGGTGTTGTTGGGTACAATTTTCTTGGAGTTCGTTTATATCCTGCAATTGACCCTCCAACTATAAATGTTCAAACATCTTATGCTGGCGCAAATTCTGAAATTATGGAATCTCAGATAACCGAACCGTTAGAGAAGGCAATCAATGGAATAGAAGGCGTTAAAACTATTTCATCATCATCCACGGTCGGTAGCAGTAATATTACAGTTGAGTTTAATGTTGGCGCCGATCTGGAGAAAGCTGCCAATGATGTGCGCGATAAAACTTCACAGGCTGCGCGAAGTTTGCCACAGGATATTGATGCTCCTCCTATAGTTACCAAAGCAGACGCTAACAGCGACCCTATTATAACGCTGGCTGTTCAGAGCACCACTCTTACTGCTACCGCTCTGAGTGATTATGCTGAGAATGTTTTGCAGGAAAAACTACAAACGATACCAGGAATTAGTGCTGTAGTACTGTTTGGACAAAAACGTCCTGCAATGCGGCTCTGGCTGAATCCTGATAAGATGGCGGCATTCAACATAACAGCTCAGGATATCTTTTCAGCTTTAGTTAAAGAAAATATAGACCTTCCCGGTGGAAAAATAAGAGGCACTGGTACAGAACTTTTAGTGAAAACTCATGGATTACTGGTTACAGAAGAAGATTTTAATAACCTTATCATCCGGCAGACTAATGATCAGATGATAAAGCTGAGCGATATCGGCGAAGCAATTCTTGGTCCCGAAAATGAAGAAACAGAAGTTAAGCTGAATGGTGCCGAAGGTATAATGCTTGCTCTGATCCCCCTGCCTGGAGCCAACACTATCAACATAGCGGATGAATTTTATAAAAGGTTTGATGATATTCAAAAAAATCTTCCTGCTGGTTTGACATTATATGTTGGCTATGACAAATCAAAGTTTGTGCGCCAGTCGGTGAAAGATGTGACAGAAACATTGATTATAGCTATTATCCTTGTAGTAATTATCATTTTTCTGTTTTTCAGGGATTGGGTAATCGCATTACGTCCTCTCATAGATATCCCCGTATCACTCATTGGTTCATTCTTTATAATGTACATTTTCGGATTTTCCATAAACGTGCTTACCTTGCTTGCGATTGTTCTGGCAACAGGATTAGTGGTCGATGACGGCATTGTCGTAACTGAGAATATCTTCAAAAAGAGAGAACAAGGGATGGATAAATGGACAGCAGCATTGCATGGTACCCGTGAAATATTCTTTGCTGTCATCTCTACCTCACTCACACTGGCCGTTGTTTTCATTCCTGTAATTTTCTTACAGGGATTTACAGGACGATTATTTCGTGAATTCGGTATCGTATTGGCCGGTGCAGTCATAATCTCAGCTTTTGTATCTCTTACTCTGACACCAGTGCTGAATATAAGACTTGGTGGGTCAAGAATCGGACATTCACGCTTTTATAACACTACCGAACCATTTTTTGCTGGTCTAGATAAAGGCTACAGGTCTATACTTAGCTATGTTATCAAACATAAATGGATCTCAATTACCATACCTATTGTGTGCGTAATTATGATTTTTACTATTTTAAAATTCATAAAGTCAGAATTGGCGCCGTTGGAAGACCATAGTATTATCAGGGCTACAATTACTGCACCTGAGGGAGCAGATTTTGATTATACAAATGTTTTAGTCGACAGAATTTCTCAGCAAATGACTGACAGTATTCCTGAGTCCCGGTTATCATTTGCAAGGACAGGTGGTGGAGGTGGCCCATCCAGCACGAATGTCGGAGGAATTAATTTATTTCTTACAGAGCCTAATCAAAGGAAAACCACCCAACAACAGGTATATGACAAACTGATAAGGATATTCCGGCGTTATTCGGAAGCGAGAATTATACCAACTCAGGAACAGACTATTACCACTTCCATGTCGGGAGGATCGCAATTGCCGGTTCAGTTCGTAATACAAAATCTGGAATTTAATAAACTTCAGGATGTACTGCCAAAGTTTCTTGATGCAGCACGGAAAGATTCTATATTCAGCAACGTTGACGTGAACTTAAAATTCAACAAACCGGAACTCAACCTTACAGTTGACCGGCTTAAAGCAACAAATCTCGGAGTTAACGAATCCGACATATCTTCTACATTACAATTAGCTTTAAGTGGCGGCAGATATGACTATTTTCTCCGGAATGGAAAACAATACCAGGTAATCGGTCAGGTTGAACGTTCTGAACGTAGTCAGCCCAAGGATATTACCTCATTATATGTAAGAAGCAGAACCGGCAAATTGATACAGCTCGATAATCTCGTAAAAACTGAAGAAAGCAGCAGTCCTCCTACTTTATATCATTTTAACCGCTATAAGTCTGCTACTATTTCAGCTACTCTTTCACCAGGCAGGACTCTCGGTGAAGGAATTGCTGAAATGCGTAAGATTTCGGCAAAACTATTGGACACTTCATTTCATACTGATCTTTTTGGTGCATCGCGCGACTTTGTCGAAAGCAGTTCTAATATCTTATTCGCACTGATACTTGCAATAGTACTTATCTATCTTATCCTTGCTGCCCAGTTTGAGAGTTTCCGTGATCCCTTTATTATTATAATTACGGTACCAATGGCTCTTGCAGGCGCATTACTTTCCCTGTGGGTATTTAAACAAACTTTAAACATATTTTCTGAAATAGGAATGATAATGCTTATTGGTATCGTTACAAAGAATGGAATACTTATCGTCGAATTTGCTAATCAGAAACGTAAAGCCGGACTCAAAATCCCGGAAGCAGCTTTTGAGGCTGCTGCTTCCCGTCTCCGTCCTATATTAATGACTTCACTGGCAACCATGTTTGGCGCACTTCCAATAGCTTTAGCGTTAGGCGCCGGAGCCCAGAGTCGCGTTCCATTGGGAATCGTTGTTGTAGGCGGATTGTTTTTCGCTCTGATACTGACTTTATTTGTGATTCCAGTTATGTATATATTAATGGCTGACAAAAAATTGCAGCATAAAATTTCAGAAAACACAAATATTGAGGTAGAGTGAAAAAGTACATTTCCATGAAAAAAATCATTCTGAATTTAAGCATAATTGTGTCTTTGATCCCAGTGACTTATGGGCAGAAAGCAATAATGGCACAAGATGCTGTGAGTATAGCGTTGAAGTATAATTATGACATCCTTATCTCCCGTAATAGTTCCAGCAGCGACAGTGTCAACAATACTCCCGGCAATGCAGGCATGTTGCCTACAGTAGCCATTAACGGTTCCGGGAGCTATTCTGCTGCTAACAATATCCGGCAAAAATTTTCGGACGGAACTTCATCAACAATAATCAATGCAAATTCCAATTCTTTAGATGCTAATGTCGGGCTTAACTGGACTCTGTTTGACGGAGGAAAGATGTTTGTAACGAAAAGAAAACTCAACGAGATCCAGGCTTTAGGGGAAATTCAATTCAGAGACCGGGTTCTGCAAACCGAGTATGATGTTATTCTTGCATATTATGACGTAGTAAGACAAAAACAGGAACTGGCTTCCATCAATGAAGTCATTACATATAATTTAGAACGTGTAAAGATCTCACAGATTGCATATGATGCAGGACTTTCTCCAAAGACGAATTTATTGCAGGCTAAAATTGATTTGAATGTTTATCAGGAAAACGCCATAAATCAGCAAACAATAATTATTGCATCAAAAAGAACATTAAACCAGTTGCTTGGCAGAAATGCCGATATCCAGTTCGATGTGCTTGATTCCATACCGATAAACGAGTTAGTTGACAAGAAGGAATTGGCTCAGAAACTTGATTCAGGCAATACCAGTATCCTTGCTTATAAAAAGCAAGTCGACGTATCTAAACTCTCCCTCAAGGAAATGTATACGCTGCTATTTCCTAAAATAAACTTTAATGCCGGCTACGGATTATTTCAGAGCAATACTCCTGAAAGTAACCCGCTGAGGAGCCGAACAATCGGCCCATCATTTGGAGGCACAATTTCAATACCAATATATCAGGCAGGAAATGCTGGCAGACAGATAAAAACTGCTAAAATTCAACTGCAATCTGATGAGTACAATCTTGAAAGCATCAAGCTGCAAATGAATCAGCAATTGCAAAATGCTCTCACGCAATTTGAAAATCAATTGCAATTATTAAGAATTGAAAAGGATAATGCCATTTTGGCAAAAGAGAATCTGGAAATTTCAATACAGCGGCTCAGATATGGACAAACAACTTCTCTGGAGGTCAGTCTTGCAGAGGGTAGTTTTGTCGACTCATTAACCCGTCTTATTAATTTCGAATACAACTTAAAAGTTGCCGAAACAAAACTGAAGCAATTGTTAGCCAGATTATAACATTACAAAAGCTCTAATTGTTTTCGACCTAATCTTTGGAATATAGTACTCAAATCTGGCTTTTGCCAATACTATTTTCACTGATTCAAATCCCACTTTGCTCACTTTGCGATTAAACCAGATTATATTAAATTTGAGCCTAAACATTTTATATGCAAAAGAAAACTGAACTGATTACAAATAAGGATGGAAGCATATTCCATCTCAACCTGCTTCCTGATGACATTGCTCACAAAATCATTATAGTTGGTGATCCGGGACGGGTTGATATGCTGGCCTCACTGATGCAGGATATAAGGGTTAGAAAACAAAACAGGGAGTTCCATACTGTCACAGGGTCATTTGAAAACAGCGAGATAACCATTATCTCGTCAGGAATCGGAACTGATAATATCGATATTTTGGTAAATGAGCTTGATGCTCTGGTTAATATTGATTTGAATACCGGTATTTGTAAGGAAGAACCTGTATCTCTGACATTTATCAGGCTTGGCACATCGGGTGGACTGCGGACTGATGTGCCGGCAGGATCATGCTTACTTACAGAGACTGCTATTGGTTTTGATGGCTTACTGCATTTCTATGAAGGTTATGACTGGATTCTGGATACTGGTTTATGTGATAGTCTTGTCGAATATCTGGAATGGCCCGATACGCTCTCCTACCCTTATGCAGTAAATGCGGATAAAGAGCTTATGGAGATATTTCAGAATGAAGGTTTCAAAAAAGGTATAACTATATCGGCTCCCGGATTTTATGCACCTCAAGGAAGAAGACTCAGACTTGAAACATTTGATAATGAAATAAATAATAAGCTGGCTGAGTTTTCTTACAGAGGCCGGACCATTTGTAACTATGAGATGGAGAGCTCCGCAATTTATGGTTTGTCGGCATTGCTTGGCCACAAAGCGTTGACAATCTGTCTGGTTATTGGCAACCGTGTTACAGGCGAATTTATCCAGGATTACAAACCATTAATGAGCGATCTGGCGCTTAAAGTATTCAAACAAATCTGAACCGTTTTGACAGTACTTGTATTCAGTCTAAAAATGAATATATTTGTATAACTAACCTGTCAAATAATAAAGTATGACTGAAATTACTACCAATAAGAATGTCAAAGACGATGAAATAGACCTGCTCGATCTTTTCAAAAGGATGGGCAGAACATTAAACAGATGGGGCATAGCTCTGGGAAGAGCGTTTCTAATATCGGTTGTTTTTCTTTTGAAGCGGTGGTTACCACTGGGATTAAGTGTTGTTGCCGGTATAGGGATATCATACTTATTAAAAACTACTTCTCAATCATTTTATACATCCGACCTGGTATTCAGAAATAACCTGGCTCTCATGGATAAAAAAACATTGAGAGATAATTCGGGTACCACCTCTGAAATAATCTCTAAAATAAGCAAACTTCATACATTTTGTTCTGAAAATAACCAGGCAGCTATGTCTCTTGCATTAACAATGAAAACTGAATCAGTCAGGGATATTTCTGATATAAGTGCATATTGGATCATTGATCAGAGCAGGGACGGTATTCCTGACTATGTGGATTATAAGGGAAATCACAGTGCATATGATACTATTAATATCCGGATGCAGGACCGGTTTGACATCAGGGTGAAAATTAATTCTCCTCAGGATTTAAATTTAGTCAGGGAAGGTATCATAAGGTTTATTGAGAATGATTCACTGTATCAGCAAAGAAACCGGGTGCGGTTAAGGCAAAACCATGACTTACTATCGAGATTAAACTATGACATTCTGCAACTTGACAGTTTGCAAAAAGTAAAATATTTTGAGGAAACCCGGAATATGAAACCGAGCAGCGGGGGGCAGATTGTATTTATGCAGGAACAGAAGACCCAATTGGTATATGGTGACATATATGCACTATACACTCAGAAACAGCAGCTGGAATCTGAAAGAGATCTATATAAAGGCGTTGTAACTGTTTTAAGTGATTTTTCCTTTCCGACAAGAAGGGACAATGGAGCTATGTATTATGGGAAACAAGTGATTCCGGTCGTTTTCTTAATAACATTATTAATATTAATTATTCTATCAAACCGCAGGAAACTGGAAGAAGTATACAAAAAGTACTAAAATAAAAATGGGAGCTTCAGGCTCCCATTTTTTTTGCAGAACTTTTATATGATCATTTCAGGTCTTATTAAATCTTCTTTCAGGTATGATTAAAAGCAGAAAGGAAAACAGGGGGAAAAATGATACTCCTGCTAATCGATACAGTACCGTTTCAAACATAAAGAAAACTAACATCATAAAAACAAATAATCCGTAAAGCAGTCTCTTTTCGTTTATAGCAATAAAGATCATATAACCGAAAAGTGAAATAAAAATTAAAATACCTACTATCCCATTTTCAAGCAGAACTTCAAGAAATTGATTATGTGCATTTAATCTTTGCCGGCTTATTTTATACTCACCAATGCGATCATATTCCTCTACCAATTCTGTCCTTACATCTCCAATGCCGACTCCCATTATGGGATTTTTTTTAATAACATTCATAGCAGCCTTCCACACAATTATTCTTTCATCTTGCTTTTTAAGATCAAATTTTTGTTCTTTGGAAAATCCTTTAAGGAGAATGTTTACCCGATCATTTTTACGAAATAATGGCAATGAAAAAATCAGAACAACAATAAATATTACCCAAATCAATCTTGATTTTTTAAGATTTATAATATTGACCACAGCATAAAATGATATCATAATTATTGTAGCAATGATCGCTGCCCTTGATGAAATAAAATATATTGAAAGGAGTAAAAACGATCCAAGAATAAGCCATCCAATCCGAAACCCCTTTTTTAATGAAGTATCATACCATGATTCAAATGATATAAAAACTGAAATTAAAACATACATTGCCAGATATGAAGGGTGAATTGAATATGTTAAATCAGGACCATAAAAGAAATTCAACCATTCAGCTTCTGCGGGATGAGGATTAAACGACCACGTTCCGTTATAAAAATCCAGTGATTGAGATAATGCATATCCAAAACAAGAAATCACATATATTGTAGTGCTTATTGCGAAAATCCGGAATAAGGTGAATCCACTTGTCTTGATCTTTTCTCCCGGTTCGAAAAAAACTATAGGAAAAATTAAAAGAGACAGCCTTCCAAAAATATTCGACCATCCCATTTTAAGATCGCTTGTATATAGTATGCTGAATATTTGCCAAAAATAAAACAAGAGAAACGCTATTACAAGCAATTTATACTTTGAATGTGATCTGACTATTTTTCCAAATTCAGAGTAGTTTTCATAAATCCAGGCCAGGCAAAGCACTATCATTAATGGAGGAAGAAATTTATAATGAATTGGCATAACAACCATAACCAGAATGGCTATCAGGTAAGTGATGTCACCTTTTTTGTTTTGTATCTCGAAATACTTCTTAAGCATGTATTATCTAATAATTTTCAATTATCTGATCACAAATCATATTTAGCTGTGATTCTGTTAGTTCCGGATACATCGGGAGTGATAAAACTTCGTCTGTTATCTTACATGAAACCGGAAAATCAGCCGGAATATGTTTTTTATACTTATAAGCGGTAAGGAACGGTAAAGGCTTTGGATAATGCACTGAACATGATATCTTTTTCTCATTAAGCAGCTTTAACATATCCTCTCTTCGCTTGCATCTGATGACGAATAAATGATAAACATGTTTTGTATTTAACAGTGTCTCAGGCAAAATTATTGCCGGATTAATACCTAGTCGCGCTTTATAAAACTCAGCAATCTTGTTGCGTCTTAAATTCCATTTATCAAGGTAACTTAATTTAGCACTAAGTATTGATGCCTGCAGACTGTCAAGTCTACTATTTCTACCTATAAGAGAATGTTCATGTTTCGTAAAAAGTTGTCCATGATTTGAAATTTTTCTGGTCATTTCGTTTAGTGCCGGATCATTTGTTACAATAGCTCCGCTATCTCCAAATGCTCCTAAGTTTTTACTCGGGAAAAAACTAAAAGCAGAGGCGATCCCATAAGTTCCGACCTTTTTATCAAAATATTCTGCGCCATGAGCCTGAGCACAATCTTCAATAACATAAATATTATATTTTTTAGAGATCGCGATAATCTCATTCATTTCAGCAGGACAACCATATAAATGGACAGGGATAATTGCTTTTGTTTTTTTTGAAATTTTAGACTCTATACAGCCTGGATCTATAGTATAAGTCTTCTCATTAATATCTGCAAAAACAGGTTCAGCTCCTACATTATTAACGGCTTCTGCAGTTGAAATCCAGGATAAGGCAGGCACTATGACTTCATCACCAGATCCTATATTCAGAGATTTTAAAATAATTTCCAGGGCATCTGTTCCATTTCCACAACCTAAACAGAATTTTGAACCAAGATAGCCTGCAAAAGCTATTTCAAAGTCAGTAACAGCTTGGCCCTTAATAAAGTTAGAATCTGAAATACAGCTTTCTATAGCTTTATCTATGTCACTTTTAATACTTATATATTGTGCATGCAGATCAACAAAAGGTATCATTTTTCTTTCTTAGTTATTTTATAAATGTTGCTGTAACAACAATCAGTGGATAGAAAATCATTGATTATCAACTTTATAATAGATTAGACTTTTGCCCTTTTGGCAGCAGTGTATATTTTATCAATTATTTCAACTGTTTTCAGCCCTTCAAAACCATTTGTGCCAATTGTTCCGTTATTCAATAAAACATCAACAAGATTCTCATATACTTTATCATGGTTAGACATTGAACCTACATACTGCCCATAATTGTTTGGTGGGTTCCCTTCGGGCAAATTAGTTATTTTATAATCCCTGATATTCTGATATTCTAATTCATTCAGATATTGGCCGCCTATCTTAACAGTCCCATATTCGCCAAAAATCGTTAACGATCCTTCCATGTTTTTTGAATAACTGTTCACTGTGTAATTTATTGTACCAATAACCCCATTATAGAATTCAACAATAACAACGCCCGTGTCCTCAAATTCAATTATTTTATCATGATTAAAATTTCTGGTAATTGACTCTGCTTTCTTAATATCTCCAAACATCCAGTATAATAAATCAATGAAATGGCTGAATTGTGTGAAAAGTGTACCTCCGTCAAGATTTATAGTTCCCTTCCAATCAGATTGGTTATAATATTCTGCATTTCTGTTCCAGAAACAGTTAAGCTGAATACTAAAGATTTTTCCCAGGCGGTTCTCATCAAGAGCTTCCTTTATTGCCTTAACCGGAGGATTATATCTGTTTTGTTTCACAACAAAAAGTCTTTTATTAGCTTTTTCGGCCTCTTTTATCATCTCACCACAATCATATACTGTAATAGCCATTGGCTTCTCACATAAAACATGCAGCCCCTTTTTGAAGGCTTTAATTGAATGTTCTGCATGTAAGCCGTTGGGAGTGCAGACTGCAATAACATCCAGGTCATTTTCGTTTCTCAATAACTCATCGTAGTCTGAATAAATTTTTGAGTCGTACTTATGACCAAGGCTGATTGCTCTGGAACCTACATTATCACATACAGCTTTCAGATATCCTAACCTGGAGATCTGCACTGCATGCCTGTCAGCAATTCTTCCGCAACCTATAATTGCAAATTTCAATTTATTCATGACTTTTTATAAAGTATCTTAAATTCATCATATTGTAATATAACCGGCTTGTAATATGTCATTTAGGAAACCCAGGCTTTATGTAACCTTATCAAGGATTTTTTTATAAGCCTTAGCTGCAATTCTTGTTGTGTACTTATTCTCGAATGCATTCCGGCCATTTTGCCCCATCTGCCTTCTTATGCCGTCGCTATCTTTAAGAAAAGTAATTGCATTAATCAATCCATCCAGGTCATCAGGATCGACAACCAATCCGCAATTCTCCTCTCTGACTATATTTGCAATTTCAGAATGTTCAGGGACCAGTGCAATGACCGGTCTGCCTGCTGCCAGGATTCCATATATTTTACATGGTACTGCCATCCCTTCAAGGCCTTGTTTCAAAGTGACCAAATGCACATGCGAGGCAGCCATAATATTATTAAAATCAATATTATCCTGGAACGGAAGCATCAATACATTCTTTTGATCTTTGATTTCAAACTCACTCAATAATTCCGGCTTTTTTATTCCTCCCCCAACAAAAATAAAAAAAACATTTTCAATATTTTTTTTAACTGCCCTGCCCATTGTTCTTACCTCATTCCAAATTCCAATGTTCCCTGAATATTGTACAACAAAACTTTCTTTTAATCCTTTTTCAGTAACGAAATTATTCTTATCAAAATCAACCGGGAAAATCAGGTCTTCATCCTGCCAATGAGGAATGTATTCAATTCTATCCTGACATTCATGGCAAATATCAACGACAAATTGTTCAGTATCTCTTCCGATTACGATTATTACTTCACTTTTTTTCAGAGTTAAAACAAATAAATGTTGCCATAGCTTTATAAAAATGTTTCGTCTGGATACTTTTCCTAACCTGACCAATCCTTCAGGGAATATATCCAGCAGAACATAAATGAATTTTCTCTTCTTTAATGAACAAATATGTGAAAGTAATATTCCCAGAAAAGGTGGATTAGTAAGCGCCCAAACCGGAATCTTCTCTTTTGAAAATAATAACTTTAATGACGCACTGATCATAAAAGTTAATATATTAACAGATCTGCCTGCAATAGTGCTTTTGTCAAAATTTGTCGAGGGCAGATAAATAATGTTAACACCTTTATATAGTATTCTTTTGGGTTGTCTTTTAAAATTAGTATAACTCGGATGGGCCGACCATACTTCAACTTCAATATTTTCCTCAACCAGAAGAGAACATAAACCTGTAAAAAGATTTGCGGTTGAAACCTGGTCGGGATAAAAGACCTGAGAGATTAAAAGGAACTTTTTAGACATCAGAATTTGTTCATCAAATCAATAACCCTATAAATATCATCTCTTGTATGAATTGTTGAAACTGGCAGACTGAGAGTGGTATTATGAATTTCATCTGAAACAGGAAATTTCAAATGAGATAAAAAAGACAAAGCCTTTTGTTTATGCGGTGGCACAGGATAGTGAATTTCGGTTTGAATATTATTCTTTTTCAAATATTCTTTCAATTCATCCCGCTTTTTATGACGTATGTTAAAAATATGGTAGACATCAAAAAAATCATCATGAATTGCCGGTTTAATGAAATCCTCCTTCAGATTAGACAGGTAGAGTGAAGCTAACTCTCTTTTATGCATATTAATTAAATCGAGATATTCCAACTTAACTATCAGAAAAGCCGCCTGGATTTCATCAAGCCTTGAATTTAATCCTATGAGTTCATTATGATATTTTTTACCTGATCCGTAATTCCTCAGCATTTCAGTTTTTTTATGGAGCTCATCATTATTTGTTACAATAGCGCCTCCATCACCTAAACATCCCAGGTTTTTTGTGGGGTAAAAGCTGAATCCCGACAAATCACCAAAACCGCCAACTATTTTCCCTTTATATTTCGCACCATGAGCCTGTGCACAATCTTCGATAAGAAATAAGTTATATTTTCTACATATCTCAACTATTGGATCCATATCACAGGGCTTCCCATAGAGATGCACAACCATGATAGCTTTGGTTCTTTTCGTGATAGATTCTTCAATTAATGCAGGATTAATATTATATGTATTAAGATCTGGCTCCACTAAGATTGGATTATGTCCGGCAAGTATTATGGAAAGAATTGAAGCTATATAGGTATTTGACGGGACAATAATATCTGAATCTTTTTCTAATTCCAGTGCTAACAACGAAATTGTCAGTGCATCCAGTCCCGAGGCCACACCTAAACAATATTTCAAATCATTATAGGCAGCAAACTCTGATTCAAACTTTTTGACGTTTTTGCCCAGGATGAACCATCCTGACTGAAGGACTTCCTCAAATTTCTGTCTGAATTTGTCAAAATAAGGTTCATTTACCCTAAAGAGGTTTTCATATTCAATTGTCATATTTCTCAAAAATATAGTCTCTCTCGTCGAAATTTTCAGAAGCGAGAACCATTAATATTGCATTTTTCGAAAATTCGTACATCTCATGCCAGTCTTTTTGCTCCAGGATCAGACACTGAGAAGGACTTCGCAATGAATAGGTTTCATATGCTTTACCATCATTGTTATGGATCTTGCACCTTCCTTTAATACATATTGCGGCCTGGATTGTTTTATGATGGCGGTGACCTCCCCTGACCGAATCATCCACACCATATATATAAAATATACGTTTGATTTTAAATGGCAGAATATTCTCGATCACGGTCAGATTGCCTCTTTTATCTGTAAACGTTTTTAGATCTATGAGATACGCCATCTATGTTTATTGGATTTTAATTAAATTGAATCTTAATGCACGTTTTAAAAATTGCTTAAATATTTCCTTTATTCCATCCGGACGGGTTGAAGCAATTTTTTTTTTGTATTCAGAAAAATTATTTTCAAGAAATTGTTCCTTATCAATTATTTTACGAATATAAGGTTTGTAAAACCCATTAATCACATTTTTTGGTATATAGTTCCATCCAAGGTCCGCAACATTTTTATCTATTATACGGACAAAATGAAAATGGAAAAAAATCACATTAAAACCAGTCCTGCTTTTTTGATCCATACCCAAAATCTGATGCTCCATAAAAATAAAATCGTATTGCCTTACATTCCAGGGAGCTATACCACCACCTATATTTTGAAGAACATAAACACCCGGATATTCCTGTGGCCAGTTTTCAAGATACTTTTGATCTCCGAACTTACCATCTTCATAGCGTGCATAACACCAGGTAATACATTGACTTATCCATTTATTAAGAATTGTTCTGCTTTCAATAGTATTATAGAAGGTAATAAATTGGACACAAAACCGGCCTGCTCTCTTTTTTTCAAACAATTGTGCAAGTTTAGAAAACCTGTGCTCAGTAATTAATACTGATTTGCCTGCTGGTATCTCATTTATTAAGATTTCAGCAGATCCGTAAAAATAGAGATCTGCATCAATATAGGTACATGATGAAACATTAAAAGTCTCAAAAACATAATTGATAACAGATGATGTACATGTCCAGCAATATTCAGCTTTGCTCCTACTAGGTTTAATATCAAGCAAGGCTTGATTTTCAAATTTTTCAAGAGGAATAATAGTAGCATCGCTTAAATTCAAATTAATTAGAATTTCAAAGGCCAGACTATCAAACGCAAAAATGTAGAGATGGAAATCACGTGTATGTTCTTTAAGAGATTCATACATAATCAAACCGCTGCTCAGGTAGACGGAATCAAATAGCGTACAAAATATCATTTTGTCTGTTGTAATAATAGCAAAGGTTCTAAACTAAAAAGGCATGTAAAGATTAAAGCTCATCGGAATGAATAAACTTTTTAAGAAAGTAATCTCTTCCTGATATCATATCAGAAATAATATCAATTAAATCAAAAATACACATGTTTAATGGAACAATACGCCTCTGGAAAGAAGCCAATCTCACATCTTTTTCTGTGAAAAGGATGTCTTCCGCATAATTGGCCCATCTTTTCGATGGCATAAGACTTATTGCCATACCGGCATGAGCTGATGGCAAGAGCATACCTGAACCATGTACGCCTATAACCAAAGCGCTTTCAGCATAAACTTTACAGAGCATCTTTTCAGCTTCTTCAGTAAAATATTTTGCTCTCCCATCCTTGATGAAAGAAGGAAATCTGCCAAACTTTCCCAATCCCGCAACAGAATAATTATATTTCATTCCAAGTTTATTTTTCAGCAACTTAAAAATAAATATTATCCTTAAATACTGAAATGGAATTAATAATAATCCGAATCCAATTTTTTTAAATCCTTTTGATAAGTAAATATTCCTTATCCACAGACGATCAGGGTCCTCTCTCCATATAAAAGTAATCCGCGGATGAGCCGGTTCATTTAAGAAATCATATGGCTTTATTCCTGTAAATTTATTGATATTAATATTTTCATTTGTTGGTATTACATGGCCTTTACTCAATTCGACCTTTTTAAATCTGACTAATTCAGAATTAATTTTTGTCGAAAGATCAGGGTAATAATTATTAAAACTTTTAAATTCCAGATTGACTGTCCAAATTTCTGCAACATCCTCCCTTGGGATAAGCCATTTTAGCATAGGTTGAACAATTACGACAATTCCAAGACTGGTTCCTGATTTAACAATCTGTTGAAGATTCAATAAAAACAGGAAAGAATGTCCGTAGATATAATCGAGTGTATTAAGTATTAAAACTTCATCGTATTTCCTGATTATATCAATTTCAATTTCAATATCATCCTGAACAGGACTTACTATGCTTCTTAGCTTTTTAGAATACCAGTTGTCAGGTACAATATTCCCCTGTGCATCATTTACTACTCCTGAATCAGGATAAAATGTATATGGTTCAAGAATTGATTGATTGACCGGCAAAGAATTAATTCTTTTCTTATTACATCTGTTACAAACCAGTATTTCACAAACATGCAATCCTTGCCATAAATACTCGGAGAAATACAGATCGCCACCGCAACTGCATGAACAAGATGTTGAAATATAAGGTTTTAGCTGAATCATTATATTTTACCTGAATTCTTCAATTCATTATTAATTATGTCAACAATGGAACTGCATCGGTTCGCTACCGTATGGTAAGCAAGGGTCTTTTGTTGTCCGGCTATGGCAATACTCTTCCTTTCATCATCGTGATCGAGTAACCAATTTATTTTGTGGATGCAATCTTCATCGTTGTCATATACAACAACCTCACTGCCCGGAATAAACAGATCACTCATATTTTTTTTATTGTCGGTAAGCAGGCAACTGCCAACCCCCGTAACTTCGAACATCCTCATATTTCCGGCATAGTCTCCGGCTATCCCAATATGAAAATTTAAAACTACTCTGGAATTCATGAAAAGGTTAAACATATCTATTCCAAAAACGGGTGGCTTTTTGTGTTTCAATAATGTATCAGAATATGAATCTACCCATGTTTTACCATACAGAAGAAATTGATAACTGTTGAAAAGTTTCTCCATTCTAATTTTCTGCAGGAAAGAGGAAAATAAGTAGATCGCCTGTTTGGCTCTTATCCGGAAATTATTTTCGAGGTTCACATACAGATCTATAGGGATATTTTCATGCAAGATCCGTTCTATTAACCTGATTCTCTGGCTGTGGAAATCACCACCTGATATTAATGAGCCTGAAAAAACAAAGTCATTTTTCGGGAGAGCAGAGACGGAGTTGATTCTCTTTAATATTTCAGTATCGAATCCATGATAAACAAGATAAGACTTTTTACCTAATTCTTCAATTGCAGATTTTAAACCAGGGGTACAAGTAAAAACAAAATCGACATCTTTAAGACTTTCCAGAACTTTGTAATTAAAAGGGGCACAATGATTTGCTATAATTATTCTTACACTCTTTACCTCCTGACGAATGTTTTTAAGCAATCCCGGCGAAACAACACTCAGATTTTCAATCAATAATATATCCGGTGCATAAGATTTCACCTGTTCAAGTATTATTTCCTCCTTCTTATCTCGTTTTAATCCCTTTTCTACCGCCCACTTGGACTGGAGTTGAAAATCATTAGCTATCAAACACTCTGCTTCAATTGCCAACTTTCTGAAATTTCTGATATACGATCCAACAAATTCCGTAGTATCTTCTATCAGTATGTCAAGATGTTCTTTATAACTCAGGTTCCTAACGATAGGATGATTATTATAGAATGAATCGAGGGAACCCTGATACATTGAACTGATTGAAAATAATCTGAAACTCATTTCCTTAAATCGNNAGTTACCAGAAAGTAACAAAATATTTCTATCGAGACATATATCTTAATAAATTCATTAAAGGGAAAATGTCTGAAGAACAATAGTGAGAGAATGGAAATAAAATAGATGCATTGCCAGATACTATAAGTTTTTATTCTACGCATTGAAACGAAAATACTGGTAAAAGAAGAAGCTATAAAATTAAACGCAAAAGACCATACCATTATTTTTGAAATTTTCCCGGAGGTTATCCATTGAGAACCAAATACAATTTTAAACAGATCTTCACCAAACAAGATTATTGTTGAGATCTCAAATATTGCGATCAATCCTACAATATATAGAATTGGCTTAAGTTCAGTCAGAAAGCTTTCTTTCTTATTGAATCTTTCAGATATCCGTTGAAGCAGTACGCTTGAGATGGAAGAAGCAATAAAAGCAAGTGGTATGGAGAGTAACAATTTAGAAAGATCAAAAAATCCGGCGGTTTCAGGGGAATAAAATTTATTAATAAAAATCGGAGGCAGAAGATAACTGCAAGAACTCATAAAAGCAGGNNTATCTGAGCAACACCTTCTGAACTACGACGTGCAAGTTTATTTATTGAGATAGAAAGATACTTGCGCCTCCGGATCAACCATGAGTTTAAAGACTGGTAGGTGCTAAAAAGAAAAGCTCCTAAAGGAATAATATAAAGTATGCTGACCGGAAAATTCTTTGGAAGATTAAGAAAAGAAATAATTCTCCTGCCCAGTATTATTACTATAATGAGAATAGACAGATTGAAAAAAAAGTTTATTATTAAAGAGAGGGCCAGCAGATTTGTAGATTCCTTATCAGATTTTGGCAGAACTATGGTGTCATCATACCTTAAAGAACACAGAACTAAGATCATCCCCACAAGGCTAAGATAAACTGAATAGATTCCAAAAGATTCTGGTGAAAAAAGCCTTCTTAGTATTGGTTGAAGAAGAATTGATATCAGCTGGGCAATGATAGTCCCTGAAATCAGAACTGAGGCACTCCGAAGAAGCTCTGATCTGAGAAGGTGATATGGAAAGTATTTAGTTTTAATATTCACTTTTTTAAAAAAACTGTATGTGACTCTAATTGAAGCAAAGGAAAATTCTAAAAGGGCTTTCTTTTATCTGCATAAAGTGCAATAAGATATAATATCAGTATTGATAACAATAATAGTGGTATCTGTAACATGTTGAACGTGATACTAATAAATACCAAAAGAATGAAAATCAGGTTTACAAACGATAATAAGATGTCAGTTTTAAGGTGCGAAAAACCCGATTGTACGAGACGTTGATAAATATGTTTTTTATGTGCCTGGCTTAGTTTCTCTTTATTTCTCCATCGCCTGATTAATGTCAGAGTAGCATCGAACCAGAATGGGGCTGACAGAATTATCAAGTATATAAATGAAAGCTTATGTTCATTATGAAAATAAATACCAAGTACGACAATAATA
>PMNJ01000118.1 GCA_003162595.1 Bacteroidales bacterium | reverse complement strand
AAAGTTGAAATCCCTTAACTTTAGCACAATGTAAAATTCAAAGTAACGCAAAGATATTAATCACTAAGGAGGTTTAAAAATAATTAGCACTGATGTATTATTTACCATTGAATTTGTGATTGAAGTGATATGTTGAAAACCGTAGTTTCTATATTCGCTTTGCTCTATTGTGAAATAAGTCATGCACAATGTGACTCAATTAGTGATTCCTATGTCCGGCACATTGGTTTCAAACTTTCTTATAACAGTTCTCTCATCTATCCGGGAATAAGCACAGGTATAGAGTTTCCTCTTAAAAATGTAAATGTACAGCTGTATAAAAATCAGAAACCTGTAAGATGTATTAGAAAAGGAAAGTTTATTTCCGGAAATATAAACTGGTACCATCACCCTGATTTCCATGATAATTTATACATGACTGCCGAATGGGTGATGCGGAGAACCAGATACACAGGATTTATTTCAGAGTTTTCTGTTGGTCCGGGGTTTAGCCGTACTTTCCTGGGTGGAACAACTTATAAGGTAGATGAAAGCGGAAATATTTCAATTGTTAAGTTTGCAGGTTATAATTATGCTCTTGTTACAATAGGAGGTGGTTTTGGTTATGATTTTTCGATGATGAAGCAGCTGCCATTTTCGACTGTGGCAAAGATGAATCTGATATCAATGTTCCCATATAACAGTACAATATACTTCAGACCGGTGCTTGAATTTGGGATCCGATACACGCCAGTCAGTTCCAAAAATAAAATAATCAGGGAACCCGTTACAATGTCAAAATAATAATGAGAAAAGCATTTTTCTTTGGCCTTTTACTTTTGTTTTCGGGATGTCAGAAAGAGAAAATTACCATTTCCAGTAAGGTTTCTGAAGCGTTCTATGTTGAAAATGCAGGAGCTTCCATGCGGGTTTTGGTACAGGGAAATACTGCAAGCAAAACCTTTATTCTTTTCATTCATGGCGGACCAGGAGTGAGCTCATATTTCTATGACACAAAATACATAAGTCAGAATATCGGGGATAAATATGCAATAGTTTACTGGGATCAGAGAAATGCAGGAGCTTCGCAAGGGACAACAAATGGTGGAAACCTTCATCTTGATCAGATGGTCGAAGATCTGAAAAAAGTTATAGAAGTTCTTAAGTTTCGCTATGGTCAGGATATGAGTTTGTTTTTACTTGGGCATAGTTTCGGGGGCCTTCTCGCTGCCGATTTTGTAACCAGGCCGGGTTATCAGAACATGATAAATGGGTACATAGATGTTGATGGGAGCCATAATTATCCGTTAAATGATACTCTCACCCGACAGGCATTACTCACTGAAGGAAATTATCAGATTTCACAGGAAAGAAATATCAACAACTGGGTACCTATAATCAGCTTTTGTATGAGCCATAAAGGAAACTTCAGCTTGGAAGATTCACAACAACTGGAAACATATGCAACTCAGGCAGAAAACTATGTTGACAGCATAAAGCATATAAACATTGTTAATCTGATATTAAAATACTCTATCCCGGATCAAATTCCTCTTTCTGCATTACTTTGTAACCTCCTATACTCAGAGGATTCAAATTTTAATAAGGAACTGGCAGTAACACAATTTTCTTCCTCTCTTGGCATAGTGACAATTCCGGTTTTGGTGCTTTGGGGAAAATTTGATTTCACCTGTCCCCGGGCGTTAGGTGAAGATTTTTATAACCGTATTAGTTCAACGGATAAAAATATGGTTATCTCTGATAAAAGCGGACATAATATGATTTTTCAGGATAAGAAATTTTTCTGCGATGAGGTGGATGCATTTGTTCAGAACCATAAGTAATTAATAAATCCGGCAATATGATAACTAAATCAATACTGCTGGCCATACCAGGAATTATATAAAGATTTCAGCAGAAACAGGAATGTAAACTCACTATGTAAGGATTTAAATCATTGATCATACAAGTAGAGACGCCCAATTTGGGCGTCTCTTGAATTAAATGCATCGGATATTTATATGGAGACGCCCAGGTTGGGCATCTCTACTGTAGGGTATTATTCAGCTATTTCAAACACTGAGCTGGTAAGAGCCGTCCCCGAACCAACATTCAATCCTATTTTCATTAGATAGTCACCAGAATAGCTTTTACCATTTTCGGAAGGGCCAAATCGCATTCCTTCGGAAGAAACATTAATTTCCTGGATTTTATAGGTTTTGGAGGGATCAAGCCCCTGTAACCTGACAGGGTTGAATGTTTCACCAAACCTGGAATGTAAGGTATATGCAAAAAGGACGGCCTTGTTTTTTACACTGTTTACATACATCAGAACTGCCCTGTTTTCTTCATAAGGAGAGACCAACCTGTACAGATCTCCGTGCCATATTATATCACTTAATCTTTTATAGTTAGCGATTGCATCCTGACTGAACTTTAATTCTTTTTCTGTAAGGGCGTTTACCTGAATATCGTAACCCATTTTACCCATCATAGCAACATCGGTTCTGAACTTGAGCGATTGTTTGCCCCAGGATGTAATATGGTTACAAACCGAGAATGATGGAAAGAAATATGAATATCCCCATTGAATATAAACCCTTTCAACAGGATCAGTGTCATCGCTTGCCCAGAATTCAGTGAAATATCTGAGTGCCCCATAGTCAACCCTACCTCCGCCGCCCGAACATAGCATTATTGACAGATGGGGATATTTCTGGCGAAGTCTGTCGAGAACACTATAAAGATTGTTCACATAATCGATATAAAGATGTGATTGTTTATCTTTAAGATATACTGAATATGCATTTGTCATCATCCTGTTGCAATCCCATTTGATAAAAGCAATTCCCGGATATTTCGTCAGCATCCCGTCCACTATATTGAAAACAAAATCCTGAACTTTTGGGTTTGTAAGATCGAGAACAAGCTGGTTACGGAAATAATTCTCCGGACGGTTTGGAAGTTTCAGTATCCAGTCGGGATGATTTTCATAGAGCTCACTTTTTGGATTGACCATTTCAGGTTCAATCCAGATACCGAATTTAACTCCAATACTATCAGCTTCTTTGACAAGATAACCTAATCCATCAGGCAGCTTATCCTTGTTTTCCTGCCAGTCACCTAATCCGGCATGGTCATTATTTCTTGGATATTTGTTGGCAAACCATCCATCATCGAGAAGAAAGAGATCAAGTCCCATCTTTTTTGTATCATCCAGCAACCCAACTAATTTAGGTTCATTGAAACTAAAATATGTTGTCTCCCAGTTGTTCAGGAGCGTTAAGCGGGGTTTGTTCCCGTCCATTATTCCATAATTGGTCGCCCAGTGATGTAGGTTGCGGCTGGCCGGTCCCTTTCCACGGTTTGAATATGTAAAAATGAATGAGGGTGTCTTAAAAGGTTTTCCTGGCTGAATTGTGTATTCGGAAGCGAAAGGATTAATTCCGGATATGACACGCAGAGAACCTTTCTCATCTACTTCAAATAAGAACTGAAAGTTACCCGACCATCCCAATGTGCCTGCAATAAGTTCCCCATTATTTTCATCTGATTTTTCATTCAAGGAGAGAAAGAAGACAGGAGTCTGGTACATATGTGCCCTTGTCCCAAGTTTACTATCCAGAATTTTTATGCCGCTGGTCAGTTCATTCTCTTGCATCTTCATCTCTTCAGCCCAGTCTCCGTGAAACTGTGTGAGCCAGTATTTGCTGGCATCAAAGTGAAGCATTGATGAAGCATAATTATAAACTGTCACCGGTTTTACTTCTTTCTGTACTATCTCAACCCATTGTTCAATTACATCTTCGGCTGAATATGACTTAATGTGAAGAGTGACTTCAACTGGATATACAGGGTCTTTCATCAGGATGTTGGTAACTGTTACGTTGTTATCGGTTTTCTCGATATTATGACTTACATATTTTAGTTCAAGAGATGGATTTCCATCATTATGAGTCATCCTGATAGCCGGTTCGAAAAGGTTATCGGTGCCGAACGTTGCATAAGCCAGATGTTCAGCATTTCTTGCCAGTTTTAAATCAGAAATATTTCCAAGCTTTGAACCCAGGTAGGCCTGATAAAGCCTTCCGTCCCTGCCACTTACTTTATATATAAGATCCGTGTTAAGAGTTGAGATGGAAATAATTATATCTGGTTGCTGGTTGGCCTGTGGCGGCCCCATCGGAGGTTGCCCGACAGATATATGAATGTTTACACAAATGAAGGTGATTAAAAAAAATAGTTTTTTCATAAGTAATTAGTTTTATGTAGTTTGATAATTGATATTTATAATTTATACCGAATATAAAAAGATTATATTTTTTAAACCTGTACAATATTGACTTATTCTTATAAATTTGAACAATTTTTTTTTTACAAACCTACTTTTTATTATTTGAAATGAAACTAACCCAAATGATTAACAAAATTCTGTTTGTTATTATTATTTTCTCTCTTTCTGCTCCCCATTTATATTCATCAACTTATCTTGTACCGGATATTAGACTTCAGGATACTGTTCATAAACAAAATTCTCCGAAGCAACCTGTCTATACAACTACAAGGCTTGTAACGGCAAAGCCAGTTATTGACGGAAAGCTTGATGACGAATGCTGGAAGAAAGGCACATGGGCTGGAGACTTCCACCAATGGAGTCCAAAGGAGGGGGCAAAACCCACATATCCGACCGAATTGAATATCCAATATGATGACAAGAACCTCTATATTGCTATTCGCGCCCACGACGGAGAACCCAATAAAATAATGAGAATGGCCGGTGTCAGGGATGAACTCGTAGGTGATATGGCAGGCGTGAACTTTGACAGCTATCGCGATTATCGTACCGGGTTTGAGTTTACTGTAACCGCGTGGGGTCAGAAGGTTGATCTCGTATTATTCAACCCTGCGAACTGGGATTTCAACTGGAATCCGGTATGGAAGGTAAAAACCGGGCTGGAAGATTCTGCCTGGGTGGCTGAATATGAAATTCCGCTCAGCCAGTTGCGATATAGCGGCAAAAATGAACAGGTCTGGGGAATGCATGTATGGCGTTGGATATCGAGGCTTCAAGAAGAAAGTGATTGGGAGATACAAAGCAAGACCGGACCAGGAATGCTTTATAATTTTGGTGAGTTGCGGGGTATTAATGGGTTAAAAAAATCGCGTCGCCTTGAAATATCGCCATACACACTGGGAGATCTTAAAACGATGCAAAAAGATCCGGAGAATCCCTTTACGAATAAGGGAAGAACATGGGGTGGTAATGCAGGACTTGATGCGAAGATCGGCATTTCAAGTAACTTCACAGTTGACCTGACAGTTAATCCTGATTTCGGGCAGGTTGAATCCGATCCTTCAGTTATGAACCTGACAGCATTTGAAACATTTTATGAGGAGAAGAGACCTTTCTTTCTTGAAGGATTGACTATTTTCGATTATAAATTTGACAACCAGAGCCTGTTTTATTCCAGGCGGATCGGCCATGCACCTTCACGCCCTGTTTCTCCGAATGATAATCTTTTTGTGAATTCACCTGATAAGACATCAATCCTTAGTGCGATCAAATTAAGCGGGACAACTTCAAGCGGACTTTCAGTCGGGATAATACAAAGTGTCACAGCAAATGAATTTGCAAGACTTAGTGATAAAGACGGAAACAGAAGCAGTGTAAAAGTTGAACCTCTGACAAGTTACACAGTGGCTCGCATACAGAAAGGTTACAACGCTGGAAATACAGTAATTGGCGGAATGCTGACAGCCACGAATCGTGATATTGAGGATAAAAATCTTGAGACTCTCAGCACCAATGCATATACCGGAGGTCTGGATATTCTGACTCACTGGAAAGATAAAGAGTTTTATATTGATGCAAGGATAATCGGCAGCTTTATAAATGGAAGCAAAGAGTCGGTCACTGCACTTCAGGAGTCATCTGCCCGTTATTATCAGCGGCCTGGTGCCAGCTATCTGAAATTTGATACGACGGCCACTACACTAAGCGGATACGGAGGAAGGTTTATGATCGGAAAAGGATCCAAAGGGTTATGGCGATTCTCGACCGGAGCAACCTGGCTTTCTCCGGGTCTTGAATTGAATGACCTGGGTTATATGACCACTGCAGATGAAATCAATCAGGATAATGTGGTTTCGTACGGGATAAACCAGCCTGTTTCTATATTCAGTACCTATAATATAGGCCTCGAACAATTCAACACATGGAACTTCAATGGCGATTACCTTGGATCAGGTGCCAACCTTTCATTTAGCTCGGTATTCACAAACCAGTGGAGTTTTACTGCTAATCAAATCTTTCATACAAGGACTCTCGACACCAAGATTTTACGCGGTGGGTATGACATGATAATGCCATATACAATTACTTCAACCGGTAGTTTGGGTACCGATCAGACGAAAAAAATAACGGGCAGCCTGGTTTATAGTTATCAGTATACAGGTAATAATTCGGCAGTAAGTTATCAGATTGAACCCGGAATAACCTATCGTCCGATTAACAACCTGAAGATAGGCGTGACCACTAATTATATGAATAACCGTGACAGACTGCAATATATAACAACAAGCAATGTTGCACCCGGCAACAGGTATATACTCGGAACAATTAATCAGAAAACTCTGGGGATGACTTTCAGAATTGATCTGAACCTTACCCCTGAATTTTCAATTCAATACTATGGAAGCCCGTTTGTTTCAATAGGAAAATATTCCCAGTTAAAATTTGTCACAAATCCTCGTTCAGGACTTTATAATAACAGGTTCGAGATTTATCAGGATCCGGTGCTTTCAGGAGACGTGTATCAGTTGTATGATTATAATAATGGACCGCGGATAGATTACTCTATTCCCAATCCTGATTTTAACTTTCATCAGTTCCGTTCGAATCTTGTTGCAAGATGGGAGTACAGGTTAGGTTCTTTTATTTATCTGGTTTGGTCAAGCGACAGGACAGAAAACACCAGTTCCTCAGGGACCTCTATTGCAGGTTCTTACAAACAGCTAAGGAGTGTCTTTCCAAATAATATTTTTCTCATTAAGTTGAATTATTGGTTTTCTTTATAATAACATGTGGGTAAAAAAAACCGGCACATTGTCCGGTTTTCTTATTAACTGATAGGTACTACCACCATCTTTTGAATATACGTCCAAACCTGCGATCGAAGCTCTTTGATTTGCCTGTAAGATTGTTTGTAATTGTTACGAGTGTGAAATGTTTATGCAAAGGATCGATCTTGAAAGTTATTTCATAAGAATCTGTCCCAACCACATAAGTTATTGTTCCTGAAGAGACTACCAGGCTGCCTTTATACTCTGTGACGGTGAGAGGGGAGGTGATGGCTTTAGAATAAGTATTACCCTCCTCATTGACACCTGTAACAGTGCCAGTATATGTAATTGTATCCGATGAAGCAATATGCCTGAAGAAAAAGTGAAGCAAATCACCTGGCCTGTAAAAAGCATTTCTGAAATGGGAAATTGCTGTTCGTATTTTATTAACANNGCCCATGTTGTGGCTGCGGTAATTTGGTCAGTGACAGAAATTCTTACCGATTGAAGTCCGTTATATTTGACTGTTTCTTTTTGTCTGGTGACTTCTCTTGTACCATTCAGAATAATTGTTGTACTATCTGTGGTTAATGCAAAATTGTCAAATACAAATGCACGCGAAATTAGTTTTCGATGAGTCGGATTAGCGCTTGTAACTGTGACTGTGATTTTACCATTTTTGATAATGGTTTCATTTGCAGAACTATCCCTATAGCTATAATATGTAAGTGTAATAACTTTTGGGAATGTAGTTGTGTCGGGATGATCAACAGTTATTACCACAGTGTCTGTAAGATTTGAAAGGTATGATCTCATACCTGCGACTGCATAATTATTATTTTGCAGTTCATCAAGTTTGCTGTCAATATCTTCCTCTGTTTTTTCTGCAATTGCATCCTGGGCATCAGAGTTTTGGACCTGAATTGTCTGCTGGCTTGTCAACGGGTTTTCAGTGGTGGTCGAAGCTTCCTTCTTGCAGGAAGATAAAAATAGAGTTCCTGCTATAATAAAGAGGAATAGCCTTAAAATGAATTTTCTTGTTTCCATAATCATCTAATTAGTTTGAAGATTAAATTTTCAATATAACCCTTAGATGTATGTATTGTTTAAAGGTTTAATACAGCACTGAAAAATATTTTTATTCTTTGGCTGTTAAAATATCAGCCAGACATAAATCAGAAAGTAAAAAATAATACCTTTCCGGCAAATTGACAGATTATTTTAAAACATAAATTGAAGTGAAATGAATATCATACAATCAATAATTTTATCCATCATCGAAGGCTTAACGGAATTTCTTCCGATATCATCTACCGGGCATATGATANNTGGCTTCAAGTATAATGAATATATCTGAAGACGCTTTTGTAAAAACATTTGAGATTTCTATACAGATTGGAGCAATCATGGCTATAGTATTGCTATATGCCAAACGTTTTCTGCAAGGAATTTCCATATATTTAAAGCTTGCTATAGCTTTTTTGCCAACAGGTATCCTTGGTTTTTTGGCATATCCTTACATCAAAACATATTTGTTTAACCCGATAATTGTTACTGTTTCGCTTATTTTAGGAGGAATAGTTTTGATTCTGATTGACAAAAAGGTGGTTGGACAGGAAAGTAAAACTGCTGAACTTGAAAGCATTTCATATAAGAATGCATTTTTTATCGGTCTTTTTCAAAGTATTTCCATGATCCCGGGAGTATCAAGGGCAGCTGCCACAATTGTAGGTGGAATATTTAACGGGTTGGATAAGAAGCAGGCAATTGAATTTTCTTTTTTGCTTGCTGTTCCTACTATGTTTGCTGCAACCGGATATGATTTATATAAAACACCAATTGTGTTTTCCGGACATGAAATTTTCTTACTGAGTCTCGGACTTGTGGTTGCTTTTATAACAGCCTGGATTGCTGTGAAAATTTTTGTAAAAATTGTACAGAATTACGGATTTAAGTATTTTGGTTATTACAGAATTATTATCGGAATAATCTTCCTGTTATTAATAAAATAGTTTGTCAGCTCTTCACATTGACTCATTCCGGCTTAAATTTTATTAAGAGTGTACAGGTTGCCATTTGCAAAACAAATAATATAGTGTAATTTTAACTAAGTTATTAATTTTTCGTTAAGCAGATTGTGAGAGATAAGCCTTTTGGCTGGTCTGACACATTTTTATTTATCGGCTATTAATCATTTAATAATTGGCAGATTTCTCTTTGTATAATTAGCAGACATTATCATGAAAATCATTCTTCCCTTAGTACTGTTCCTAATAACAACATCAGCCATTGATGCCCAGAGCGTAAGAGCCCGCGATTTAGGAATTCCCCTCGACGGAACTCCTGGTGATTTAAATGCGATTACAGATGTCCGGGGTGTAGAAGTCGGACAGGTAACGCTTATCTCAGGAGAAGGCAAATTAATAGTCGGCAAAGGACCTGTGCGGACAGGTGTAACTGCTGTTCTACCAAGAGGGAAAAAATATGATCCGGTNNGGTACGACATGGGTTGAGGAATCGGGTTTTTTGGAAGGCCCGATAATGATTACGAATACACATAGTGTTGGGGTGGTAAGAGATGCTGCAATTGAATGGGAATACAATAAAAATTATTTTGACCCTCTGCCCGATGAACCCGATGTTTTTTGGGCTCTGCCGGTTGTTGCTGAAACTTACGACGGCGACCTGAATGATATTAATGGATTTCATGTTAAGAAAGAACATGTTTTTGAGGCTTTGGATAATGCAAAATCCGGAAAGGTTGACGAGGGAAGCGTAGGAGGAGGCACCGGTATGGTTTGTCACGATTTCAAGGGAGGAATAGGTACCTCTTCACGCAAGGTAACAATTGATTCGAAGGTTTATACGCTTGGAGTTCTGGTTCAGGCTAATTATGGTATCCGAAGGACATTTATGGTTGCAGGTGTTCCGGTTGGTAAAGAGATCACCGACCTTATGCCGGAAATAGATCCTATGAAAAAAGAAGAAGATCGTGGATCCATAATAGTCATTGTAGCTACCGATGCTCCGTTACTTCCTCATCAGCTCAAGAGGCTGGCAAGGCGGGTTCCTCTGGGGATTGGCAGAATGGGTGGCTATGCCGGTAATTCTTCCGGAGATATTTTTATTGCATTTTCGACAGCTAATCCTGGCGCTGCAAACAGAGAGGTGAATCAGAATTTACTTATGATCCCAAATGAAAATATGAGCCCACTCTTTGAAGCTACGGTTCAGGCAACAGAAGAGTCAATTTTAAATGCTCTTGTTGCAGCAAAGGATATGACGGGGAAAAACAATACTAAAATTTATGCATTGCCAAAAGACCGGCTAATTGAAATTCTGAAAAAATATAACAGGATTAAATAAGAACTGTTTCCGGGGCTCCAACCTCTGCAAAGAAGAATGAAGGTTTAGGTGTTCGTAACATGAGAGGTTATTAGCCGGGCATCCTGAACACATCTAACAATTCAGAATACATTTAACATACATAGTTTATTTAATCTGACTAAACCTGGTGAGGGCTATTGTATCTATGTTTCACGAACATATTCGATTTCAAATTATTAGTTTGCCGGAGACCAGAAACAAATTAATAAAACCGGTCAGAAAGTGCTTTATAGATGTTCGACCGGTTGATTTATTTTTAGTTTTGGGTGACTAAAAAAGTAGTTTAAATGAAGCGTTGTCAGAGGTTAATCTGATTCTGCAATATGCCGTCATGATTATGCTTGTTTGAAATTGTACCCTTGACTGAACTTTTTCCGAACCTTTTCTGAAGGATTTAGATCTGCTGAGGCGGGTGGATTCAAGAATTAGCTCTATTAACAGGTAGTAAATTTTTGAGGAAACTCTGATTTAAACTGAAAATATTATATCCAAATATCAATCATTCTTTTTAATTTTTACAGAAACAGATACTTTATATATAACCCAGGTACAAAACCCCATGCTAATAATACTAACATAACCAAGCAAAGGAACCTTTTCCAAGGGTGCATATTTGGCTTTTTGTACTATGATCAATCCTGCAATAGCAGCACCTAACCCAGCAGCTAGTTGCTGTAATGATGAATTGATACTCATAAAAGCTCCTCTGTCCTTAGCTTCAGGAACTTCACTGATGATGGCCATTGCAGGAACCATTCGGGACATGGCCCCAATAAAAAATAAAATATTAACAGTTATTATAACCCAAAGTGGCAATACCCATAAGTGTGTGTAAATAAAAAGGAATACAATTGCCCAAACTGTGCCAGCTGCAAATAAACTGAACTTGTCCATTTTATCGGCCAATTTACCGGCAAGCGGCATGACTATTAGAGAAGATATCCCGGTAAACAGAAAAACCAAAGGCAACTGAATTGGTGAAACTTTTAAATTGTTAATCAAATATGCACTTGCAAAAGGTTGCATCAAAAAAGTACCTATTGAAATCAATGCTATTGTCAAAAATCCAAGCTGATAATTAGGTTGCACCAGAATATCACGGTAATGATGCCAGATATTTGAGGGTTTCTTTTCTTCAAGATGGCTATTAATTGGTTCCAAGTATTTCATAATCATTATGGTCATTAAACAACCTAAGATTACAATCATTGAAAAAGGTGCATGCCATCCCCAAACATTAGTCATATACAGCCCAAAGGGCACACCCAGCACCTGGCTCGCAGCAAATCCCATTTGTATAATTCCCATTGCTCGTCCTCTCATTTCCATGGGGAAAAGGTCTGCTACTATTGTTAAAGAAATTGAACCCATTACACCTCCAAAAAATCCGGTAAAGATTCGTGCAATTAATAAAAGAGGATAATTGGGAGCTATAGAGCAAAAAAATGTACCAAGGATAAATCCGGCATAAAAAAATAATAAAATCTTCTTACGGTCGAATCTATCTGCAAATCCAGCAGTTATTATTCCGGACAAAGCAGCGCTAAAAGCATAACCTGAAACCGCATAGCTGAATTGTTTGGGTGTAATACTTAACGATTTCATCAGAAAGTCGCCTAATGGAGAAATTATCATTAAATCTAATACTACGGTAAATTGAGTAAGTGCCAGAAGAGTGACTACTATTTTTTGATGAAGAGAAAATTTAACTAAACTTTCTCTTCTTTTTGAATTTTTCATGTGTTGCTTATTAATTTAAAAAGCTGGATTTGAATTTCCGTGCTTTGTAATGTTTTGGGCACTTTTTAATAAATTGCATCAATGTGTCATTTTCCTTACATATATCGCGCTGGGTTTAATTACCAGGTACATATAGATGCATAAAATTATATTAACGGATGTTGAGTTTAGTGCCACGATGCCATACGCCGAGAATGGACAGAGTGTCACTGATTTTGGTTATTGGGTCCCCGTCGACTAAAAGCAGGTCAGCTCGCGCTCCTGGAACAATCCGACCACGGTCTGTAAGTCCGAACCGTCTTGCAGGTATGGAAGTTGCTGCGCGGAGGGCTTCGATGGGTTTCATTCCCGCAGCGACCAGCAACTGAAGCTCATGGTGCAGGCTGGCGCCATGGGCGAGTCCGCTGAGTATTGGTATAGGCTCAGACACATCGCTGCCCGCTAAAATTTCCACACCAGCATTGTGCAAAGCCATTACACTGGCGTAAGCATCTTTGAGATTACCCTGAGGATAGACATTCATGCTTCTGGAAAGGGAATTAATCCACTTTTTGCTCAATTTGGAACTTACTCGTTTATCAGCAGCTAGTGCGGCTGCGTTATTGCCAAAGGCAGTGGATAGTGTTACAAGTGTGGGAGTAACAAAGGCTCCGGAAGAAGCAATAGCGGCAGTAAGCTCCGTTGTAGTTTGGCGGTCAAAAAACAAGTGTGCTAATCCATCCACTCCTGCTGATATGGCTTTCCGCCCTCCTTCAAGGGTTGTCACATGAGCGATGGCCATTTTACCAAGACGATGAGCTTCTTTAACGGTCGCAAAGATTATCTCGTTGCTTAAAACCGGAAGTCCGGGGAAACCAACAGTGGTTCCATCTTCAATAAAAATCTTGATATAGTCAGCACCATTTGTAACCTGCTTGTTCACAAATTTGATTGCCTCGTCAGGTGTCGAAACAAACGGATAATGAAAGAACATTTTTATAAGTAAATTATTGCTTGATTTCATATACTGCGAAGGATGTCCGCCAGGAGGAGTGACCCCCATGCCAGGTGAACGGAAATCAGCCACATCATAACGTTTATCTACTTTTTTGCGCTGTTTGGAAGACCATCTTCCATTCATTTCCAATTCGGTTGTTACACCGAATAAAAGTGCGTCATGTAATCCCTCAATATCAGTATGGACATGGGAATCAATAAGTCCGGGCATTAGGGTTGCATTTTTGGCATCGATAACGATTGCTTCAGTTGGTATAAATCCTCCAATACTAAGAATCCGTTCTCCTTCAATCAAGATTAATTTGTCATCAATAATGTTCTCACCGTCGAAAATATGTACGTTTTTTATAGCTGTAATCATTGTTGTTTCTTTAAAAAGGATTATTTTTTACGAACAAGCCAATACCAATGTGATGCAATTATTCTTCTTCGGCTAAACCTGGAATTCACTAATTGAAATCCGTTTTCAAATATTTTAGCGATATTGTCAGGGGTTAGCCTGATATCGCTGGGAGCACTATCTAATGCCCAAATCAAATGTATTCCTCCGGGCTTCAATAGTCTGTAAACTTCTGAAACATATTTTTGTTGCCCTTCTTCATTCAAACAATGGAAACAACCAACGTCATAGGAAACATCAAACTGTTGTTTAATCGATTCCAAATTGGTTACATCACTTACAATAAATGATGGCTTACATTGATCATTGGCTACTTCCTTCTTAGCTTTTTCAATGGCTACTGATGAAAAGTCAACGCCTGTTGCTTTTATTCCCTGCTGAGCCATAAATTTTGAATAACGTCCAAGTCCACAACCTAAATCTAAAGATGATTTTGGGTTATTGGTTGCAACAAATTCATTTAGTTCCTTAGGGATGCGAATATCACTCCAAACCCAATGTACAATTGGTAAGTTATATACTTTATTGAATTGATCGCTAGTTGAAGGTGGTTTTGATTTGATTTCGTTCATTTTATTGACTTATTGTTGGTCTAATTTTAATCGATCTCTTTTTTGTTTACTTCTTTGAAAGACATCTTCTAAATAAGAGACGAATGTAAAGGAGAAATATTTTAAAGAAAGGCTAAAAATGCAAAATGATAATTCAACCCCTGTAACCATTTTTGATACCTCCTGTAACAATTTTATCCATGTAGTTAGCTCATCAAAGTATTTAATAGCTGATTCGTAGTCATTGAAGCATCGTAGATAGTTCTCTTTAAGTTGATTAGGTTCGTTTGAGGGGATAGATTCAAATATGCCATAATAATCGGTCTGTAAGTTAATCTTAAATACTTCGAATCTTTAAGCCTCCTTTTCAGGTGTGCTGCCTATGCCATATAAGGCAACATATTCATTACGTTTTAATAACGTATATAGGAGTTTATTAAACTTGAAGATAGCTTTTATTGGTGCCATTTTAAGTCGTTTATAATTATAAGAATTTGCATAGTCCTGGGAGTCTAATGCTGATCTTATTAATATTGGAGTTGAGCAGTGTCCAGGAAGTAGGACTAAATACGAATTAGCTGTAAGCGAGACCATGTGATAATAGTCGATTAAGTTAAAACCTTTAAATGCACAAAAACTACTAAATATTCTAATCAAAGATTCTGTATATTTGACATATGTTTTCGCAAAAAGGTCATAAAATCACTTATTTAAAACTTTCTATTTCGTTAGTTTTATCAATTCTATTTACTTATAATACATGGAATGGATTAGTGAAGCCTTTCGATTCTGTGAATCATTCTGGACTTTCCCCATTCGATACCATTTCATATGTTTACATTAATAGTCCTCAACCACCAACAATAAATAGTTGGATCCCAATATTAAATTCCTCTAAATTCAATTTCTTTAATAACTATTATAAAGAATTAGTCCAAACAAGATTGCTTGATCAAATCATTGCTATATCCGAAAAAATCGAATTTGCAACAACGATTATTAAACCTCCTGGCTTTTATAATTACTTCGCAAAAAGGGAAACTGACGAAGATCCGGTTTTAAGCTAATATCAATTTGATTTCTTTGACTATTTGTTCAACAAATAGTTGTGCTATTGTATTAACTTAAAATCATAAATCAATGAAAACATTCAATAAATCAGCCTTAATTATAATTTTAATAATTGTTTTTCTCCTTGGAGCTTGTCAGCGAAATAGGCAATACTCTCATCTTATGGCTTGGAGAGCTGAAAATAAAAAAATTGGAACTTGGGTTGAAAATTACACTGAAGCCATAAATTCAGCTGACATTGAACGAATTTTATCCTACGAGAGTGATGATATATGTTATTACCCATCAAATCAACCATTCTTTTCTGGTAAAGAAAATCTAAGAAAATGGTTCATATCCTATTTTAATTATTTCAGTCCCATAGAGAGTTTTAGTTTTCTCGATTTTAAAGTCTATGGCGATTTTGCCTATGTAATAGGTAAATATTCTCTCAAGGGCAGAATAAAACAAACGGGTGAGGAATTCAGAGATAATGGGAAGTTTACAGACTTCTTCAACCGGCAATCAGATGGTAATTGGATATGTACTCAATCTATATGGAACAGCGATAACCGGATTTTTGACATACACTCCCAGATTCTTGATGATTTTTCAGGTACGTGGATACTAGACTTATCTCAAAGTATTACACTTCCAGGCATTATTTCTTCAAAATTAGTAATTACCCAAAAAGGTAATAATTTAAATATTACCAGGACTAACGAAATAAAAGATAAGGCCACTGAAAAATGTTCCTTCAATTATTCAATTGGGAGTGAAACTCAAAATCTGTTGAAATCTGGGATCTTCACGACAACTAGTACATTGAGTTCAGGAAAACAAACCTTTACAATTAATGAAATACTCATTTCTGAAAAAAATGGCACAAAACAGGAATTCAAAAGAACTACAGTTTACTCATTAACTGCAAAAGGGGAGATATTAAATATTGTCTCAGATGACATACTTCCTAAAGTATCTGCGACACAACCAAATAAAGGACACGCGGAAATGATCTATATGAAGTTTTAAAAAAAAAATCATTATTAAAAAAGCTTACATCTGACTCGGGCGGTGATTAATTGCCTTCAGCAGCCCAGATAACTGAATAATATATGGTGAAACCCAGAATTGTTTCAGTATAGTTTCAGTAACCATTAAATGAAATAAGCGCATTCAGTTAATATATGTCTGTTTGCGCTTATTTTTTTACATTTCCACCAGGTCACTAATTCCATTTTTAATAAATTATTGAATTAGATAAAAGTTAACCGAAGTGTTGAAATTGTTTCAGCTATATTTCAGCTATAAAAAGCAAAAGGCCTCGATATTATTATGTATCAAGGCTTAATTTGTCTGGAAAAGTACCCGGAGCCGGGATCGAACCGGCACAGCATTGCTGCCACTGGTGTTTGAGACCAGCGCGTCTACCAATTCCGCCATCCGGGCAACTTAATTGGACTGCGAAAATATAAAAAACTTTTGTCTTTTATCTTTTTTCATCCATTATTTCCATCACCTTTTCTCCCCCTCCCCCTTTCATTTTCACAAGAGCCTCCCTAATGGCAATTTCTATTCCCTCAGCATCAAACCCGCACTCATGGTATAATTCTTCCTGAGTACCATGCTCAACAAAATAGTCGGGTATACCCAGTCGTCTCACTTCAGAGTTGTATCCATTATCGCACATAAATTCAACAACAGCGCTTCCGAATCCTCCTTTTAGAACTCCGTCCTCAACTGTAATTATATATCTGAACTTCTTAAAAACGGAATGTAGAACCATGGTATCAAGGGGAGCGACAAACCTCATGTCAAAATGGGCAATTGATATGTTTTCTTTTGCCAGGTTACTTATAACTGAAGCAACAGCTATCCCCGGATGGCCTATTGACAAAATCGCAATATCATTACCCTCACTCAGCTTTCGTGCTTTCCCTATTTCAATTTCAAGGAATGGTTTTTTCCAATCGGTATATATTCCCCGTCCCCGCGGATAACGGATTGAAAAAGGAAAACTGTTTTTATCAAGCTGAGCCGTATACATCAGATTTCTTAGTTCAATCTCATCCATGGGGGCAGAGACAACCATATTCGGAATACAACGCAGAACTGCCATATCGAAAAACCCATGGTGTGTGGCTCCATCGGCGCCTACAAGACCACCTCTGTCAATACAGAATACAACGTGCAGTTTCTGAAGGGCAACGTCATGAATTATCTGGTCGTAGGCTCTCTGAATAAATGTTGAGTAAATATTGCAAAAGGGGATCATTCCCTGCGAGGCAAGTCCGGCAGAAAAAGTTACCGCGTGCTGTTCTGCAATACCGACGTCGAAGGTTCTTTCAGGCATCTCTTTCATCATGATGTTCAGAGAGCTGCCTGTCGGCATAGCAGGAGTAATACCGGTAATTTTATTGTTAAGTTCCGCAAGCTCTAGAATTGTATTTCCAAATACTGCCTGGAAGGTAAGCGGGGCATCCTCAACTGAAGTATTGATTATTTCGCCTGTTTTTTTGTTGAACATACCCGGTGCATGAAATGCAGTCTGGTCCTCTTCAGCCTTTTTGAAGCCCTTCCCTTTAACCGTCAGGCAATGAAGTAGTTTTGGTCCGGGAATTCTCTTCAAATCTTCCAGGACTCTTGTAAGGTGAAGGACATCGTGACCATCAATCGGACCAAAATATCTGAAATTCAGCCCTTCAAAAAGATTGCTCCTGTCGAGTATTGTACTTTTGGCTCCTGCTTCAATCTGTGCAGCCAGCGTCCGGGCATTTGGTCCAAGTTTCCCGAATACTCCCAGGACTTTCCATACCCGGTCTTTAAACCTGTTATATGTTTTACTGGTGGTAATATCTAGAAGATACTCTTTCAAAGCGCCTACATTAGCATCGATAGCTATATTATTATCGTTAAGAATCACAAGTATATCTGACTTGCCAATGCCTGCATTATTTAGACCTTCGAAAGCCTGTCCTGCCGTCATTGCGCCATCGCCGATTACGGCAACAACATGCCGGGTCTCTCCCTTGGCACTGGCCGCAACTGCCATACCAAGAGCTGC
>PMNJ01000356.1 GCA_003162595.1 Bacteroidales bacterium | reverse complement strand
ATAAGCATTATAGCCCTCTTAAGAGCCCATTTGGTGATATTTGGATCAGTACCTCTTTCAAACCTGAATGCTGCATCGGTTTTCAATCCGTGTCTCTTTGAAGTCTTGCGGATAGAAACAGGATTAAAGTATGCACTTTCGAGGAAGATATTTTTTGTTGAGGATGTAACACCCGATTTAATCCCCCCAAATACTCCCGCAATACACATACCTTCCTTTGTATTGCAAATCATAAGATCGCGTGAGAAGAGACTTCTTTCAGTATTGTCAAGAGTAACGAACTTGCTTTTTTCAGGCAGATTTTTGATAATGACTTTTTTACCATCAATTTTATCAGCATCAAATGCGTGTAACGGCTGGCCTACCTCGTACTGAACAAAATTAGTGATATCTACTACATTATTTATCGGATTGAGGCCCACCGCCCTTAGTCTGTTCTTCAGCCAATCGGGAGATTCTCCGATAGTTACGCCGCTTATGGTAATACCCGTATACCTTGGACAGTCGGTTGCGTTTTCGATAATAACTTCGTAAGGGTTGTCGTTATTATCAGGCCTGAATGATGATACTGAAGGGAGCACAGCTTTTTGATCAATTAGGGTATTAAGATTCAGGTATGCTGCCAGGTCCCTTGCAACTCCAAAATGTGATCCGCTATCAATCCTGTTAGGAGTAAGCCCTATTTCAAAAACCGTATCTTTTGCAATTTTAAAATAATTGCCTGCGGGTGTTCCGGGTTTTGCATTTTTGTCTAAAACCATAATACCCTCATGAGAGTTACCCAGTCCCAGCTCATCTTCCGCGCATATCATCCCTTCAGATAATTCACCCCTGATTTTCGATTTTCTGATCTCTAAACTCTCGTCTCCTTTAAAAACGACTGTTCCGATCGTAGCCACCGGGACCTTCTGACCGGCAGCAACATTAGGAGCACCGCAAACGATCTGAAGAGGCTGGGGCCCACCGATATCAACTGTGGTTACAGAAAGCTTATCGGCATCAGGATGTTTTTTGCAGGTCAGTACTTCTCCAATAACTACCCCTTCGAGGCCACCTTTTACAGAGACCCATTCTTCCAATCCTTCAATTTCAAGGCCGATAGCTGTTAATATTTCTGCAACTTTTGCAGTTTCAAGATCAATCTTTAAATAGTCTTTAATCCAGTTATATGAAATCTTCATCTCTAAATGTAGCTAATAAAAGTACCTGTAAGATTGCAAAAGTAAGGAAAATCCATTAACCGCAAAGATCGCAAAGTAAAGAATTCGCAAAGCCCACAAAGAACTTTATTATACTTTCAAAATATTCCGATTTTAAAAAATCAATGAACACGGGCACATTTTAGATCTGGCATTGATCGTTTAACGAATCTCTCTAATTTGACTATATTTGTAACTCAAACACGCAATTTTTATGGTTATTGAAAAAGACGATAAACTGATCCTTTTAACAAATGATGACGGTTTATACGCGGGAGGATTAAAGACTCTGTTAGAGGTGATGGAAGAGTTTGGAAAGGTCATCCTGATTTCAACAATAGAAAGTATGTCGGGCATGTCGCAGGCATTGACTGTAAAGACTCCATTGCGAGTAAAACTGCTTGAGGAGAATTACAGGCACAAAATTTATGCCTGCAACGGAACACCGGCCGATAGTGTAAAACTGGCTATTAATCAATTAGCTGAAAGAATCCCTGACTGGGTGGTTTCCGGAATTAACCATGGATCCAATGCATCAGTAAGTGTCCTATATTCAGGTACAATGGCCGCCGCAATCGAAGGTTGTCTTTACGGGATAAATTCTGTCGGGTTTTCGTTGAATAATTTTTCACCTACGGCTGATTTCTCCATATGTAAGAAATATATCAGGATTGTAATGAAGAAGATTGCCTTAGAGCCTCTTCCCGGAGGTATTTGTCTGAATGTAAATATTCCGGCAGCCAAGAAAAATGAGATACAGGGAATAAAAGTATGCAGACAATCTAAAGGCAACTGGAGAGAGGAGTTTGAAAAAAGAAAAGACCCGATGGGAAAAACATATTACTGGCTAACCGGAGTTTTTCAGAATCATGAACCTGAAGCTACCGACACTGACGAGTGGGCTATTGCACATAATTTTGTTTCAGTAGTGCCGGTTACTGTCGACATGACTGCTCATTCTTATATTGATAAACTTAAAGTCAGGTTTAAAAAATGAAATTTTACGAGAAATATGATAAAGTTCTTGCAGGTACAATTTCAGGACTTGTATTTCCATTTATTGTAGGAATAATTATCTACCTGTTTTCTTCAGGTCATCAATCGCTTCATGCATACCTTGTCAGAATAGCGGATTCAAATATTATAACACATGCAATTACTCTATGTGTGTTCCCGAATATTCTGATTTTTATGATATTTAACCAATTAGACATGCTGAGAGCTGCCCGTGGCGTACTTGGAATGACAATAGTCTGGGCGGTGATTGTTTTTGGTGTAAAGTTTTTAGGATGAAGTATTTTATAATTGCAGGTGAACAATCGGGCGACCTTCATGGCTCAAATCTGGTAAGAGAGTTAATCGTAGCAGATAAAAATGCGGAGATCGAATGTTGGGGAGGTGATCTCATGGAATCTGCCGGAGCTACTCTTCTTGTTCATTACAGGAAAATGGCTTTCATGGGCTTTATTGCTGTCATAAAAAACCTCAGTGCAATTTCCAGGAACATCAAACTGTGCAAACGGCATATTATTGAATTTAAACCCGATGTGGTAATTTTCATTGATTATCCTGGTTTCAATCTGCGGATTGCCGGGTTTGCAAAAAAATCGGGATACAGAACTTTCTATTATATATCGCCAAAATTATGGGCCTGGAATGAGGGAAGGGTGAAGAAAATTAAAAAGTTTATCGACCGTATGTTTATTATCTTTCCCTTCGAGGTCGATTTTTACAAAAAGCATGGATTAACTATTGAATATCAGGGGAATCCACTTATAGATGAAACTGAAAAACGAATCTCTACGTTTCCCGATAAGAAAAATATGTACAGGAATCTTGGAATCGAAGAGAAACCTTTAATTGCTTTCTTAGCCGGTAGTCGCAGGCATGAAATTGAACTTATCCTTCCTGAAATGATGAAAACAATTCACCACTTCCCTGGATATCAGTTTGTTATTGCCGGAGTGAAGAATATACCCGATGACCTGTACCTTAAAATCATTGGAAAAGCTCCTGTTAAAGTGATCAAGGAAAAAACTTACGAAATTCTGTACACTGCAGACGCGGCTCTTGTTACTTCCGGAACAGCAACCCTTGAAGCTGCTCTGCATGGTACACCTCAGGTTGTTTGCTACAAAGGAGATTTTTTCTCAATGTTGATTGCCTGGATGGTGGTCAAAGTGAAATTTATATCACTCGTAAATCTCATAATGGGTTCTGAAGTTGTTAAGGAATTGGTCCAGTATGACCTTACTGAAAAAGCTCTTTTAGAAGAGCTTACGGCTATTTTACCAGGCGGTGCAAAACGCGAAAAATTATTATCTGATTATGTGGTATTAAAAATCAAACTGGGATCATCCGGAGCTTCTGGCAGGATTGCCAGAGAGATGGTACGGGAGTTGAAGAAATGTAGGGGAGAAGAGGAGAAAAGGTGAAAGGGAGATTGAAGATATTATTTATTTTTTTATTAGCTGTTTTTTGTACAATTGGTTCCGCGCAGGTTAAAATCAGGCTTTTCGCCAATCAGGCTCCCGAATCTGCTGTGCTTTCTGTCACTGAAGGAACTTACGAACTAAATCTCTTCAACGGTGAAATACTTTCGGTATTTAAAAATGAACCCGTTATTATAACAAGGTATAATGGAAAACTAGCTGTTAAAAAGAGAAATTCAAAGGGCTTTGTTTGCGATTCACTGATCCTTAAAGGAAAGACCGGGAATGATTCATTTTCCCTTATGATGAATGGCGAATCACATTTACGACAGAATTATTCAGGTGATCTTCAGTGTCTTCCTGATCTTGGAACATTAGTATTTATAAATATTTCTGATGTTGAAAAGTATATTTCAGGCGTGGTAATGGCTGAGGGAGGAGCAGGGAAAAACTTAGAGTATTTTAAAACCCAGGCTAT
>PMNJ01000034.1 GCA_003162595.1 Bacteroidales bacterium | reverse complement strand
ACATAATCTTCCTTCTCAAACAATAGTCATTAAAACAGAGATGGTTATCAAGGGATCTTCAAAAAGTGTTATAAGTATATAATAATCATCAATCGAAGAGGTTAGATCCATATCTAAAAAAAGACATTTATCACCTTGTAAAAACAAAAAAAGCTTTATTTTTGGCTGATCTGACAGCAGAGAGTAATGAATTTAATTTATAATCAAAAATCATCCGAGATATGAATGTTCCTGTAAATTTATTGTACACAAAAGACCACGAGTGGCTCAGGGTTGAAGGAAATACAGGTTATGTAGGTATAACTGATTTTGCCCAGGGAGAGTTAGGGGATATCGTTTTTATCGAGATCGAAACTGTCGGAGAAACTCTTGCGAAGGAAGATGTTTTTGGCACAATCGAAGCTGTAAAAACAGTATCTGACATGTTCATGCCTGTCAGTGGGGAGATCCTTGAATTAAATCCCGCACTTGAAGAATCTCCTGATGTGGTTAATAAAGATCCGTATGGAAAAGGATGGATGGTAAAAATCAAAATGACGAATCCTTCAGAAACCGCCGGTCTTCTGACTCCGGAACAGTATAAGGCATTGATTTAAACCCCATCTGTCGCTGCGCGACATCTCCCCCAAAGAGGGAGAAAATACTTTTCCACTTAGCAATTTTCTCCCCGCTTGGGGGGAGTTGCCCGAAGGGCGAGGGGGGTCTTAATCCCGAAATAGAATACTTCTGGAAAATCTTATAGAGTTTTCTTGACTTCAAATTCCTGGTAGCCTTCAACTATATCACCTGTCTTTATGTCGTTGAAATTATGTATGTTAAGTCCACATTCATATCCACCTACCACTTCTTTCACATCATCTTTAAATCGTTTGAGTGATCCAAGTTCTCCGGTATAGATTACGATGCCATCGCGGATTATCCTTACCCTGGTATTCCGGGTTATTTTGCCCTCTTTAACATAGCAACCTGCAACAGTTCCGACCTTTGTGACCTTGAATATCTCACGTATCTCAAGCGTTGCTACAATCTCTTCTCGGACTTCAGGCATCAACATACCTTCCATTGCGGATCTTATCTCTTCAATAGCATTATAGATAATTGAATAGAGTCGTACATCAATCTCCTCTTTTTCAGCAAGTTTTCTGGCACTTAAAGATGGTCTTACCTGGAAGCCGACAATAATAGCGTTCGAAGCTGCAGCTAAAAGAACATCTGATTCTGAAATCTGACCAACAGCCTTGTGAATGATGTTAAGCTCAATCTCCGGAGTCGAGAGCTTAATTAACGAGTCACTCAAAGCTTCTACTGAACCGTCGACATCACCTTTCACAATAATGTTAAGTTCCTGGAAATTACCAATCGCAATTCTACGTCCTATCTCGTCAAGTGTAATATGTTTCTGAGTGCGCAGGCCTTGTTCCCTCTGAAGTTGTGCCCTTTTTGTTGCAATATCTTTAGCTTCACGGTCGCTCTCCATCACATTAAACTTGTCACCTGCCTGTGGAGCGCCATTCAAACCCAGGATCAGAGTAGGAGTAGCAGGTCCCACTTCTTCAACTTTATTGCCTCTTTCATTATACATAGCCTTAATATGTCCAAAACAGGCGCCTGCCAGCATAATATCTCCGATTCTGAGAGTACCTGCTTTTACCAGGACGGTTGCAGTAAATCCTCTTCCCTTGTCGAGAGAAGATTCAATAACTGTTCCAAGAGCCGGTTTATTCGGATTAGCTTTTAACTCGAGCATCTCTGCTTCAAGGAGGATTTTATCGAGAAGTATATCTATATTGAGTCCGCTTTTTGCAGAAATTTCCTGTGATTGGTACTTCCCTCCCCAATCTTCAACAAGATAATTCATGGCTGCCAGAGCCTCTTTAATTTTATCTGGATTTGCAGTTGGCTTATCAATTTTATTAATAGCGAATATTATTGGGACCCCGGCTGCTGAGGCATGATTTATGGCTTCTTTCGTCTGAGGCATTACACCATCGTCAGCTGCAACTACGATTATTGCTATGTCGGTAATTTGTGCTCCACGGGCACGCATTGCCGTAAAGGCCTCATGACCAGGTGTATCGAGGAAGGTTATCTGGCGTCCGTCTTCAAGGATGACACCGTAGGCGCCAATATGCTGAGTTATACCACCTGCTTCACCTGCAATCACATTGGTGTTCCTGATATAGTCAAGCAACTTGGTCTTACCATGATCGACATGCCCCATAACCGTAACAATCGGTGGTCTTGGTTTAAGATCCTCCTCTTCATCATCTTCCTCACGAACCGCTTCCTGTAATTCTGCACTTACAAATTCTACCTTAAAACCGAATTCATCTGCAAGAAGCGCCATTGTTTCCGCATCGAGACGCTGGTTGATTGAAACAAACAGTCCCAGGTTCATGCAGGTAGAAATGATATCAGTTACTGGAATACTCATCATCGAGGCAAGCTCATTAACTGAAACGAATTCAGTAACTTTAAGAATATTCTTATCGAGTTCCTGCTGATCAACAACCTCCTGATGCTTCTGACTTATAGCTTCTCTTTTTTCCCTGCGGTATCTTGATCCCTTTGATTTACCTTTTGTTGTGAGCCGTGCCAGTGTCTCTTTTATCTGCTTCTGAACCTCTTCTTCATTCACTTCGGCCCTGACAAGTCTTTTTTTCACGACCTTCTTGTTGGAGGATTTTTCTTTTTTATCTGTAATTACCGGCTTAACAATGGGTACTCCTTCTTTTTCTTTTAATATTCTTTTCCTTCTTTTTTTCCTCCTGAAATCGGAATCTCCGCTTACCCTGACAGGCTGAAACGGAGTGGTTTTCTTCTTCTCCTCAACAGGAAGATCAATTCTTCCGACAACCCTTGGACCCACCAGTTTTTTAAAATCAGTCTTATAGAGAGCAACAATATCCTCATCGGGGTCAGGAACTGCAGCATCATCTATGATATCTTCAATATGGATTTCATCAATAACCGGTTCAGGGACAGGTTCTTCTATAATTTCAGGTTCTTTTTTGGCGGCTGGTTTCGCCTCATCTTTCTTTGGGATATCCTTTTCTTTGGTTTTCCCTTTTGCCGGAACTTTTGGTTTATCCTTTTCTTCCTCTTTTTTTACCTGGGTGGCCTCTTTGGCAATGGTATCGAGATCAATTTTCCCTACTATACGAAGATCAATATTTGATTTAGATTTCTTTTCTTCAACCGGCGCTGTAGTATCAATAGTCTCCTTCTCTGCGACCGGTATTTTCTTCTCAGGCTTTTCAGGTTCAATAACAGGCGGTACGGGTTTTTGCGACGGTTCCTCCTTAGGTGCAGTAACTTTTTCAACCTTTGGCTTTAATGTCTTTTCAAGGTCAATCTTACCAACAAGTTTTACCTCAGGTTTTTTGATCTCAGTTTTAATATCTACAGATGACTTTACTCCTGAAGAATCTTTTACAAGAACATCATCATCCCTATCGGATTCTTCATTCTCAGTCTTCTCAGAAAAATCACCGATTGAGACAGATTCTTTCTTCCTATGAAGATCTTTAAGAATTAGTTTTTCAGACTCCTTTTTTACGCTGATATCTGTACTGTACTCTTTTACAAGCAAAATATAAGCTTCATGCGGAAGTTTCGTATTTGGGTTGGGATCAAGATCAAACCCTTTTTTATGCAGGAATTCCACAATAGTGGATATTCCCACATTGAATTCACGGGCTGCTTTGCTTAATCTTGT
>PMNJ01000001.1:248-4517 GCA_003162595.1 Bacteroidales bacterium | reverse complement strand
GTATTATCAGTTGTCTGTTGAAAATGACAATAATTATGGTATCCATCAATCGGCCATCTCATTCTGCAACAAAGAGGCCATCGGATTACATTTTTAAGAAAACACCAATTTCAAAACATCTACTCTATATATCGCGACACCAGGCGAGTTTGGAGTTCGCAGGTTTAAGTCTAAAAAAACAACTGGGTTTGATACACTTTTTCTAGCAATTTTATTACTCTTGTTTCTTTAACCATTCGGCAACGGCCTGTCTTATGATGTCATCTCTTGATCTCCCCTGACTGTCAGCTATTTCTTTGACTTTCTCTTCTATGTTTGTTGAAAGAAGTAGTTTTTTTGTTTTAGCTGCAGGCTGTGCCAAGTTCGGTTTAATACCGGCCTCTTCAATGGTAACACCCGAAACTATCTTTTCCAGGATTGCCACCTGAACTTCGTCGTATATGTACCGATAAAATCCTTGTCCCCACTTCGTTCCTAATATATCTCTATCAGACATAGGGTTGCTCCACTTTTCCCGTGGCAGTGGTTCAAATGGTTTCAGCCGTATCCAGTATCTATAGCTACTATCGGGATGCGCTAATTGTTGGACGTTTACATGTGTAACAATCGTCGAACCCCAAATGCGATATTCTATCTTTTTAGTATTATTGTTCTTTTCCTCAAACATCAAAAATACTTTCATTCCCGCCATCAATCCTCTAAAATGCTTGTCACTACCCCACTCAAAATACCTAGCCAATGAAGCCTCCCAGCAACGACCACTACACCTCTTCCCGTCAACATCATCAATTTGGGGTGGTGTAATATTTAACTTGGTAATTTTTCCCTGATCAAGGTCTCGTCTTTCTTCCTGACATTTCCAACAAAGAGGATCTGTAAAAGGGGACAAACATTTTTCCTTCCATTGAGCGTTTTCGTATAAAACACGAAGTAGCAATGCTGACATCTTAGGTCCTCCTATTTATTGAACTTTGTGTCAAAAGTGCCTTCTGAATCAAGAATCTAATCATTTCTTTTTGGATAGTTTGTACATGGGAAGTTCCATCCCATCACCAGACTTGTCCAATGTCCCGTTTTTATTTTGTCTTGGAATATTCCCTTGTGCCTTTGTTGGTGTTCCTTTCATAGTGGCCTCCTAAATTTAATGAGTAAGAGCTTTGTATTCTAACTCTCCAATTTTTCAAACCCCTTGTTTTTTCGTTGCCATTCTACCCACGCCACAACTCTATCCCATACCTCAAGGGGCATAACCATACCCGGCTTGTCTTTTTTATTCGTATTATCAAATTCAATCCAAAAACGGACACTTCCGTTTTCGTTAACTTCAGCCCAAATGTCTCCATCTGAACAAGTGCCAATGTGACGTCCAACCTTAAGCGCCATCGGCTATCTCCTCAATTATAGTTTACATTAAAATTATATAGTTTTAATATAGTTAACACTAGTATAAATAATAGTTTAAAAGTTGTCAAGAGGTCAAAAAACTTTATTTTGGAAGGATTGTGCTTCAGGCACTTATAACTGTGAAATTAATTCGGGATCTCTATACTATTTGTTATGTAACGCTTATTGTCGGGAACAGCCTGCTCTATTCTGGTCTTTAGAAGTCGAACGGTATTATTTTCCCCGGTTCCTTTTATGAGGGCAAAAAGAGGTCAACGAAACACGACATATAGCCTGGGAGCCATGACGGGGGAAGCAGAGGACGCAATGATAATATGAACAGGGCGTGGTTTATCGAGCGTAGGGTATTGACAACCTGCGTAGAGTATATAGAACCAGCACATGGGAAAATCAGAAGGATAACGGATACAAAGAAATGACCCCAAAATCGGGACAATCTTCTTGATTTGCCGTCGCATAAGCTATATTGATTGGGAGTTATCCGATAGAGACGCTGGATTATTATATCGATAGTGCGGAGTTCTGCGCCAAACTGAGTTAAGAAGTTATTACCTTAAATAGCTGNNCGCCTTCATTACAGGAAAATAACGATTGCCGAAGAATGTTTATGGACCTTACGTATAAATAAGGCATCTAACTACTTAGAATGGTAGCTTTTAGATTCGAGGTAACTATTCGAAACCCGCAGAGTACCACGACCTTGCTCGCGGGTATCTACGTATTTCTCGAAATTTTGATAAGGTATAATTCTAGCCGAACTTCCGCAGTTGTGAATCTAAAGTAGTTTTTCTCAGGATCAAAGTTTACACTACATTTTTTGATAATCTAATTGTTTGGGTAAATGTAAACCAAGTCTGTCCAGGAGAATTGACTGATATTTGGTGGGTTGGGCAATGCATGTTCGCCGTATTTCAGTGCCCGATTTGGTTGGTAACACCACGTCAACCATCTTGATTTTGGAAATTTCGGCAAAGATTCGTCTTGGCTCATCCCCAAGTCCTGCTTTATTACACATCTGACCAATAGTCTTCCAAACGACATAAGCCAGAAAGCAGACAAGGATGTGAGCCTGCACCCGTTCTGTCTTCTGGTGCCAGATGGGACGTATCGTTAAGTCACTTTTATGTATTCGAAAAGCAGCTTCGGCCTCAGTTAGTTGAATATAAGCATGCCAGAGCCGCTCCCCATCCCACCCTTTAATATTAGTCCGCAGCATATAGCAGCCTTCACTGAGTAACGCCCATTCGCGCCAGGCTTCTATTTTCTCCCACGCCAGAGTAGCGCCGCCATCTTCCCGCGTTTTTACCTGTATCTTGAATAGTCCACCGGCACGGCTGTTGGCCTCCAAAAGCCTACCCACTCGGCGTTCCGTCGTGCCTACTTGTTGCTTCCTGGAATTACAACTTTCGACCAGTTTAGCCAGCCCATTTTCTATCCGTCTTTCGAAGCGATCATGCATCGCCTTCTCTTTCTGAGCACGAGAAGCACTTCGGCAAAGAATAAAAGTCTCCTGGCTATCGTCACCAGGGCATAACTTCACTTCAAGTCCTTCGTATACATTCTGCCAGTCATCGGTCAGGAGTTCTCCCTCAAATCTTTTTAACTGGCTTCGGGGAGTTCCTACGATGTAGCGACGTCCACCCGACTTAAGAAATTGGAGGTTATCTTCTGAGACCATTCCCCGATCCATCACCCAGATACGGTTCGCTTGCCCATATTGAGATTCTATTTTGTTTACCATCTCTTCTACAGTGGTGGCATCAAAACGGTTTCCCGCAAAGACTTCATATCCCAGGGGTAAGCCCCAGTGGCTGACCACCAGTGCAATGCATACCTGTCGACAGTCCGGTCGGTGATCACGAGAATAGCCATGTTTTGCCTGGTTATTACGTTTGCTTTCGCCTTCGAAGTATGTAGAAGTAATATCGTAAAAAAGCAGGTCGTATTCCAGATTAAATAATACGCCCAGCCGCTCTTTTAAATATTTCTCTAATTCAATCTTATGCGGTAAAAGAATGTCTAAACTGCGGTAAAGCCTATCATCATTTATTTGCTCTACAGGAATGCCCAGCAAATCCCCCAGGGCACTCTGTTCAAATAGTTCCTCGGCAATGCGTAACTCGCTGGAAGGCTGACAGAGACGCATCAACACCAGTGTCAATGCCATCATGTTCCAGGGGATTTCCTCGTGCCCTTGTCCGACAATCTTTGCCAGAAAACGATTAATACCAAGTTTTTCTAATACCTGAAGTCCAAACCAGTAACCGCCAAAGTCTCTGACTCGCTCTACTCTGATAAGATTAGGGTCTACTTCTATCCACGCGACTGCAGGTGTCCCACGAAAGAACTGAGTTTGCTGGATATCAATCCGACCGGTGGCAATTTCCTTTATACCGAGGCGAAGACTTTCTTCGGTATCACCCAGATAGGCAACCACACGCTGCCGGGGTCCTCGTTCGCTTCGATAGGATTCAACAAGTTGCCAGTATATCTTTTCCTTTTGGGATTTACTTGGGTGGCATCGTCTGAGATACATGCCCTCATTATATTTCATTCTTTTTAAGGAAAAGTTTACACTACATTGCTTTTTTCAGAACACTCAAACGTGGATCGGTTAATTAAGTAGGACAACTCAAGACTGAAAATATTTGTTAAATATTTTTTAGAGATGAAACTGCGGAACTTAGGTTAACTGGCACGGGAATCAGGTNNTTTCACCCGATAACCAAGCGTATGGGAAATATGACCGCTCATTAGGGGCTACCAATATAAGGAGATGGTACAAAATTGTGTTATGAATCTGAATTATCTGATAAAAAAGGTTGAATAATAACATATTAACCTAGTGTAATGTCCCGTAAATAT
>PMNJ01000001.1:0-140 GCA_003162595.1 Bacteroidales bacterium | reverse complement strand
ATTCCTTCGCAAGGTAAATCGGGTTCCGGTACTGATTCTTGCCCATTTTGATGAGATTGTGGGTAAATCGAGTAACAGGCATCTTGAAAAAAGCCCTAAAAGTTCTGTCTTTTAACCTATTCGGGGAGCCAGATTCCTTT
>PMNJ01000117.1 GCA_003162595.1 Bacteroidales bacterium | reverse complement strand
ACTACTGCTCAGTCAGATGGAAGTGCAGAAGAATTCTTTTACCAATAAAATAGCTTCCCGTGATTCATCTATAGGAGAATGGGTTACAACTTTTGGCGATGTTGAAAAGAATATCGCAATCATAAAGGATAAAGAGCACATAATCTCGACTAATTCGTCGAATGTGGAATTATCCAAGGATAAGAGACAACAAATTGTGGAAGATATTAAATACATTAATACACTAATTGAACAGAACAAACATAAAATTGCCTCTTTAAATGCTCAATTGAGTAAGTCTGGCGGAACAATAAAGGTTCTGCAAAATACAATCTCTGAATTGGAAGCATCGGTTAAACAAAGTGAAAGTGACATTGCGGATTTGAAGGCCACTCTGCTCACCAAAAAATTCGAAATTGACCAGCTAAATACAAAGAACTCCGATTTGCAAAGTACTCTTGTTCAAAAGGATGAGAAAATCAATACTCAGACTAATGAGATGAATAAGGCTTTTTTTGCCTGTGGAACATATAAACAGCTTAAGGCTAAGGGTCTTTTAACCAAAGAAGGGGGATTCATTGGATTAGGTAAAACGAAAACTTTAGCCGGAAGTTTTCCCGATAGCTCCTTCCTGCAAATCGATATCACTGTTACAAAATCAATTCCTGTAAATTCAAAAAGTGCTAAGCTTATCTCTGAGCATCCCGCGAATTCATATCAGTTTATACGTGATAAAGACAAGAAAATTGTATCCATAGAGATAACAGATCCCGTTCAGTTCTGGAAAATTTCAAAGTATGCAGTTGTTGAGATAACTAAATAAACTAATAAAATATTCCAGGATAAACTATTTTCCGGATAAATAATTCGTTAACCCCGCAGATCTTAGATCTTGCGGGGTTTTCTATTTTAAAAGATGACGCCTGCCGGCAGGCAGGGAAGCACAACTTGCAGATTTCTGAGATACTCTTTCCACTAGTAATATCTGCCAATAAATTTATCATCGACTATCAGCTTTTTCATTTGCGCCGGGTCAATAATATCCTGCTTTCGATAAATGATGTTTCCTCCTGGTTCGATGACCATGGTATACGGCAAACCGCCCTGCCATTCCGGATCAATTGCCTCAATCATCTGATAAACATCATCCTTATTAAAAATATAGTTCTTATTTGAAGCTTCGTGTTGTTTCAGGAAACTGAGCACATCCTGCTTTTTTGCCCCTTTATCTGCGCTGATTGTAATAAATTCAAATTTCCGTCCGCGGTACATTCTGTCTATAATAACAAGATCAGGAAATTCTGTGACACACGGACCACACCAGGTGGCCCAGATATTTATTAATCTGAGTTTACCTGAGGAGCTGTTTTTTACCAGTTCTTTAATCCCGTTTATATCAATATCCTCAAGTGTTACCGGCAATTCAGCCCATTGCTGATATAACTTTTCGGTATATTCACCTTTCCACGACCATTTAATTGAGCATCCGAATACTTTAGTTGTGGGGGTAGTGACTGTTTTCCCTGCAAGCACTTCATCAATGGCATTTCTCAGATCTTCACCGTTCCCTGAACCGGGTTTTTCTGATCCGTCAACTCGTCCCGCATAACACAGGATACGGTTTTTGTCAAAGACAAAGCAATGTGGAGTGGCAACCGGACCATAAGCCAATGCGCATTTCTGATTATCACCATCATAAAGATAAGGGAAAGCAAACCCTTTATCCTTTGCGCGCAGCTTCATTTCTTCAAAGCTGTCACCCATATCGGTATAGCCCAACTCTGAATAATTCAGAGCTTTTGTTGAGTTTGGGGAGATCATAACAAGAGAAACACCTTTGGACCTGTAATTTTTTTCTATCGCAATTATCCGGTCTTCATAAGCCTGGGCAGTAGGACAATGATTACAGCTGAAAACAATAACCAGTACATGTTCTTTCTCAAAACTTTTCAGAGTATAAGTTTTACCATCTATCCCGGGAAGACTGAAATCAGGAGCTTTTGATCCGATCTTAAGAGTTACCGGTTCGGGATGAGTGGTCTGGGAATAACCTATACAGGTACTAAAGAGTAATAACAGGAAAATAAATTTTTTTAATGCTTTCTTCATGATTTATAGATTATACTCGTGGAAAACCAAATTTAAATAAAAAAGACAGATAATCAAAGGAGCATCGGCATAATGGGAAAAGGGGGAAGGCTTGAGGTTAAGGTTGAGCTTAAGGTTAAGAAAACGCACAGGGCACAGGGCTCAGGGCATAGGGAAAAAAGGATTGAGGGGGGTTATAATTGTAATCCTTTGAACCAGAGTGAGTGCAACTTTGTCATCTGACGTACTATCTTATCATCTATCAGTTGTCTGTCCTCGAACTTACGAAGTATATTGATCTCTGCGATGGAGATCATTCGTTTGCACTTAGATGAATTTGTTTTTATTAATGAAGAACTTCTCATAATACAAAGATAAGCTTCTTCATTACATTGAATATTACACAATTACAAGAATAAGTTACATTATTCGCACTCATCATAACTAAATCTTGCTAAAGTTTTCCGTGGCTGATTAACTTAAATTTCATATTTTTAATATTCAAACCGGAGTTATGAATTTAAAACAAAAATATGGGAATACTGCCCTTGTGGCCGGAGCCTCAGAAGGTATCGGAGCCGCTTTTTCTACCTGTCTGGCAGCAGAAGGAATGGATCTGGTGCTAATTGCCCGCCGCCTGACTCCCCTGCAGCAATTAGCTCATTCATTGGAGAATAAATACAAAATAAATGTTACATGTATGTCCTGTGATCTGTCAGGAACAGATGCCGCACAACAAATTGAGGAAACATTACAAGACCGTGAAATTAATATCCTCATCTATAATGCAGCACTCTCATATCTCGGCCCTTTCCTGAAAAACTCATCAGAGAATCATTTACAGGCCGCCAGGGTAAATATGTTAACACCCATGAACCTGGTTCATTTTTACGGAGGGAAAATGGTGGACAAAAGGAAGGGTGCAATAGTTCTGATGACTTCACTTGCAGGACTTCAGGGCAGCGGCTATCTGTCGGTTTATGCCTCTACCAAAGCATTTAATCGGATTCTTGCAGAAAGCCTATGGTACGAGTGGAAAAACTCAGGAGTAGATGTTATAGCCTGTTGTGCAGGTGCCACAGCTACTCCAGGCTATAAGAATACAAATCCTGAAAAAAGCGGATTTTTTGCTCCCAGGGTGCTGGAACCAGAAGAGGTTGCAAAAGAATGTCTGAGAATGCTAGGTAGTAAACCTTCATTTATAACAGGGAAAGGAAACAGAGTTGCATCATTTATCATGCAGAATATCCTGCCTCGTAAAATGGCTGTTAATATCATGGGAGATACAACGCGGAAGATGTACAAGTTGTAAGAAGGAGTGAGGAATGAGGTTGAGGTTGAGCCTAATAAATGAAAGGAATAATCCGGTAGGGAACTCTCTTTTTGTAGACTTTCCAGAGTTCACCGTATTTTAATGTACAGCGCTTATCATCGTCTCTCTGACGGGCAAACAACAGAAAAACATAATATAATGGGTATAACCATGGACCAATTAAAGCAGGATGGCCTGTACAAAGAATTATACCTGACGCCATTAATATTTCACCGGAGTAATTAATATGTCTGCTGATTCCCCAGAATCCGTTTACCAGCAGAGAATTATTTCCATCTGAAATAGTTTCAGGAATGATCGAGAGAAATGGTCTTCCCGGATCCTTTTTGAAAAAATACTTCTGCAAATTTGCACCACGTGATAATATCCATCCTGTAAAAAAAATCAGTACATATAAAGACAATAACCATGAAGGAGTGTGTACAACAGGCAAATCTACTGTTGACCATAAAAAGATAGAATAAAAATATGGATAGAAGACCATACATCCCCATCCCAGCTTGAAGCCGACTCTTTCTGCAAATAAATCATATGTGTAAAGATGGACTTCCTCGAAGATGAAATAATCTATTATGAAATAAGTAAGCAAAATGGTTGAAAGAATGATCCCGCCCGAAGCCTGGTCACCATACCGTATACAATGGTAAGCTGTAAAGCTCAGAGCATTCAGTTCCAGCATGATTGCCCCTGTTAAATATAACCACATTTTTGCATCAGCCAGTCCACCCCGGAATTGAAGGTTTTCTATCCGCCCGAAAAAAAGGTCTGACACGAAAGAATTACTTACAGGCGGATATTGCACAACAACGGCAAGGGAAAAAATAATACCCGATAAACATGCTCCGGTCAGACAGTACCATCTGTAATTGTAAAGCCAGTCAAAAGGAATAATATTAAAATAACCCAAAATAAACCATACTAAAATTACTGTCAGGAAAACCTGCATGCCATTGAGATGATATCTGAGTTTTTCATTGGAGTTTGTTTTGTTAACATAACCTGTTACCCATCTTCCGGGTAATAAAGTATTCAGAACAAAAATGAATATTGCAATAACAACAGGAGCAAAAAAACCTAAGGTTTTATCCATGGTAATAAGTTATACCCTAAAATTATAATAAAAACAACATATTTTCATACAACCTGCATAACAAAATATCCTGTTCTATATATATGCTTTTCTTTGTCCCTGACTCGTCTCTTCATCATTAAGCCTCTCCTCTTCCCCCAGTCTCCCAGTCTCCCCATCTTCTTCCTGATCACCTTCCAAACAGTCTCCTGAAAAAACCCCTCTTCTTATGTTTCACTTCTTTGGTGCCTTCATCACGATAGATCTTTTTGTTATGGAAAAGGTCCATGAATTTGTTAACTATATTTTTCTCTTTAAAATCAGGACAATCAAGTGCTCCCTGCAAATCCAAAGGAAGATCAGGAAAGGGGCTTACCAGTTGATGCGAGAGGGTGTCGTTATTCTGCACTTTCTTTAATGTAAGTGCCACAAGAGGTAAGGCCAGAGTGCTTCCGGAACCATATGATCCGTTATTGAAATGAATGGCCCGTGATGAAGCCCCTACCCTGGTAACAATAACAAGAGTCGGATTAAATGCAGTGAACCAGGCATCGGAAAAATCCTGTGAAGTACCTGTTTTTCCTGCTATCGGCATATTAATACCATATTCGCTGCCCAAAGCTGACCCGGTTCCTTCCCTCACAGCTTTCTGTAAAATCGCGCTGATCAGAACGGATGATCTTTCTGTAATCACCCTTTCTTTTTGATAATTGAATGGATTCTTCCATATAATTCTTCCGTCGGGACTTTTGATAGATTCAATGAATTGGGGTACGATCCCGTATCCTCCGTTTGCAAAAGCAGAATAGGCCACAGCCGTTTCCAGGATGCTTCCTTCAGCAGTCCCAAGGGCTAGTGCCGGTGTGTTAACCAATGCAAAAGAAAATCCCAGTTTTCTCCATAAGGAATCCAGATTATCAAAGCTTACATTTAAAAACAAATTATATGTCGGGATATTCATAGAGTAAACCAGTGCTCCGGCCAGTGAATATTTTCCACCGCTGGTGTGATCGTAATTTACAGGACTCCACTCATCAGCTCCTGAAGGAGGAACCGAATCATTATCAAGATATTGACATGGTTGCAAACCCAGTTCAAATGCCTCAGCATAGAGTATAGGTTTGAATGTCGAAGCAAGTTGTCTTCTGGCTAATATCTGATCGTACTGCTGCGATTTGAAATCGATACCACCCACCCATGCTTTGACTGATCCCGTTTTGGGGTCCATGGCGAGCAGTCCGGCATGCAATATTAATAGTGCCTGCTTCAGGCTGTCAGCAACGGTAACTGAATCGGAACGAGAACCATTCCAGTCAAATATCTGTCGTATATTGACTTCCCCGGCACGTCCTTCCAGATTCAGGTTTTTAAGTTCCTGCGCAACAAGCTGGCTAATAAAATTTTTGCCGGATGGAGTCTGATATTGCTCCCTTATTCTTTTCTGCATTACTGAGAGATGTTCGCGAAAAGATTCCAGAGCATATTCTTGAAGAGTAAGATTCAATGTAGTTGTAATAGTCAATCCATCTTCCTCTATATTCCACTTTTCCCCGGTAACCGATTGAACGCTTTGTAATATTTTCTCAGATTCATTTTTTACATGGAGCAGAAAATAATCTGCCGGACCATCAGATTCAATATCTCTGAAATTCTGAATCAAAGGCAGTTTACATAGAGAATCCACCTGAGATGTTTTAAGATAGTTGTATTTCGCCATCTGCCTGAGAACCACATTTCTTCTTGCAACAGCCTTTCCGGGATGGAGCCGGGGATTGTATAGGGTGTTCGCTTT
>PMNJ01000273.1 GCA_003162595.1 Bacteroidales bacterium | reverse complement strand
TTTGGCGGATTTGTAATTGATACTCCGGGAATCAGAGGTTTTGGCGTTGTTGATATGGAAAAGCATGAGATTTACCATTTTTTCCGCGAGATTTTCGTAAAATCAAAAGAGTGCAGGTTTAATAATTGTCTTCATCTTGATGAACCGGGATGTGCTGTAAGGAGCGCCGTCGAAAAGGGAGAGATCGCGTTCCTCAGGTACAAAAGTTATCTGAATATCATGGATGGCGATGATCGGAAATACAGGTAAAATGAAATTATTATATTTATAAATTATCTTTATATACTTTAGAGATAAACATTTATTCAGATGAGAAGGATCCTTATTCTTGTTTATTCGGCATTTCTGATAATACTACTTGCAAATTATGTCTATTATAAAAACCTGTATAATAAACAGATAGATTATATCGTTAAATTGCTTGACAGGCAGGTTCAGACTGTAGGGCTTTCGGTTGACAGCACCAACTACTGGTTCTCCAGCGATTTAAACCAGATCAGTTTCAAAGAGGACCTTAGCCAGTTTTTTACAAATCCCGATAACCAGTTCTCAACAAAAGAAAGAATGAAACTATTCTTCTCAAAGTATAATGACTTTGTAACAGGGATTAAATATTACGACAATAATAAGAATGAATTCACCTTAAAAAAGGATAATGACAATAATAGTGGTGAATGGCTTGAACAGACTTTTATTCTGCATGCTCAGGCCAAAATGCTTGATATGGAAAAACTTGTGCAGGAAAGCCAGAAGTTTGACTATTATTTGCCTGTAATAAAAAATAATGAAACAATTGGTAATATAGTTGTAACTGTTGATTACAGACAATATTTTTCCAAAATATTTTCCGAGTTTAATTTAAAAGACTATCAATGGCAATGGGTAGTAAACGATTCAGGTACAATAGTTTACGATAATAGCAAAAGCAAGATAAAGTACTCCCAGATGGATAAGATTACAAAAAGTCTTGCAGGAGGATCGGTTGCCAATATTATACATAATGCCACTATTGATAATAAAAAAGTGGAAATAATTTCATCTTATTATTCAACGCAACTGCTTCAGAGAGAGATGGGTCTTGTCTTTTCTGCTCCAATAACTTTTTTTCAGAAATTCCTGATCAGGAATTCTCTTTTAATCGTAATTGTGACCCTGGTTCTCATTCAATTCATTATTTATATTTTCTGGAAGTATCTAAAATTCCAAAAATCTGAAATGGAAGGGTTAAGAATCTCCGAAAAGATGCTTTTCAAACTGATTGAAGAGATGCCGGTGGGAGTGATAGTTCATAATAAAAACAGGGAAATACTTAAAGCGAATAAAGTTGCAGCCGGTCAATATTCTTATCCAAGCGAAACTGAGATGAAGGGTAAGATCTTTCCTGAATCGACCCTGCCCGGAGAAAATGATTATTATTCAAAAAATCTTGGCGGATCTTTTAATCCTGACCAGTTTGTAATCATCAAAAAAGAAATTGGGGAAATTGTACTTTACAGAAACAGCATCCCTGTGATGTTCATGGGAGAAGAAGCTACAATGGAGATATTGAATGATGTAACTTTATTGGAATCTGCACGAAAACAGGAAGCAAAAGCCAATGAAGCAAAATCTGAGTTTCTTGCAAGAATGAGTTATGAGATCAGGACCCCGTTGAATGGAATTATTGGTATGACAGATGTGCTTAAAAAATATCATCTTACACCAGAGACGAGAGAAATAGTAGGACTCCTGCACAGATCAACAGAGGTACTGCTGAGCATCATAAATGACATCCTTGATTTTTCAAGAATTGAATCGGGGAAAATGATACTCGATGAAGTTCCTTTTAATTTGAGGGAGGAGATCACATATTGTACAGATCTGGCAAAGACAAATATATCTGCAAATGATTTGAAATTAATTTGCACCGTTGGAGATAATGTTCCGGAAAGCATCATTGGTGACCCTTTCAGGCTAAGACAAGTCCTGACGAACCTGATAAATCACTCTGTCCGGAATACTGAAAAAGGTGAAATACACCTGAAATGCATGCTTAAAAACAGCAAAAACGGTATAATAACTCTTGGATTCGAGTTGCTCGATACAGGTAGAAGTTTTGACAAAGCAAGCCTCAAGAAAATCTTTGGCGATTTTGTAAATATTGAGTCAAAGAAAGTAAGGTCAAATGATGACTCGGAGTTCGGAACTATTCTGTCAAAACAGCTTGTTGACCTCATGGGAGGAGAGCTGTCGGCTGTCAGCCCATCAGGAATATCAGGTGATCAGGGAACTAAAGTATCATTTACATTACTCACTTATTCAAACGACAGACAAATAAAAGAACTTTCATTTGAGAGGCTAAAAACATTTGATAGAATCAGAACACTGGTAATCACAGGAAATCAGAACCGCGACGAGGAGATCTTAGGTGCATTGCACAGGCTGGGACTTACTGTTACAATCACAACTTTCCAGCGATCAACAGTAAACCAGATAAAGGCAAACATGAATTATCCTGAAGAAAAATATAATCTCGTTATAATATTTGATGATGAAGAGTTTAATGGATTTGATGCAGCCAGGGAGATATGGGAAAACAAGCTTTCAGCAAACTTCATTATGCTTCTGATTAGCTCAAATGATAAAAAGGGAAATTACCTGAAATGTATTACACTCGGAATAGATCATTATCTGATAAAGCCATTTGATGTCAGCGAGCTCCTCAATATAATAAAGAATAGTTTCCCATTCCTGGAAGATCAATCCTCATCAGTTGAAATTGGTACTGTAAGAACCGATATAAAAATATTGATAATTGAGGATAACAAAATGAATCAGAATGTTATAGGAACGATGCTTAAAAGTCTGGGCTATTCCTTTGAACTTTCCGATGACGGTTATGCTGGTTACCTTATGGCAAAAGCTCAAAAATTTGATCTTATTTTTATGGATCTTATCATGCCCGAGATGGACGGATTCGAATCTGCACAACGGATTGTAAAATTTGACAAGTCGGTTTTAATTGTTGCCTTTACAGCAGATAATATGCCTGAGACAAGAAGGAAAGCAGAACTTTCCGGGATTAAAGATTTTATTTCAAAACCTGTCAGAATTGATGAACTCAAAAGGCTTTTTGCAAAGTATTTTAAGAAATGAATGAGTATCGGGTTTCAATAATAACATAAGTGTTACTTTTATATTTTTACCCCCTTCCCAGCCTTCCCCCATGGGGGAAGGAGATCGAATTTAGCCTTTCCCCCTTGGGGGAAACGGGAATGGGGGTCATATCATGAAGCCAGATAAAATTGATGTTATCAGGTTTCTGGAACTTTCAGAGACCATTCAAATTGCAGATGTCAGATCTCCTTCAGAATTCAACTTCGGCCATATTCCCGGAGCAGTTAATATTCCGCTTTTTGATGATAAAGAAAGGGAAGCTGTCGGAATAAAATTTAAAAAAAAGGGACGGTCGGCTGCAATTATTGAAGGACTTAAATATGCTGGCCCTGCTCTGGTATCCAAACTGAAGCTGGGTCTTAAAATCGCCGATAACGGAAAACTTCTTGTTCATTGCTGGAGAGGTGGTATGAGGTCTGAAGCAATGGCCTGGCTGTTTTCATTAAGTGATCTTGAGGTTAATGTGCTGGATGGTGGATATAAGTCTTATCGTCATCACATTTTGGAAAGCCTGTCTGAGAAAAGAAAAATGATAGTTCTCGGTGGAATGACAGGGAGCAGCAAGACTCATATTCTCAGCTATCTTAAGTCGTCTGGGCAACAGGTCCTTGATCTTGAGAGACTTGCGAACCACAAGGGCTCTGCTTTCGGAGCTCTTGGACAGCCACCCCAGCCAACAACGGAACAATTTGGGAATATGCTTTATAATGACTTGAAAAAGCAAAACAGCAACCTTCCTTTCTGGGTTGAAGATGAAAGCCGCAATATAGGTTCAATATTCATGCCCGACACTTTTTATCTCAATATGCAGGAAACACCAACAATTGTTCTTGTAATGGATATAAAAACCCGGCTGCCACTTCTAATAGAAGAGTATTCTGCATACCCGACTGAAGCTCTCGAAACCTCTGTTCTAAAGATAAGTAAACGGCTTGGTGGTGATAAGACAAAAGATGCCATAAAGGCAATTGATGAAGCGGATTTTGCAAAAGCAATTGAATTAGTACTTTACTATTATGACAAAGCGTATCTGTTTGGACTGAAGAAAAAAGAGAGTAAAAACATTATCTATATCAATACGGATACATCTGATATTAAATCTAATGCCTTGAAAGTACTTGATGCAGCGAGGAGCATAAAATGGTAAAATCCATGAACCGCAAAGATCACAAAGGTTTAGGTACTAAGGGCGCAAAGCAAAAAATTTATTGATTTGACTTTTTGTACTTTGTGCCTTCTTTGTGCACTTTGTGGTTAGAGAAAATCACTTATACGGGACTATTAATTTTTTTAAAATCAACCCATTTATATACTTTGTCGGATCTTCTGAGATAATCGGGAGTTTTAATAGAACAGAATTCTCCTTTTAATGCCTTCTCTGTTACATTCAGGTCAACGCGTATCTCATCGATCATATATTCAACAACACCTGTTGTTGGTCCTGTAATAAGGATTGTATCCCCTTTATTCAGGTCGCCATTTTCCAATTTGATTTCAGCAACATTTAGTTTTTTAAAGAAATTTGTGATCTTACCTATATAAACCTTTCTTTTTGTTGCACTGGATCCATAATTTGTGTTCCATTCTCCCATAGTCTGGCCAAGGTAATAACCATCCCAGAATCCCCTGTTAAAAACAGTCGAGAGCCTGGTTCTCCAGCCATCAGTTTTCTCTTTATTGAAAGTTCCTTCCTCAATTGCTTTTACTGCTTCATCATAGCATGAAGATACTTCCCTGACGTATTCTGCTGACCGGGCCCTTCCTTCAATCTTCAGAACTCTCACTCCGGCATCGATCATTTTATCGAGAAATCCGATTGTGCAAAGATCCTTTGGAGACATGATATATTCATTATCAATTTCAAGTTCATAGCCGGATTCCATGCTGGTTGCAAGATATGATTTACGGCAGGTCTGGTAACACTCACCCCGGTTTGCCGATTTATTGTTTTCGTGAAGACTCAGATAGCATTTACCGGAGATAGCCATGCATAAAGCACCGTGAACGAACATTTCAATCCTGATCAGATCACCTTTTGGACCTGTGATATTTTGTTCTCTGATGCTGGTGGAGATATGTTTTACCTGATCGAGATTCAATTCGCGCGCTAAAACCACCACATCAGCCCATTGTGAGTAGAACTTCAGTGACTCAATATTGGTGATATTCAGTTGTGTTGAAAGATGTATCTCAATCCCGGCAGAAGATGCATAATTGATCACAGAAAGGTCTGATGCTATAACCGCTGTGATGCCGCTTTCTACTGCTGCATCTATTATCCTGTGCATCTGTTCAATCTCATGGTCATACACAACAACGTTAACTGTCAGATAACTTTTGAGCCTGTTTTTTTTGCAGATACCAACAATATTCCGGAGGTCTTCAATTGTGAAATTATTCGAAGAGGCAGCCCTCATATTAAGCTGTTCAACTCCGAAATACACAGAGTCAGCACCCCCCTGAATCGCTGCCATAAGTGACTCATAGGATCCGGCTGGAGCCATAACCTCTATATCATTTCTCTTCATAATGGGTTGCAAATATAGCAATTAGAATTTATCCCTGTTCATCACAATTCTGATGCACGAACCCTTGCCTATTTCCGAATGTCTTACAAAGATCTTTCCATTATGGTACTCCTCAATAATCCTTTTTGCCAGAGACAGGCCCAAACCCCAGCCTCGCTGTTTGGTAGTGAAACCCGGATTGAATATTTTCTTAAAGGCCGATTTTGGTATTCCCTTTCCGGTATCTGAAATATCTATCAATGCATGTCTCTCTGTTTCTGTGATCCGGACAGTTATCTCACCACTTCCTTCCATGGAGTCAACTGCGTTTTTAAAAACATTTTCTATGACCCATTCAAACAATGCTGCATTTACAGGAACCACAACCTTTTCATCGGGGTTGTAATCGGTGATTATTTTAACCTTTGACGATGTCCTTAATTTCAGATAATCAACTGTCCGGGAAATTATTCCAATAATATTATCACTTGTAATTACCGGTTTTGAACCGATTCTTGAAAANNGCAAGTTCTTTGGTAATTGAAATACCGGGGTGCTTTTGTTCTAAAATCTCTATCCAGCCGGCAAGTGATGATGTTGGGGTGCCAAGTTGATGAGCAGTTTCTTTCGACATACCTACCCACACCTGGTTCTGTTCGGCTTTTCGCGACGACCGGAATGCCAGGTAAGAAACAAGAATAAAAAATATAATTATTCCTAATTGTATGTAAGGGTAATATATAAGCATTGTAAGAATTATACTGTCTTTATAATAGATCAGGTTATAATGACCCATTTCAAGATTATTGACTATTGGTTTGTTCCTTTCTTTAATTTTTTCAAGTTGTTTTTTAATATACCTGTGATCACCTGATTTATGAGCGTCAAAATTTCTGGCTGAGATTATGCTGTCTGATTCATCTGTAAGAATCACTGGAACAGTGTTGTTGTTTTCAATTATTGTGGAGAGGAACTCAACATTCTGGCTTGTATCAGGAAGTGAAATCAGTCTTGTTGCTTCAGCCCACAACTTAACATTTTTTCGCTCCTCTACTTTAAGTTTCGAAACAAGCGATTCAGTGTAAATCAGAGAACCCATGCCAATGAGCACTGCAAAAAGAAGCAAAAACAACTTCCAAAAAGTTTTATGACCGAATATTTTCACAATAATTATTTCTTCTTAACCACATTTTTTACCACGTCAGGGTTTGGTGTTGTCTTTACAGTATCACCATCTTCCCATGTAATCCTGAACCGTGATTTCTTCTCCGGAGGTTTCTGATTTAATGTAGAATCGTTTTTGTACCATCCATATTCCTGGTTCAGAATTGTCTTAAGCGACTGCTTCTCCTTTTTCATACTGTTCTTTACTTCCGTGCCAGCCGCCTTCATGTCATATCCGACTTTAGCGATATCCCCTTTACCTATAATTTTCAATAAAAGTGAGGTACGACCAAGTCCATCATCTTCCACAACACCGAATTCGGTTACCTTGTTTTTATCTTTTATTCTTTTCTTAGACAGAACCTCCGATAGAAGTATTTTAACATGATATTCGTAATCGTTATCAAAACTATGCTTCCCGTTGACAGACAGATCTACAGCGGATGACTTTACTTCCATCTGTGGAATATACACCCAATTACTTCTTATAAAAAAATCATTATCAAGTTGTTCAAAATTTATATTCTCGAGCTCTGATAATTCAATGAATGAGGCGAGTTGTTTGACCGGATCAAAATTAATTAATGCTCCATTTACGAGATGATACTTCCCTTCAGCAGTTAGTGTTTTTATGTTATAATTCAACAATGAGTCCAATGGAAGCAGGAGCGAGAGAGAGCCAGACAGGGTACCATTTATGTTTTCCGCTTTCAGGAAGCTCTGACCGAAATTGTGAAAGGTTGTGAAGGCTTTATTCACATCAATGTTTGTGACTATAAAATTACCTTTATAAATTATGGATTTATTATAATTCTGAGAAAAGAAACAACTACCTGAGATAAGCCCTTTTAATGAGTGCATTTTCAATGTTTTAAAAGTCAATATTCTGGGTTGGTAACTCAGAACACCCTCAATTTTGGAAGATGAAAAAGTTTTATAAGACAAACTGTCAATTCTGAAGTTTATATCAAGATTCAAATCTCCGGGCATAGAAACAGCTTTTTTGCCATGAGCTGATTTATCAGAATCATTACTATTGCTAAAAAAAGCTTCCGGAATTAGTTTATCAACAGTAAGATCAGCTTTTGCAGTCATCCTGACAGCTCTTCCCGTAAGCCATTCTAACAGGTTTTTAAACTCCCCGGCAATTTTAATGTTCTGACCTTTATAGTTAAATTGAATNNTTTTATTGTTTTGTAATCCTAAAGTAAATGAATTAAAAGTAAGATTACCTTCAGGTTTCAGATCGATAAGGCTGTTAATGGAAAAATTCTTCCCAGGCCACCTGCTGTTGACAAGTTTAAGATCGAGATCAACTGATCCGTCTGCAGTCGAAATGTCCTTAATATTGAAAAACTCCTTCAATTCGGCGGGGAATGCCTTTNNCCTTTAAAATCAGTGATTGAAACTGAGCTCGTCCTGTACCCGTTTTTTGTTCCGTTAGATAAGTGCCCTGTAAAAGAAAGATCCTTGAAAGCAAGGTTCGATTTTTTGTAAGCAATCCTCCCGCTCTTCAGCTGCCAGTTGATTTCAACATGAGGATTTGATGTTCTGCTTAACAGACCTTTAATTTTACTATTGGCAATTATTGTCCCTGAAGGATCGTAATCAATGACTAACTTCAGATACTTTTCAGGCAGGTAATTACGGATCTTGGCAATATTTAAGTTATGCCCCGTTACATTTAGATCCAGATAATTATCGGAAGCAACTAATCCTTCAATGCCGAAATCAAAATTATCAATATATAATGTGCCTTTTCTGAGCTTGATTCCGCTTTTCGAACTAAGCAAATCCACATCAAATTTAGCCGCAATGTTTTTATCGGTGCTGAAGTCGTAAAGCTGAAACCTTTTTATCTGGATCTCGGTTACTGCGCTAAAATCTATATTATTCCCTGTAATTCTGCTTTTCATCTTGCCTTTTTTAATCGCACCGGTTATTATGAGATGAGCAGACAGACTATTGTAATAAGCATCGATATCAGTTATATCAATTCGTTTCAGATCAATAAGCGTTTCGACAGTCCCCGGAGAATTATTTTTTAATGATACATTGTAATTTACATGGCCTGTCGTATCTGTATAAAAATTCGCTTTCCCCAACCTGGCTCCAATCCTGTCGATAGTATA
>PMNJ01000266.1 GCA_003162595.1 Bacteroidales bacterium | reverse complement strand
ATGCCAAAGAATGTGCCAAAATGATAACTATCACAATAACAGTGATATGATTAATTCTATATTTAAAGAACTGTCCAAATATTAGACAGTTTGGTGTGTAAATATATTACACACAGCTCACCATTGTCTGATCTTATTTTTGTAAGTTTGTTTATATTAAAAACTACAGGCATAACTTGTCAAAAAAATGTGCAGCTTCAGGATATAATAAGAATTAAGTGAAAAAGAATGAAATTGATATTTTCAGAAATTTTGTAACTTTGGTGTACTTATTCGCTCTGTTATATAGGGTCTTTGAGCCTTTGTGGCAAAAGGTCTTTTTGAGTTGTCCTGATTTCCATTTTTTTAATTAACTGACATTTTACCTTAATTCTGGTCTGAACATGAAAAAAGACTCTTTCTTTTTTGAATTTATTAATAGCGGACCCTTTCGTTTGCTTCTTATCCTTGCAGTTTTGATCTTATTGGGGATTATTGTTTCTAACCATCACAGAGAGATGGTGAAGATGAAAGAGAATGTTTTGTATGTTGCCCCTAAACCTGATAAATAAATCTTCTGTAGATTAACCTGGGCTCATGTGCGCTTTTTTCAAGCTTCTTCTATAGTTAGAGATAATCCGGCTAATAATTTTATGATCCTCTGTCGGATTCAATTCGCATAAGTACGATAATATATAAGATAAACCATTGTTATTAAGGCTTTTCGAAAATTCAATGTCACCGGGATACATGTTTCCGTATTCGTCTTTGGCCTTAAAACTCAGACCATAAACAAAGGTCTGTAATATTTTATCTACCGAGGATCTGATTTGAATACCATCGATCATAGGGCTTAAAATCCGGTCATCGCGGTGCAGTTTCCTTCTCAGATCGCATCCTACCCTGAAAACTGTATCTCCCAAAGCCTGATTTTCAAACCGACTCAAAAGGTCATCGATGTGATCTGTAAGTTCAAAAATGGAAAATTCCCCAGGGTACTTTTTCATAAGAACGTCTGCGCTTTGTAACATGGCGCTTCGGGTGAATTTTTTAACGGAATGAATTTTGAGAACATCAGCCAGGTATATTGCAGAAGGATCTGCATGAAATCCTGCATAAGCAGCTGCAGCATGGCCGAAATTGTGTATATGTGATTTACGATCGACCCAGGCCTTCATATTGTCCTTGGGAGCAAGTCCTTTAATATCAGGGATCGGATTTTTAAAAGCTTTTTTATCCAGGATCAGTGTATTATAAGGTTCTGCATATACAAGCAGCACGTCCTTTTCCTGTTCTTCCTTAGGCATTATCGGAACCATCTTGCCAATACTGGTTTCAATGAGTCCCACGAGTTCATCAACAGGATAATCCCTGCCAATAATGGAACTCAAAATATCTTTGACATATTTATCAGCATTATGCATGTTTTCGGCAAGTATGATATCAAGAGGTTTCCTTCCAAATTTCTTTTGACGCAGGATAAGTCCTTTAGCTAAAGTGTTAATTACACATGGTAGCCCCTTTTGTCCGACTGATATGGCCGCTATATCACAACCAGATATCTCTTCAGTGACCTTATCTACCTCACCTCCCAAAACACCTCTGACGTTGACTACTTTTATAATTTCGTCGGGATGTGAACTTTTAATCACAACCTTATATTCATTAAGCCGGTTCAACTCATTGATTACAGATTCAGAAATATCAATAAATACAACTTCAAAACCTGAAGTGGCAAATAACTGTCCTATAAATGACCGTCCTATTTTTCCTGCACCGAATAAAACAAGCTTTTTCACTATAATTCCAATCTGTCGTTAGATGCTCTCCACTTCAATTTTTATAACATTGGTTTTGCTCTCATCAGGTTGTAAGATGGGCAGTGTATTGTTTTCCCGAAGTGTTTTACGCGATTGTACAGGAACATTTGATGGCTCAATACCGAGTACATATTCGCCCCAACCCATCATTTTCCACTGAGCGATATAAGGAAGCTGGTTAATGTTAATACTGATATTTACAGCAACACCAGTCTTTTTATTTCTTACGGAAACAGAGGCGTCGCCATTCCGATTTCCCTGCATTGTGTGAAAAAATACCTGCTCTTTGTAATTCTGCTGAGGTTTAATAAAGCTTCTGAAATCCTTCATCCCTGGAACTGCATCCGTATCACGGGGTACTGTCTTCAGAGGATCTATTGTCAGTTCTGTGTCTTCAGATAACAGCGGATATCCAAAGTTCATATGATAAAGAATAGTATAAGGACTCGGTTTACTTCCGAAGTTCGTTATTATATCAGTTAACAGGATTATATTTTGACCACTTACTGAAGTTATTTCCCGTTCCATTCTCAGTTTACTGCCAAACAGAAAACCTTCTTCAATAATTGCTTTCACTTTATACCGGTAGTCATTGCCCTCCCAGGCCGAAAGATCGGCAAACTGTCTGGAGGGAATAGTTGAGAATCTTCCATGGAGGCCCAGTTGTTCTCCGTCATCAGTGCATGGCGGACCAAGATGGGTAAGACCGCATGTTGTAAGCAACCCGGCCCCGAATGTATGCAACCAGCCCAGACCTTCCGGTTCATAAAAGGAAGGATGAGTCTCCCCATTACAAGTCTGGTAAACGAGATTAGTCCCCTTAAAGTTTGCAAGCGAGATATCCAGACCACGGTCAGGCAACACAGTATATTGAAGGCCCCTTCCGGTGTTTATATCCGTGGCCCTCATTCCCCGGCCCCATCCGTCACCAAGAGTATAATGCCGGCAATATCCGGTTTGTGACAGGTTTCCAACGTATTTAAGTATTTCAGATTTGTCCATAGTAATATTTTATTAATGTATTTGACAAGTAAGATGGCTATTTAACGGTCTGATCAAACCTTCCAGAATTGCTTCAGAGCCGGGTACAATTGCTTATATGTTTCGAATTTATTATCATAAAATTTTGCATTTTCCGGATCGGGAGAGAATATTTCATTTTCAGTTTTACTGTCATTCAGAAGCCGCTCCACAGGAATCTTTACAACAGAGCTCATGGCAAGCAATGCTGCTCCATAACATCCGGCTTCACTCACGTTATGGACGATGATCTTTTTGTTAAGAACATCGGCTTTCAACTGTGTCCAGGTTTTATTCCTGGTTCCTCCCCCGGTAGCAATGAAAGTATTTATTTTCATCCCGGATTTCTCCATCATCTCAAGATTTAGTTTCATTTCCATTGCAACTCCTTCGAGCAGCGCCTTGGTAATTTCACCCTTAGTTGTAGTAAGCTGTAGACCTATAATTGCTCCTTTTGCCCGTGTATCAAAATAAGGTGTCCCGGTAGCTGAAAAATAGGGTAAAACAAGCAGGTCAGTGGGAGGTGGCGGCATATTATCGAGGAGCAGAGTATAAGGATTTTGTCCGGTTTCTATTGCCATGGCCGTTTCTTTCTGTCCAAGTTCATCACGCATCCAGCGAAGAATATTGCCTCCGGTTAAGCTATATGCAACAGTGGTATACTTTCCTTTAATTGTGTAATCATAGCAGCAGAGGTTATTCCGTTGCAACTCATCCGAGAAGCTCGGTTTTTCCAGAAGCGGACAGAAACATTCTACGGTTCCGGTGGCGTACATACACATTCCTGGTTCAATGACCCCAGCTCCAAGAGCTGCACAGGTCTGATCATGTCCACCTGCAACCAAAAGAACCGGACCTTTGAATCCAAGTTTCATTCCGATCTCCGGACCAATAGTTCCTGTAATTTCCCCGGGGGCTGCCGGAATAGCCAGTTTTTTATCACTCAACCCGGCTGCTTCAAGTATTTCGGAGCTCCATTGGTGTTTGATTACATCGAACATCATTGTCCGGCCTGCCATCGACCAGCTGATCCTCGGTTCAATTCCTACATTATAATGAAAGAGGTCTTCGAAACAGAGAAAATAACTGCAATTTTTCCAGATATCAGGCTGATTTTCTTTTATCCAGAGTATTTTAAAAAGAGTGAAGAGAGGGTGGGGGGTATGACCGGTTATGTAATATATCTTTTTTGTTCCGAAATCTTTACTCCAGTTAAGAGCTATGTCTCGAGCTCTTGAATCAGAAGAGACCATTGCATTTCCCAGGATCTCCCCTTTTTTTCCGACCGGGACAAACGCTTCACCCTGACTGGATATACTCATTGAAACTACAGGATCGGTGATAACTGAATTCACCTCCGTTATCACCTCAAAGCACTTTTTAATTACTTCATCCGGGTCGATTTCGGCCCAACCGGGATGTGGATGTAAAACAGGATATTCCCTGAAAGAAGAAGCAAGTTCCTTTCCTTCCCTGTCGAACACAACGGCTTTACATCCTCCGGTACCTATGTCCAGCCCAAGATAACTCAATTCATTAGTTTTTAAATTTCTGTAATTTCATAACCGAGATACCTGGTGCATGCTTCACGTAAAGCAACACTCACAAGGCCAGGAGTTACACTTACATGATGACGGAAACCATTATAGCCTATTTTATATAGTTTTTCCTGCAAATTTTTAATTTTTGCCACTCCTCCGCAACCGAAAAAGCCTTCCTGTATCGGATCGCTGGTAATTTCACCTTCTCCCATATAAACAGAAAGTTTGCCATCCTGCGTTTTAGAGCTTGCAAAAGTGAGTTTAGTCGGAGCAATACGCCCTACATTACAGCCAAAACCACATCCGGCACCCAGGGACTTCGCAAACATCGGGTGTTCAATAACCTCTCCTTTTCCTGTCATGAGACTTTGCGGAACAGGGCCACAATGAAAGAGTATGCATTTATCAGGATCATCGCCATAATTGTTGTTCCAGTCGAGGCAGGTTGCCGGTCTACCTGATGCTAAATTAAGACTATACATGGCAATGGCATTGCAGACATCCAGTTCACAGGCTGCGGGGAATCCGCGGTCGTTAATCTCACTTAATAACACACAAGGGGCAACACCAAATTCTTTTTCCATCTCAAGCCAGCATCGTAACGCAAGAGTATTGAGGCCATACTCGTTGATGATTTCATCTATAACAACTCCAAAACGTACCAGATTTTCAAATGCTTTTTCAGGTACTTTTTTAAAGTTGGTATAGTTTCTGAGTCTTTCAGCTTTTTCTTTTACTGCAGGGGAAGCAATGTTAAGTTTACGGACACGGCTGAATACCTCAGATAGGTCAAGAACTTCAGTAGTAATTCCATATTTCTGAAGCGCCAGCTCGTCATAACGCACAGTTTTAAAAGCAGTGGTTCTTGCACCAATTGCACCAACTGTCATTCGTTTCATTCCATTTACAATCTTACAAACTTTATTGAACGTATCAATCTGTTTTTCAAACTCTTTTGAGAAAGGATGTACTGTATGAGGTGGAAAAACGGTAAAAGGAAGCTGATACTGATAGAAAACATCCATAATGGAGAATTTGCCACAGAATGCATCACGGCGAACTTCAAATCCCATTTTATCAAGCTCGTCAGGATAGGCAAGGATGTATATAGGTACACCTGCGTCCTGCAAAGCGGAAACAGCACCGGTTTCATCGCCAAAGTTCGGCAGTACCAGGACGACACCATCGAATTCACCACGGTTATCATCCAGAAATTTTGCATATTTTCTGCCTTCTTCAGGACTCTCGACTGCTCCAAACCTGGTCAGGTTACTGTCCATCATTAGGCAGCCAAAACCCAGCTTTTTCAAGGCATCACTTACTTCTTTGCGGGCTATGGCAATTAATGATTCGGGGAAAAATCCCCGGTTGCCAAAATAAAGTGCGAATGTTGATTTATCTTTTTTCATGTTGTCAAATTATAATTATTATTCTTCCTGAAGCTTTAATTTATTGGAGTTGAAGACTATTTCAAAATTTTTGGGAGATAATTTTTTCTGCCGATCCGGTTATTTCAAGCTGATTATGAATGATGTCGAGCATTTCGTTATATACAGCATCCTGTGCTGCTTTGACAGAAGAAATCATCAGCTTCTCATAGGGTTGCCTGATAGCTGTAGCTATGTTGATTTTAGCTATACCCTGTTTGAATGATTTCATCAGATATTCTTTGGCGATGCCTGTTCCTCCATGAAGTACGAGAGGAACATTTACAGTTTCATTTAATTTTTTCAGATGCGGGAGGGCAAGACGTGCCTCTATCTTTTTCGCAGAACGTGTTGCCTCAGATATTGCGCCATGAATATTTCCTATCGCCACTGACAGCCAATCGGTATGGGTTTCCTGAACAAACTTTTTTGCTTCATCGGGTGAGGTAAATCCTTTCCCTGTCGCAAAGAGCTCTTCATAAGGAGGCAATGGGCCTGATTCATGTCCCATTACTGCTCCGAGCTCGGCTTCCACAGGAATACCAGACTTATGAGCGAGTTCTACAATTCTTCTGGTTTTTTCGATATTCTCTTCCAGTGTTAGTCTCGAACCATCGATCATCACGGAATCATATCCTAAATCAATAGCCTCAGAGATAATATTTTCAAAATCGGTAAGCAGATTATCCTCATCAATTACAGGTACATGATCGAGATGAAGCCGGGTGAATTTCAAATCCTTAAGTTTTTCATATTCATACCTGATGGATTTCATACTGCCCGATTTGAATTTTATCCATTCCAGGCGCGCCACCATAATGAGCCCGAAAGTACCAGTATCACATAATGCTCTTATAACCGGTTCCATCATTGGCAGATAGGGGATATTAAAACCAGGAACAACTATTCTCTGTTTGAAGGCTTCTTTCATGATTGTTCCTATACCAGGTTTCTGTATGATCATTTTAGTAGAGATTTTTAGTTGATCGATAACTTGTAAATCAAATCCATGATCATTACGAAGTTAGATTATAAAAAAGTACAAAGTGTAGAAATGGATTTGCTGAATAATGAACTATATTTACATGAAATTGAATCCCCATAACATAATAATGTAATATTATGGAGATAGTTTATGAGAAACTCTATATTGATAATGACAGCTTGTTTCATTATCAGGAGTTTATTCAACCGCATTTCACTTCACCATTTCATCTTCATGATGAGTTCGAGCTTATACTTATTGTGAAAAGTCACGGAAAATTATTTATAGGGAACAGCATCACTAATTTCACCGATGAGGAACTATATCTTTTTGCACCCGGATTGCCACATTGTTTTTTCAATTCGCGAGGATACGATAAAGGTAATGAGCTGGCCCATGCAATTGTAATTCAATTCAGGAAAGATTTCCTTGGAAATACATTCTTTGAAAAGACAGAAGTTACGAATCTTAACCGACTGGTAAAAAAAGCAGAGTTTGGAATTCAATTTCTTAATCCTGATAAGCTGGTTCAAAAAAGGATTCAATCTCTGAATCAGAAAAAGGGTCTTGAAAAACTGGCTGATTTTCTGCTATTGTTGAATGATCTTGCCTCGGCAGATAATATCAAGTTATTGAGCACTGAAAATACACTCAAAATATCCGGATTAAATGATTCTCTGATTATTAACAATGTTTACAGATATGTTGCTGAAAATTTCCAGAAGAAAATCAGCTTCGATGCAGCGGCATCAGTTGCAAACATGCAGAGGTCAGCATTTTGCAGGTATTTTAAGCGTAAAACCAAAAAAAAGTTCACACAATTTGTGAACGAGATCCGGATTATGCATTCCTGCAAACTTCTGGCGGAGACTGATAAGACAATAATTGAAGTAGCTTTTCAGTGCGGCTATGAAAACACATCCTATTTCAACCGCCAGTTCAGAATTTATTGTAATAATTCGCCAAAAGTATTCAGGGACCAGCTAAAACAAAAACAATAATTTTAAAAATCAGCACAAATCTGCGGCATCTGCAGGAGATATAAACAAATGTTTCCCGCAGATGACGCAGATCAATGCAAATTTATTGAACTGAAATCTCAGTAGTTGCTGACTCCAATCCGTTACTGGTTGCCTTAAGAATGATCTTCCCGGCCACACCTTTTGGCCTGACTATTGCCAGACAAATCCCCTGGTATGTGTTTTTCCGGGGTTGTTGAAAGCTGGTCAGGTCAATGGGATTACCGTTGCCCACACCTGCAATTTCTCCGTTACCGCTTATTTCAAAGTTTATCATCGTATTATCTGCATAAGGGATGATATTGCCATCGGCATCAGTAATTTTCACCATCACATAGGACAAATCATTCCTACTGCCTTTGATAATAGATCGATCGGCATTTAGCTTGATTATTGCAGGTTTACCAACGGTTTTTATCGTCTCGGATGATGTTTCGATACCATTATCGTAACAACGGGCTATCAGTGACCCCGGTTCATAGGGTATCTCAAATGAGGCGGTAATTGACTCGCTGTCATCAACTTTTTGTTCACCGATGATCTTGCCATTTAATTCAAGCTTTACAAGTTGACTGCGGGTATAAACATGAACCTGCATTTTCTCTCCTTCATGACCTGCCCAGTTCCAGCTTTTGAGTTCATCAGGGAAGCCCCACATACTGGTGAGTTCTTTCTTGCCAGCAGGTATTGGCCGATGAACGAACATTGCGACTTTTTGTTCCCGCCAGACAACATGCTGATAATAATATGCAGTTTTCGGGTTGCCGATAAGATCGAGATCTCCAAGATAAGCATTGAATACCGGCCATGATTCAGGATTCATGAATAAAGTCATTATGGCCATCATCTTATTTATTTTTAAATCTGCAGGAATCAAACGGGGATAACCAAATCCGGATTCGCCCATGTAATCCATGGCAGTCCATTTGAAATTCCCGATTACATATGACATCTTCTCATCCATCTGCCAGTTCTCTAATGAAGCCGGAGGAAAGGTTTCGGAACCGTAAATGACCCGGTCAGGATATTTTTTATGATCGGCTTCATATTTTTGATAAGAGTAGTTATATCCGACGACATCCAGCATTGCCATATGTTGTGCTATATCTATGGTGGTTTTAAAAAGTGTCGAAAAATCTGGCGCTCCCTTCGCAGGAGGACCGTTGGCAGGTGTACTACTTGCCGGAGGTTCATCCAAAGCCAACGCAGCAAGACCAGATATATCCACAATTGCTTCGGTTACAGGCCGTGTAGAATCAAGTCTGTGCACTTCTTCCATAAGCTTTTTAGCTATCCTTAAGCCAGAGGTATCTGCAGATTCGGGTATTTCATTTCCAATGCTCCACATGATTATTGAAGGATGATTCCTGTCGCGGATCAAAATTGAACTTAAATCCTGTTTCCAGTTGTTTTTGAAATATTTTGAATAATCATCAGGAGAAACCTTGGGCTTTTCCCACATATCGGAAAACTCATCAATCACCAGCATGCCCAGTCTGTCGCAAACATCCAACAGGTANNATGGTTGCAGATCCAAGAGGCCCATTATCATGATGGAAACAACCACCTTTCAGTTCTATGCTTTTCCCGTTCAGAGTAAATCCGGTCGCAGCATCAAATTTGATACTGCGGATGCCAAAAGTGGTTTTCAGGTTATCCACCTCTTTCTTATTAACGAGAACTGATAGTTGGGCCATGTAAAGATTTGGATTTTCAATTGACCAGAGGGCAGGACTTTTAAGGGATATACTTTGCTTCAGATCTTCGGATTGACCTGGAGAAAGAGTTAAGTTGTTCATTGCCTTTCCGACTGTTTTACCGGAAGGATCAATGAGGTTAACCTGCAGCGTAACAGGAACATTATCTTTACCTGAATTTGTGAGGGTTGTCGTAATAATGAATTCTGCAGATTTTTCGTTAGCAACAGGTGTTGTAATATAAACTCCCCATATTCCGATATGGGTCGGATTTAAAAGGATTAGCCAGGTATGCCGGTAAATGCCCGAACCGGAATACCATCGTGAGTTCTTGCCTTCGTTTTTAACTTGTACGGCTACAGTATTGGATTTTCCAGCCGGATTCAGATAAGGTGTGATATCATAATAAAACGAAGTATATCCGTGAGGATGATTGCCAACATGCTTTCCGTTTAACCAAACATCTGAATTCATGTACACACCATCAAATTGCAGGTAAGCAATTTTGTTCTTATCTGCTTTGTCGATGGTAAAGTTCTTCCTGTACCAGGCCGTGCCTCCAACTGTAAAACCGGTACTCAGTCCACCTATGGCAGTCTTTGAAAACGGACCGGTAACAATACCCTCTTTTTGATCGGGCAGGTCTTCGATACTCCAGTCGTGAGGCAGATCAAGCGTACGCCACTTTGAGTCGTCAAAAAATGGATCTTCTGCTCCTGGTAAACTGCCTTTTATAAATTTCCAATCGTTATCGAATGGATGCTGACGATTTGCAGCTATTTGAGCCGATAAATGTTGAGGACAAAGTTGAAGCAGGAAAAAATCCATTCCAACTAAACAGAGTGAATAGATAATTTTTTTCATAATTCTTTGGCAATTCTAGTTCTAAATGTAGATAGACCTGATAATTTCATAATAGAATGTCAACCTTGAAAAAGGTGACTTTCTACTTAATACGAATTTAGAACTTCCTGGGTCAGAAATGTAGCATTTGGTTTGCTATGTAATGAACAATATTTACATATTAAACCAATGATGGCCTCTTCGATTAACATGGCGGTTAGTTTTGGTATTATAATTCAATATTTGTTTTCCCTTTTAATGCTATTGACTTCCCATTCCATTTAAATGTTCCTGTCAGTCCTTCCGGCAATATAATTGCTCCACTGATACCCTGAGTTCCGACTCTTTTTAAATCAAAACTGATAATACCTGCCGGATGCGGCATCTGTCCTTTAATGAAAGTAAGTTTCCCGAGCGCTGGTTCAATCTCGACAGTTTTAAATCCGGGTGATTCAGGACGAATACCAGCCACGGTTGCCAGGAAATCATAATCGGGACTTGCACTCCAGGCATGGCAGTCGGAGCGGGCAGGATCGGGATTTTCGGCAAAGGTTGTTAACCCTTTCTGCAGCATTTCATTCCACAGGCCAAGAGTTTCAAGATATTGATCAGCCAAACCGGTCTTTTTCAAAGCCTGCGTAAGGTAAAACCTGAAATACATAGTTGGTTGAATCAGGTTTTTATCATTCATGAAACGCTGCACAAAGTTCTTCTGATCTTTTTCAGGAATTGTATTTGTAAGTACAGCAAAAATCTGTGCATGCATACTGAATTCTTTTTTTGAAGGAGTATCTGCCAGGTATCCTTTTGATTCATCCCAACATTTTCCATAGACAGCATTTCTTAACTGCCGGGCAAGCTCTGAATATGTTTCAGCTTTTTCCGGTTGTCCATAGTATCTGAAAAGCTCTGCAGCACGTTGTGAGGCATATGCGAATTGCATCGAAAGAATTGAGGAATTTCCATCTTTGAAGCCTCCTGCAGGAACTCCGCCGATACCTCTTTCATTATTCCAGGCCCATTCAACGGCCCAGTCAACAAAATTCCAGTATTCGACTTTGCCCAGCAAACCTGTTTCTTTGTCTATTCTTCCTGTAAACCATCCCAGGACACTTTCGATACCTGGCAAAAAGCTTTTTATAAATTCAGGATCATCCCGGAGAGTCCAGTAATCGTTAACCATGTCGACCCAATACAATGAGAAGGGTGGAATGATCTGAGGATTAGCCGATGGATACCGGCTTCGGGTCAGTCCTTCATAAAAAATAGACTCATTAAAGTCCGTAATTGCATTTCTTACAAGGCGGTCATCACCTGATACATAAAGAGATATCAGTGACTGAATCCGGGTGTCACCGATATACTGCAACTGCTCGTAGTAGGGACAATCAAAATAAGTTTCATTTGCACAAAGGCGGGCAGTCCTCCAGCCGACATTCCAGATTTTTTTCAAATCCGGTTGGTCAGAATCAAATACTGCATTCTCCTTTAATGGATAGGCTGTAAATTCACTTGAAAAGCTGTTTATGGTTAATGGGTCGCCACCGGTTTCTATCTCCATCTGCAGATATCGCCACGTACGAAACCAGAGAGGACGAAATAACCTTTCCGCAGTTCCATCAGGCATAAAGAAATCAGAATATCCTAAAATAGATTTTCCTTCTATTTCATTCCTGTTTCCTTTTGCTCCTTCAGGATCGAACAACGATTCGGAATAGGTAAGTCTGATAGTGCTTCCTTTCCCTTTAGATACAATCAGTTCAGGATATCCGGTAGTCAGATTTGCCTGGTCAAACAATACAGTGATTTTTTTATTGGCCGGGATAGTCCAGACAGCTTTACCTTCAATAAAACCCTCAGGTACTGTTTCTCCCGATGTACGACGAATAGTTGTAAATTTCTGCTGTATCTGCTCCATCAAAGGTATTGTGCGAGGTGTCAATTCCCAGTTAATATCTGTTCCTACTCCGCGCGGATGAGCTGCATCGAGAGTGCGAGGCGTAAGCCAGGAATGATCATCATAACCCGGGGTTTCCCAGCCCCAGGGATAAAGCGCTGCATCGACTCTGTCGCAGGGACCTACAACAACGAATTGCCCGCTGGTTTCTTTGCTGCTGGCAGGAGCAGGCGAGTAGGCCTGATCCTTAATGACCTTCCATGATGAATCTGTGTTTACAATCTCTTCTAATGGTGAGTTGCCCTGGACTATGAAAGCTGTTTTTATGGAAAACTGTGCCCAGGGTTTTAAATCCCCGAAATTCCATACCTCTGCAGCCAGTAAGTTTTTCCCCACTTTCAGGAATGGAGCAATATCTATGCTCTCATAAGACCAGTGCTCCAGATCTGCACGTGCAGGGCCAAAACAGACAGCCTTCCCGTTTACGAAAAGACGGTACCTGTTATCAGCTGAAATGTTAATAATAAATTCTTTTGGTTGCTCCTTCAGTTCAAATATTTTTCTGAAATGAAAAACACCATAATCGACCAGAGATTCAGTTGGATGTGAAATCCATTGTGCTTTCCAACTATTATTCAGGAGTGAAGGATTAATCTTTTCCAAAGCCAACTGTTGCATGGGTTGTGCAGACAGATTTGTACAAATCAGTAATATCAGGGGAACAATAATTTTTGATCGCATAGTGGGAATATTTTAACAATAATAATAGTTTTTAAAGACTTAAACGCAAAATGACCATGGTAAATGACTAAGTATTCTTCCCCTTGCAATTTATCAATAGCGATCCAACCACCTGTATTTTCTTGAGCTATCACCGAACTTCAGAGCAACAGTTAATTCATGAGTTCCATATGTAACTCTCTGAATCTCATTGAGCGAAAAATCGACAGAATATCCAAAAAACAAAGCTGTCCATTTAGAATGGTCAGGTATGTATCTAAACCTGATATTAGCAATAACCCCGCTACCTGTTCTGTAAGTTAATCCTATCCGGATATTCTGATCATAGATATAGGTAATACCGATATCCGCTTGTGGTTTAAGCTGTTCAGATATCTTAAAAAGTATTGAAGGTTCCAGGTCAGTTCTGCTTCCAGTTGCAAGATTATAGGAACCAAAGAGATAATAATGTCTGTCCATCCTGAAATTCCGGTATGCATAATCACCTATTTTGGCAGCAGCGCCAAATAACTGCAATGCAGAAAAACCAATGTCGAATTTGGGATTCAAAAGATAAATTCCAAAATCAGCGTCGGGAATAAACACTCCTCTTCGAAGATTATTATTTAACCATGGCTCATTGGAATCTTCAAAACTCGACTCATTTGCATTAATATTAAAGTGGTACCCGGTAAATGCCAGGCCTAAAGATAATTGAGTGTTTTCTTTAAGCCACATATGGTATGAGTAAGATGCCTGGAATCCTGTCCTTTGTATAAGACCATTTCTGTCATTGAAAATATAACCGCCAAGGCCTACTCTTCCATCTGTTTTTGGGGCGAAGGTTGTTCTATTGAAAATTGTCTTGTTAATTTTATAACCTCTTTTTAGTATTCTGGTTTGCCAGCTTATGGAATAAGTTCTGGGTGCACCCGAATAGCCGACCCATTGTTCCCTTGTAGTTATGTTAAAGCTTGTATAACCATCACTTCCTGCATGTGCCGGGTTAATAAGAAACTTGTTATAAAGATACTGGCTGTATAAAGGTAGTTGCTGGGCAAATGATATCTGTTCAAGAGCAAAAAAAATCAGCATATATAAGAGCCTTTTTACAATTATTGAAATGTTCTTTTTCATTTTACAATTGTTATAACACCGACAATTTGTTTTGATCCGTTGTGCAAATCGATAACATAATGATATGAGTCAACGGGTAGATTAACTCCGTTACTTTTTCCATCCCATGGTTGCGGATAGCCTTGTTCTGATCTCCAGACTGACTGACCCCATCTGTTATAGATTGAGATTTCAGCTTTCGGATAAGCTTTAATATTGCCAATATTCCAAACATCATTAATAAGATCACTGTTGGGGGAGAAAGCTTCAGGAATTGTCAGGTCAGTATATATGGGTACGGTCACAACAACGCTAAGTGATCTCACAGGCCCAGGACAACCATCTGCTGATAACTCCTGCACTTCCAGTAAATAGGTGCTTGGGTTATTCCATGTATGAATGAACTCACTGGTAGTAAATCCGGCCTGAACTATACCATCAATCCACCATGTATATGTTGAACCCGGGTTTGAATAAACATTGTAACGCCTTAACTGACCTATATATACATTATCCGGCATGGTTGCCTGCCCTTCTGCTCTGAAAGCACCTGACAGGACTATGACGAATAATAGTATATATGGGTACCTTTTAATCATCTGTTTTAATTCTGCTCAGCTAATTATGATAAATGGGCGAAGTGGCCGGGAGCGGCATTACAGTGACATTCTGAATTGTCGGACTGGTTGAAGCACATCCGTTGGCATTATGATAATTAACACTGACTGAGTAAGGTCCTGAACCGTTCCAGGTTAAAGTCACACTATTATCTGTGGAAGTTCCGCCTGCTGTTACAAGTCCGCCAACGGCTACCCAGGTATAGTTGGTCATACCAGGCTCTGTTGTATAAACCACACCTGTGGTTCCGAAACAGACCGGATTGACTGTTGGCGTGATAGTTGGTACCGGTCTTGGATAAACTGTTACAACAACGGTAATGGGAGTACCTGTACTTGAATTAGCAGTAGGAGTGATGGTGTATGCAATCGTTGCTGCAGCATTTGTCGTGTTGGTCAGCGTCTGGGCAATCGTTGCTCCGGTTCCGTCAGAGAAACCGGATGCTGTTCCGCTTGTTATAGCAGCTGTCCATGTGAATGTTGCAGTTCCAATGTTGCTTGATAAAGCAATATTGGTTGTTGCGCCACTACAGATAGCCTGGGAAGCGGGTGTCGCTATTA
>PMNJ01000282.1 GCA_003162595.1 Bacteroidales bacterium | reverse complement strand
CAGTCACATGCTTCAAAATTCAGAAGTATATTTTTTTTATTCCATACATTGGGTATACCGAAAGTTCTTTTATACCAAAGATTTTCATTTTCAGAGATTTTCTTTCTGACACCAGAAAGAGCTGATTCAACAGGATAGGGGACCAGGATCGAACCGCTCCATTTCTCCGGTTTTTTCCCTTTCTGAGTAACTGAATAATCCCAGAGTCCGTTAAGATTAATCCAGGCATTTCTTACCATATCAGGACGAGGATACTGTAACCATGGTTTTAGCGGGTCAACCTCTGAAGCCCATTTCGTCAGAATTGGATTTTCCGCTATTTTCCAGTTTATTTCCTTTTTTTGTATGCATGATACACTTAACACAAAAAAAGAAAGAATCGAAACACACTTAAGTATTCTCATAGGTGATTGTTAAAATATTTTTATTGATGAATCTGTTCAGCAACAAGTAACCTGTAGCCATGCATCTTGCACCTTACGCCCAGCGCCCTGAGCTCTGAGCCCTCTTCTCTATCCAAGTTTCATCTTTTCTACCTCTTCAATATTCCTTTCATTCGTAACGGCTTTTGCATCAGGTGTATATAAATAATCAATAAGATCAAGATATTTGTCCATTACTTTGCCCCTTACGATTTTCAATGTAGAGTTCATAAGGCCATTATCTTCTGTAAAACTCTCTTCAAGGATACCTATTGCAACGGGAAGCCATCGTTGGGGAAACATGTTCCCGAATTTCCCGTTTGTACGGTACTCATTGACCTCACTTTCAATCAATGTAATGACAGCACGTTTTCCTTCATCTGAGTCTGCGGTCAGACTCTTTTCTTCAAGATATAGTTTGAGAGCATGCTGGTTTGGTACAACCAGAGCGACAGAATAGGGTTTCTGATTGTTGTAAAGCATACACTGATCAATATACTTTGATTGTTCCGATATTGATTCTTCAATACCCTCGGGGCTGAATTTCTCACCATCATCTGCAATAAGGAGGCTTTTAAATCGTCCCAGTACATAGAGAAATCCATCTTCGGACATAAACCCCATATCACCGGTATATAACCATCCGTCTTTTATTGTCTCCTTTGTTGCTGCTTCATTTTTCCAATAACCGTACATTACATTTCCGCCCCTAATAACAATTTCACCTTTTTGACCTACAGGAACCTCTTTACCATTATCATCGCATATTTTGAGGTCCATATTATTGACGACTGCACCTGATGATCCCAGTTTATGCTTTCCGGCGGAGTTTGAAGATATAACGGGTGAGGCTTCGCTTAATCCATAACCCTGGTACATAGGTATCCCCAGGGCATAGAAGAATCTTTGAAGCTCAATTTCAAGCAAGGCTCCTCCACCAATAAAATAATCAAGTTCTCCACCATAAGCCTCACGAATCTTGCTAAAAAGGAGTTTGTCATAAAACCTGAGAAGAGGCCTTTTAAATCTCTGTAACCCGTTTCCTTTGTTCCAACCCTCCTTATTATATGAATAGGAGATTTTAAGCGCATGGTTAAAAAGAATTTCAACTGCATTACCTTTTTCTTTTATTCCTTTTTCAATATTCTTCCTGAAATTCTTTGCTATTGCAGGAACGCTCATTAGCATGTTTGGTTTAATCTCTTTCAGGCAGGTTGGAAGATTTCTTAAGGTCTCCATTGGAGTTTTTCCTGTTTTTACAGAAGCTATGCTGGCTCCCTTGCCCATAAAGGCAAATATTCCTCCGGTGTGTCCGAATGAGTGATCCCAGGGTAAGATAAGTAGTGTTTTGTAGAAAGAAGGTATATCTATCAGACTATAGGCCTGATAAACATTAGTCACATAATTTCCATGGGTAAGAATAATACCTTTTGGATCGGCTGTTGTACCAGATGTATAGCAGATATTAGCAAAGCTCTCCGGAGTAAGACCTTTATACAATTCCTCGAACTTTATCAGATTTTCAGGCACTTCCAGCCATTCTCTTCCGAATTTTCTGACTTCATTAAAATGGACTTCATTATCTGCATACTCTTCCTGTGTATCGAAATGTATTATTTTTTCTATTTTAGGGCATTCTCTCAATATTACTTTAAGTTTCTGAGCCTGAATTGAAGAGACCAGGACCATTCTTGATTCTGAGTGATTGATCCTGAATTTTATTTCATCGGGATTAAGTTTTACTGACAGCGGGACATTAACGGCACCGGCGTACAGAATCCCCATTTCCCCGATAACCCAACTGTTCCGGCCTTCTGAAATCAGACTCAGCTTATCGCCTTTTTTAATTCCGAGTTTTATTAATCCTGCGGCAAATTCATAAATCTGCTTTTTTGTCTCGCCATAGGTAGTACCTTCGTACTTATCATTAGGTTTTTCCCAGAGATATACATTATTACTATACTTCTCAACACTTTCTTCAAAGAATTGTATTAACGATTTCATTGGTCAGGTTTTTTTGAATTGTCAGAAAAATAATAAGCCGAATATACAAAATCCGCAATACTTTGAATTGGAGCGGTTATAAATATATCTTTTAGTTTGGTTTTCAATATTTTATAGTAATAATAAGGAAACTATCCTGATTGCAGGTTCTCTTTAATAAATGAGGAACCATTTAAATGCTATTGAGAATACAAATATTGTTTCAGATGACAAGATGTATCTGATTAAATATCAGATTAATTTCTTAATCCCGGAAAATAGTCTCTTCTCTGTCAGGTCCTACAGATACCATAGTAACAGGTACCCCGGTCTGGTTCTCAATAAATTCTATATATTTTTTAAGGGAGGCTGGTAATTCATTAAAATTCCTTTTGCCACTTATGTCTTCTTCCCATCCCTTAAGTATTGTATATACCGGTTCGATAATGGAATCGTTGCTGAATGGCAACTCGTTGCATATTTCCCCGTCAATTTTATATGAAGTGCAAATCTTAATGGTTTTGAACCCGGATAATACATCTGCTTTGGTCATGAAAAGTTTGGTAATTCCGTTTACCATAATAGAGTATTTCATTGCTGGCAGGTCGAGCCATCCGCATCGTCTTGGTCTTCCTGTCGTTGAGCCGAACTCATGGCCCAAATTCCTTATATTTGCGCCCGTATTGTCATTCAATTCCGTAGGGAATGGGCCGCATCCGACCCTGGTACAATAAGCTTTAAAAATGCCAAAAATATCACCGATAAGTTTTGGCGAAATACCTAATCCCGTACATGCACCTGCGCTGATGGTATTTGACGAGGTTACGAAAGGATATGAGCCGAAATCCACATCCAGCATTGTTCCCTGGGCCCCTTCGGCGAGCACCCTTTTCCCTTTTCCGGCAAGTTCATTAACAAAATATTCGGTATTGGTTACCGGAAATTTTTTCAGTAACTCAATTCCTTCAAACCAGCCATTTTCATACTCTTTCAGATTGAATTTGAAGTCGTAGTTTTTCAGTATGGTCAGGTGGTTATTAAGATGTTCGTTATACTTCTGCCTGAAATCTTCTCTTAGGATATCGCCCACTCTAAGTCCGTTCCGGCTTGTTTTATCGGTATATGCAGGACCGATCCCTTTTAGTGTAGATCCGATTTTGGAATTGCCTTTACTGAATTCGTAAGCGGCATCGAGTATCCTGTGGCTTGGCAGAATGAGGTTAGCCTTATTGGATATTATAAGTCGTTTTATAAGTTCGCTAAGAGGAGGCCCTAACTCTTCTATTTCCTTTTTAAAAACAGAAGGATCGATTACCACTCCATTTCCTATAATATTCAATTTATCAGAATGAAATATACCGGATGGTATGAGATGAAGAACGTGTTTAACATTATTAAACTCGAGGGAATGCCCGGCATTAGGNNTCAACAATTTTACCCTTTCCTTCATCCCCCCACTGCAGTCCTAACAGTATGTCAATGTTCATATTATATATTATAAATATAAAAAATAAAAGCTTTACAAGGTACGAATAAATTCAACTTAACGACACCTAAAAACAGATTGTTAATAAATGAAAGGAATATTACAAATCAGCGGATGGTAATAGTTTCATATATTTCAGGATGATCTAATTCAAGGCTTTTGCTAATAGGCACATGTTTTTTTGCGGCCATTACGGAAGCAGTAAAGTAAAAGTAGATTCCGGCACTGACACTTTCGATACAAACTCAATCACAGGATTTGGTATAAGGGTGGGGTTTGCTCTTGGTTTTGCATTCTAAGATCAAAAAAAAAGGGCGGTAAAAAGCCCCTTCTTGTTATAAATCTATTCTTTATCTTTTCCCTTGTAATTGCCATAAATATAAAGAGAATGGTACTGAGGAGTGAAATTATGCATTTCACTTGCAGTATTTATAATCTCATGAATTCTGGGGTCGCAAAACTCGATAACTTTACCTGTCTCAATATCAATAAGATGATCGTGTTGTCCGCACTGGTATGCTCTTTCAAACTGTGCAATATTCTTTCCGAACTGATGCTTTATAACCAGATTGCAATCGAGTAGTAACTCAATGGTATTATATAATGTCGCTCTGCTCACGCGGTAGTTTTTATTCTTCATAAAAATATAAAGCGACTCAATATCGAAATGTCCTGACCGTGAATAAATCTCATCAAGAATTGCATATCTCTCGGGTGTTTTCCGATGCCCCTTCTTTTCGAGATATTCAGTGAAGATTTTCTTTACTGTTAACCTGGTATCGTCACTAATCATATCTGGTCTAATTTAAAATAATAACAAAAGTATGCAATTTCCCCGGATATCAGGGATTGAATTAACAGAAATATTAATTTGAGAAATCTTCTACTCTCCTCACATTCTCAATGCCGTTGATATTGGAGATTTTAAGTATCAGATTGTTCAGGTCCTTTGTATGATGAACATATAAATCGATTGTTCCCTCAAAAATGCCATTATTGACCGTAATATTTATCCTGGTCATATTTACCTTCAGTTCGGCTGAAATAATAGTTGTGATGTCATTAACAAGTCCTATCCTGTCGATACCTGTCATACTGATTCTGGCAAGGAATGAAACGAGTTTATGTATAGCCCATTTAACCGCAATGATTCTGTTTCCCTCATTCGACATGATCCTTATTGCGACCGGACATTTAGGCTTATGAATAATAATAGTACCTTCAGGAGAATGATACCCGGTAACTTCGTCTCCCGGAATAGGATTACAGCATTTTGCTATTTCGTATGATTGTTCTGCATTTTCAACATTTTCCCTGAGAAGGAACGGAACGTTCTTATCAAAACTGCTCTGTGATGCCCCGATGTCTTTTTTATCTTTCTTTGATCCGATAAGTTTTAATTCCCAGTATTTAATAACATTGTTAGCCGGGTTCTTCTTAATTGACTTTTTAAGATTGTCAAGATTGATCCTCCCGAGGGCAATTCCTGAATACAATTCTTCTTTACTCAGGACATCGTTAGAAAGCATAATAGATTTAAGGGTTTCATTAGTAGATGTGACTCCTATTTTCTTAAGATTGGACTCAAGAATCTCCATCCCTTTCTGAATACTGTCTTTAGAATCAACCCTCAGAGCGTTCTTAATTGCTTCCTTGGCTTTTGATGTTCTGACAAAGGAGAGCCATTCCATTTCGGGTTTTGCTATATCTGATGTAATTATTTCCACCTGATCGCCACTCATAAGAATTGAGCTGAGAGGATTAAGCTTATAATTAATTTTTGCACCGATAGCTTTATTACCTATTTCAGTATGAATTTCATAAGCAAAGTCCAGAGCAGAAGCTCCTTTGGGGAGACTGACAAGAAATCCTTTAGGTGTAAAGACCATTATTTCAGACGAAAACAGGTTCATTTTAAATTCATCAAGAAACTCAATAGGGTCTTCATGCGGATTCTCAAGCATTATGCGAATCTTTTTAATCCATTTATCGAGTTCAGTTTCCTGGGCTTCGTCTCCTTTGTATTTCCAGTGTGCTGCGTAACCCCTTTCTGCTATCTCATCCATCCGATTGCTTCTTATCTGCACTTCCACCCACTGACCTTCGGGACCCATTACAGTTACATGCAATGCTTCATATCCATTCGGTTTAGGCCGGCTTACCCAGTCGCGAAGCCTGTCGGGTTTAGGCATATAAGAATCAGTAATAATAGAATATATATTCCAGCACTGTGTCTTTTCAGGTATTCCGGCTGACGGTTCAAATACGATTCTTATGGCAAGCACATCATAAATTTCTTCAAATGGAACATTTTTGGCCTGCATCTTCTTCCATATTGAGAAAATGGATTTTGGTCTGCCGCTGATGTCAAACTCTAAACCGGAATCAGTAAGTTTTTCAATTATTGGTAAGGAAAATTTATTGATAAAAGCAAGATTCTTTTTTTCACTATGTTTCATCTTCGACGAAATTTCCTCATAGATATGAGGTTGCCGGAATTTAAAACTGAGGTCCTCCAGTTCACTCTTAATGGCATATAAACCAAGCCTGTGGGCAAGAGGAGCATAAAGAAAAATAGTTTCGCCTGCAACTTTCATCTTTTTGTATTCAGGCATTGAATCGAGCGTCCTCATATTATGGAGACGATCTGCAATTTTTATGAGAATGACTCTGAGATCATCGGATAGAGTAAGCAGCATTTTTCTGAAGTTCTCAGCTTGCAGAGAAGAAGAATTCTCTTTATTGTAGGTGCCTGATATTTTAGTAAGTCCGTCAATAAGAGATGCTATTTTTGGATCAAAATCCCTTTTAACATCTTCAAGGGAATATTCAGTATCTTCTACAACATCATGAAGAAGAGCAACAGCGATAGATTTGGCACCCAGTCCGATTTCATTGTTTACTATTTTTGCAACTGATATCGGGTGAATGACATAAGGTTCACCTGATTTACGGCGCATATTCCAGTGAGCTTCGTTTGCAATCCGGAATGCTTTGTCAATAAGCTCCCGGTCTCCTGGTTTATTGCACCTGAGAAGATTATTTATCAGACTATCATATTCAGCCTGGATAAGTTTCCTGTCCTCCTCATCAAAAATATCTTTGTTCCCCATAAAATAACTGCGCAGCAAGTTCTTATTCAGAATACAAATATAGCTTTTCCAGCCAATCTCGTTTCACCTGGTTCTAATTATAGTAACAGTTCCTGTCCTCGTAATATTCTTACCCGAAGGTGTGGTTAATTTCAAAAACCACAGATAAACACCCTGAGGTTGAGGATTCCCATTTTGTGAGCCATCCCATTCAGCAAGGTAATCTTTCGTTTCAAACAAAACATTGCTCTGCCTGTCGCTGATTATAAGATGATATTCCGGTGGTGTAAAAGAGAGAACAGGTCTGAAACGGTCATTATGGAGGTCATTGTTGGGAGTGAAAACATTTGGAACCGTTATTATCTCTGTCGGAGCAGTGCAAATTTTTGATGAGATACTTTCACCTGAAATACCATGAGGATTAGATGTTTCAGATGCATTGATATAGAAACAAACTTCATTTCCGGAGACTTCATACATAATTTGTTTATATTCCTGAATGAAGACTGTATCAGAAGCCGGTATAACATCTTTTTCTTCAAATCCTTTTCCACTGTTTACAAATAGCTTGTATGATAAAATTGTTCCGAGCCAGTTTTTATATGGATTCCACGAAAGGATAATATTGTTTCCCGAGCTTTCCAGTGATAGCACCAAATTAGAAGCTATATTTGATACAGTCACCGGAAGGTTGCAACTGTTGATAGCTGAAAGCCTGTAATAGTTTATTGCATTTGTATCCGCCTGAAGGTCAGTATAAAAGACTAATCCATTGATTGAAACTGGTCTCGATATCTCCTGAAATGTTCCAGTCGTTCCGGTTTTTCTTTCGAGGCTGAAATGCCGTATCTCTGATAACGGATCAATGGTAAATGAGAGGGCCACCCTGCCATAAGAATCTAAAGTTGCCTGGTCGGCGTTGATCCATTGGGGAGGACGTTGCATCTTTGTTGATATGCAGATTTTATTTGATGTGGAATATGTTCCATCTTCCAGATTGGCACGTACCACAAAGCAATATTCTGCATCAATTGTAAAATCGTCCAGAACAAACGTAGTATCTCCGGCATTTATATTTCCTGTTTCGGTATAGTTTCCACCATCTGCCGACATAAGAACTGTGTATGCTGTAACTTTTTCAGGGAAAGATGGATAGCTGTTCCACAAAGCCATAATTTTTTTCTTACAGGTATCAATGGAAACTTCCTCAAAAATTGAATTTATTACATTTGAAAAAATGCTGGTACATCTTGGAAGTCTCATGGCTGCAATCACATAAGAGACACTAAAATATTTTGTGGCAGTGCTCGACAGGGTATAACTTGTAGCTGAAGGATCCCAGATGGTGTCGATTGCCATTCCGTCTCCGTTTTTATAAGTATACAGAATATAAGCAGCGATATCAGATGAAGCGCTCGACGTCCAGGTAAATTTAGTACTACC
>PMNJ01000076.1:846-14878 GCA_003162595.1 Bacteroidales bacterium | reverse complement strand
CACTTCAAAGGCGTCAATCAGATCTTCCATCTCTTCAGGCAGCTTAACCCTGCCAAGGTTAGTCAGAATTCCGGAGCACTGATTCGATCCAAGCCTTTTGTAAACAGCAGATATAGCTATGCATTTAATAAAAAGTGGAAGCAACCTTACGAACGGACTTTTTTCATGTCCCACATTTTGCGACAAAAACCTTGTAATCTGTTTAACATCCGCTCCGGTCTGCAGCTGATATGTAACAATCTTAAGAATCTCATCAAATGAGTAGACTCCGAGTCTCAGATCAATTTCAGGAAGTACAAAGAGGGAAAAGTTGCGCATGGTTTTGCTTGGAAACTTTTTCCTCAGGTTTACCGGGACTTCAATTCGCAGAACCCCTCTTTTTTGTTTTTTTACTTTTTCTTTCTCTTCAAGGTAAATCATTTGAAGAGTGAACAGGTAAACTGAAACCATATATTCTGTAACAGATACATTATGGCTACCTGCAACTTCAAGAAGTTTATCCAGAGTAATTTGTGAACGGATTATTTTCAATCGTGGTTTTCCATCCAGACTGAATGGGAGATGCCATGCTTTCGTAAGTTTTCCTGGAGGCGGTATTCTTTTCCTGAAAAACCTTTTATACCCGTCTTCTATCTCCTCTTCGGATATCGGGCTCTCAGGTAATATAATCTCTTCATCGGACCGGATATTGTTTCCATTTAGTCTGAAATAAGTAAATAAGAGCGACTTCAGATATTCGAAGGCACCGCCTCCATCAGTGAGGATGTGTATAAATTCAACGGATATTCTGTTTCCTTTAACCAAAATCCTGTAAAGCGGTTCATTTTTCCTTTTGACTGCAAATGCAGTACAGGGTATTTTTTCCTCGGTCAGAATTCGTGGAAGCTGGTGATTATATTCGAGATAGTACCAGAACAATCCACTTCCGAGCGATACACTAAAGTAGGGAAAACGTCGGGAGGTAATCTCAACAGCCTCTTTGATCGCAGTAAATTTTATTGGTTTTTTCAGAAATGCAGTTATCCTGAATACAGATGTCAGCTCTCCCGACATAATCGCAGGAAACAGCTTTGCTGCATTATCAAGTTTTAACCATCCGATTTCCTTAACAGCGTTTGTATTTAAACCCTCTCCCTTCATTTAATTATGTAAAAATACTAAAAGTTAATCAATTTCAGGGTTGGAGATCGCATGGTCAGGATTAATTCATATTAAAAATTCATATTTTTGTTTTTCTGTATTTGAATATTCACATTTAAATATAATAATCATGAGAAGATTATGCTTCTTAAACCTTTTAGTCTTCCTTCTTCTTTCAGCGACGATTCCCGTAAATACTGCAGGTGCACAAATGCCTCAGCGTGGCGCCAATCAGGTTGCCATAATTGGATGGACAGATGATTCACATTATCAGATACGGAATTTTGATTCGGATAAAAAACTTGTAATTCAGAGCGTTGATATAAAAACCGGGAAAGGAGTTGTAATCCCATCAATTGAATCCGAACGGGATATATTAATAAAGGCACTACCTGTGGGAGTCTCATTAAGTATGAATGATGTGATAAGCCCGGATAAAAAAAGCGTTGTTATCCTAAAAGATAATGATCTGTTCTTTTTTACTATCGGTGATAAAGAATTGAAAAGGTTGACCAACGATAAAATCCCTGAAGTTAATGCGCGTTTTTCACCTGACGGGAAGAAAATAGCTTATACAAAAAACAAGGATCTGTATGTATATGATCTTACAGATAAAAAAGAAACAAGACTAACTTTTGATGCTTCAGACAAAATATATAACGGCTATTGTTCCTGGGTTTATATGGAGGAGATACTTGAGAGGTCAAGCCATTATGCTGCATTCTGGTGGTCGCCTGACGGGAATAAAATAGCTTATTTACGAACTGATGAGACCGATGTCCCGGTTTTCACACTGAACAGGTTAGATGAACCCGATGGAATTCATGGACTTATTGAAGCTACTCCTTATCCTAAACCGGGAGATCCAAATCCAAAAGTGAAGATGGGGATAGCAGATATTGCAACCGCCAAAACCACATGGGTAAAAACCGATTATAATGTTGACCAGTACATTGCCTGGCCATTCTGGACACCCGACAGCAAAAAACTTGCTATACAGATAATTAATCGCGATCAGAATGTTTTGATCATCATCCTGGCCGATCCGTCGACAGGTGATTATACACAGATTTACAATGAAAACAGTAAAACCTGGGTGGAGTTTCATGAAGATATTTATGTGATGAAAAACGGATCTGGCTTTATAATCAGAAATTGCCAGAATGATTGGGAAAACCTCTATTATTATGCGTGGGATGGAAAACTTATTGCCCCACTTACAAATTTTAATTTCAGGGTGACAAGTATTGACAGGGTGGATGAAGATGCGAAAGTGGTATATTTTTATGCAACCGGTACTGAATCAACTGACATTCATGCATTCAGAGTCGGACTAGATGGTAAAAATTTGTTGCAGATAACTTCAGGGGAAGGTACTCATAATGTAAGTATTTCACCAAAAGGAACTTATTTTATTGATACATGGAACAATATAACAAGTACCGGATCGATTATTTCATATAATAAAAGCGGGAAGAAGATAAATGAGATATATAGATTTGAACAACCGGTATATGACCCTTCAAAAAATTCTAAGCCGGAAATGATAAAGATCATAACATCCGATGGACTCTTCAACATGCCGGCAATTATAACTTATCCTCTTAATTTTGATCCATCAAAAAAATATCCGGTAATTTTTACAATATATGGAGGTCCGGATTTCAAAAATGTCAGCAACAGATGGCAGGGAAATAACCCTTCATGGTATTCACAGAATGGGATAATAACATTTACAGTCGACCATCGCGGTTCCGGCCACTTTGGGAAAAAAGGTCTCGATTATCTCTATCGTTCTCTGGGTAAATGGGAAATCCTTGATTATGAAGACGCTGTTAAATGGTTGTGTACAAAACCTTATATTGATTCTGCACGAATAGGCATTACCGGTAGCTCGTACGGAGGTTATATGACCTGCTTGGCTCTGACAAAAGGCGCTGATTTCTGGACACACGGTTTCGCCGGATCGTCAGTGACTGACTGGCGTCTTTATGATGATATATATACGGAACGATATATGGATACACCTAAAGATAATCCTGAAGGGTATAAAGATGGTTCGGTTATGACTTATGTTAAAAACTACAAGGGTAAATTATACCTGACTCATGGCGATATGGATGACAATGTTCACATGCAGAATTCAATATACCTGATTTCCAAACTTGAAGACGAGGGTAAGATATTTGAATTCATGCTATATCCCGAAGGACGTCATTGGTGGGGAGGGGCAAAAGCCGCTCATTCAAAAAATGAAGCAAATAACTTCTGGTTAAGAAATTTTTTCAGAAAATAGAATTTGATAACCCTTTGTGTACCTTAGTGATGCTCTTCGTGATCCTTTATGGTAAAAAATCCTTTAACCACAAAGTAACACAAAGGAATACACCAAGTAATACTAAGGGAAAATTAGTAATTGAACCATAACAAACTAGTCTGTCTATATGAATTTTCTTCGCTATTTTTCCCTGAATATCTTTCTGTTCCTAACTATTATTGCAGGAGGTCAGAATGATCCTGTTGTTGATAAAATAATTGGCCTTGGCAAAACTGATAATAAGGTCATGGAGCACATAGATTATCTTACTAACCGGTTTGGTGATCGCCTGACAGGTTCCGATGGCTTTTACAGCGCCTGCACATGGGCGGTTAGTACGATGAGGTCGTGGGGTATGATTGCTGAAATGCAGGAAGCCGGTGAAATGGCTGTTGGTTTTAACAGGGGACCATGGTTTGGGAAGATGATTATCCCCAAAGAGATAGCTTTGGATTTTGGAACTCCCTCCTATACTTCCGGAACAAAAGGTTGTCAGAAAGGACATGTTATTCTCTCACCCGCGACTGTTGCGGAATTCCAGACAGTGAAGGATAGTATAAAAGGAGCATGGGTATTGATTGATGGAGTTAATACAGGATGGCCCCGTGATCGCGGAGGTGAAACCGAACTTATACGGTTGATCCGTGAAGCAGGCGCCCTGGGTACTATTCAGCTTTCAACCTTTCCTATCAGGTTATTATACCATAAAGTTGATTCCTGGGAAAATCTTCCTACCTTACCTGATATCAAACTCATTGATAAACAATATAATGAGATAAAAGAGCTGCTATCTAAAGGAGAAAGGGTTATATTGGAATTTGACATAAGAAACTATTTCAGACCAGGCCCGATCAAATATCATAATGTGATAGGTTGGATTCCGGGTACAGAATATCCTGATGAATATGTTATACTTGGAGGGCATCTTGATGGATTTGATGGAGCCTCCGGTGCAATCGATAATGCTTCAGGAGCCACCGTGGCAATGGAGGCAGCAAGGCTTATACTTACTGCAGGTGGCAGGCCCAAACGTACTATCATGGTACATTTATGGGCCGGCGAAGAGTATGGCCTTCTTGGTTCAGCTGCATGGGTAAAACAAAACCCAGATAAACTACCGCGAATATCTGCTGTTTTTAATCGCGACGGAGGAACCAACTGCATTTCCGGATTAAGTGTTCCAAAGGCAATGATGGCTGATTTTCAACAGGTTATTAAACCAGTACTGGGTTTGAACCAAAAATATCCATTTGAACTGACAGAAAGGAGCAAACCTCTGAGAAAAGGTGGGAGAGGGGGAACAGACACCTTTTCATTTTTACAGAAAGATGTGCCTGCATTCGGATTCAGCACAAAAGGTGAGCATCAATATGGCCGTACATGGCATACAACCCTCGATACCTATAATGAGATAATTCCTGCTTATGAGGAATATTCATCTTTAGTAACAGCAGTAGTCGCTTATGGTATTGCAAATCTTGATCATCAGCTTTCCAGGGAGGGGAACATTATGCCCGATGGAATTTATGCTGATTTCAATACTAATAAAGGAAGGATCTCAGTCTTGCTTGACTATAAAAAGGCGCCAATGACTGTGGCTAACTTTGTTGGACTTGCTGAAGGAACCATTACAAATGCTACCTATCCTTTAGGGATCCCATTTTATAAAGGATCAATTTGGCACAGGGTAGTGAAAGGGCATGTAATTCAGGGCGGGGAACCGTCAACGGTGAAAGACCCGGCAAATACAGATGTTAATTCGACAGGATATGAGATCCCAAATGAGATCAGCGATCTGAGCCATAATAAAGCGGGGATGATAGGTATGGCAAACTCAGGCCCGAATACAAATACATGTGAGTACTATATAACCCTTGCCGATAGATCATATCTCGATGGTAACTACACCCTTTTCGGAGAAGTTGTGGATGGTATGGACGTAGTGAATAAGATAGTTCAGGGCGATACAACAATCTCCATCACGATTGTAAGAGCAGGACCCGAAGCTGAGAAGTTTGTTGTGAACGATGGCATGTTTAAAGAACTCCTGGATACACAATGGGAAAAAGTTAATTTTGAAAAGGAAGCTGGAAAATCACGGGAAGAGAAATTCATTGCTGATAACTATCCCGGACTGCAAACCTTAAGTGACGGTCTGAGATATAAGGTATTGGTGCCTGGGAAAGGTAACAAACCCAAAGACGGATCAGTACTCAGTATAAAATACAGTGGGAAATTAATAACAGGTATAAGTTTTGTAAGTTCAGCGGACCAGGGAAAACCAATGCCCGGATCAAAACCTGTTGCTTTTTCTCATCCCATGGGGAAAGATGAATTAATAAAAGGTTTGAATGAGGCCATACAGGACATGAAAACCGGGGAGAAAAGACTTCTCGTTGTGCCATCTGATCTGGCTTATGGGATAGATTCGGGGTATTATGGAAAAGAGATTCCCGGTCAGAAAAGGTTCGTAATATCACCTGGTGAAACGCTAATACTTGAAGTTACTTTGATTAAGATCAGACCCTGAATCCTCATTTTTAAAATTATTTGGGTGGGGGATAAGCTATTGTTTATTATATTGGTAATAATTTCTGTTTTAAACTTTAGGCACTCAAAACTCCAAACTTCAAACTTATGATATTAGGTATCCTCAAAGAGATGGGAAATGAAAACAGGGTAGCTATCCTTCCTCCTGAAGTTATTGTCCTTAAAAACATGGGTATTGATGTATTGGTAGAGAATAATGCCGGTGAACGGGCTTTTGCTTCAGACTCGGTTTACATGAATGCCGGAGCCCGGTTGGCTGAACGCAAGGATGTTATTTCTGAAGCTGAAATGTTGCTTTCTATTAATCCTCCGGTCGACGAAGATATTACCTCTTTTAAGGAAGGGCAGGTATTGTGCTCTGTTCTTAATCCTGTTGTGAACAGTAACTGGCTCGAAAAAGCGCGCCTTCAGGGTTTATCTGTTCTGGCTCTTGACCTGATTCCCAGAACTACGAGAGCCCAATCAATGGATATACTCTCATCGATGGCTACTGTTTCCGGATACAAAGCAGTACTTGAGGCTGCATCATTATTACCAAGGTTCTTCCCTATGTTCATGTCGGCAGCCGGAACAATCAAGCCATCACATGTGCTTATCTTAGGTGCCGGTGTTGCAGGACTGCAGGCCATTGCCATTGCCAGGAAACTTGGTGCAGTAGTCGAAGTATTCGATGTCAGATCAGCAGTAAAAGAGGAAGTCAAAAGTCTGGGAGGAAAATTTATTGAAGTCGAAGGAGCCAAAGAAGATGCTGCTTCCGGGGGATATGCTGTGGAACAAACGGAAGAGTTTAGAAGGAAGCAGCTGGATCTCATTCAGGAACGTGCAATTGCATCTGATGTTGTTATTGCCACTGCTCAGATACCCGGTAGGAAAGCACCTGTCCTTTTGCTGAAAGAAACAGTTTATTCCATGAAACCCGGATCTGTTATTATTGACCTTGCAGCCTCAACAGGGGGCAACTGCGAATTAACCGAGAATGGCAGAAACTTAGTAATAAATGGAGTTCATATTATCGGAAAATCCGATTATCCATCTGATATGCCTTCTGATGCAAGTAAAATGTTCGGGTGTAATATAATTAACCTTTTAAAGATAATGGTTGATAAGGATGCTAAACTCAGTCTTAATCTAAAGGACGACATCATATACGGAACAACTGCCGTACATGGTAAAGAGTATGTCAGCCAAAGTGTTAAACAGCTTCTAAATTTAAAATAAATTATCATGGGAAATATTCTCGGATTCTTTTTATTGCACAGAGAGGCAATTTTCATTGTGATCCTGTCAATATTCCTCGGTATTGAAGTAATCAGCCACGTTCCTGCTATTCTCCATACACCACTTATGTCAGGTGCAAATGCAATTCATGGGGTGGTAATTATCGGTGCTATAATCGTAATGGGACATGCTGAGACCAACGGATCCATGATACTGGGGTTTCTGGCTGTGGTACTCGGCACCCTCAACGTTGTCGGAGGTTTTGTTGTAACCGACAGGATGCTGGAAATGTTTAAAAAGAAGAAGTAGTAACCTGAGTAAAAACAGATACTTATGGACCAACTATCTCACTTGAATTCAGGGACCTCTATATTGGAGATGTCTTATATAATTGCCTCAATACTTTTCATTTTAGGATTAAAAATGTTAAGCCATCCGCTTACGGCCCGACGAGGTAATACGCTGGCAGCTATTGGGATGAGCCTGGCTGTAATTGCAACAATACTCTTTCATCATAAAGATGGTAAACCGATTGGGAATATCGGCCTCATACTTATTGCGATAGGAATTGGCAGTATTATAGGATGGGTTATTGCAAAACGGGTCAAGATGACCGCCATGCCTCAGCTTGTATCATTTTTTAATGGTATGGGTGGTGCAGCTGCAGCCCTTATCTCGATGATGGAATTTCAACATGTAAGTCCCGATTTAATAGCCAAAAGTGGAATGGCAAACGGGCATGTACTGGCTATTCTTCTTGGATTGATGATCGGAACTATATCCTGGGCGGGCAGTATGATCGCTTTTGGAAAGCTTGATGGAAGGATAGGTGATATGCGTATTAAAGCAATGAAGTATGTGAATCTGACAATTCTTGCTGTCCTGATCGGATTTATTGTTTATATAATGACACGTCACGTGCAGACAAGCAGTGAGCTCACCTATCTTATATATATAATGTTCGCAATTGCAGTCATATATGGAGTCCTGTTTGTAATGCCCATCGGTGGTGCCGACATGCCTGTTGTTATCTCACTTTTGAACTCATTCACCGGTGTAGCCGCTGCAATGGGAGGTTTTTTGTATAACAATCAGATCATGCTTACCGGAGGGATACTTGTCGGATCAGCAGGGACAATTCTGACTATTCTAATGTGCAGGGCAATGAACCGTTCATTACTAAATGTTATTGTAGGTGTGTTTGGAGGCGGTGGAAAAACGAATGTTGAAGCTACCGGTTCAGTTAAAGAAATATCAATATCCGATGCTGCCGTGCTTCTGAGCTATTCGAAGAAAGTGGTTATTGTCCCTGGCTACGGACTTGCTGTGGCTCAGGCTCAGCATATCTGCCATGAATTAGATAAACTACTGGAAGAGAAAGGAGTAGAGGTTAAATATGCTATCCATCCTGTGGCCGGCCGTATGCCCGGACATATGAATGTATTGCTTGCGGAAGCAGATGTGCCTTATGAACAGCTTATTGAGAGCGATGAAATCAATCCTGATCTTCCTAATACCGATGTCCTGGTGGTTATAGGTGCTAACGATGTTGTGAATCCCGCTGCTGAAGATGATCCTTCAAGCCCTATCTACGGTATGCCTATCATTAAAGCACATGATGCGAAAAACATAATTGTCATGAAACGGGGTATGGGCAAAGGGTATGCGGCAATTGAAAATATGTTATTCTATAACGATAAGACAAGAATGTTATTTGGCGATGCAAAAAGCACTCTGCAAAATCTTGTTAATGAGGTGAAAAGCTTATGATCTCTTTCATAGAAAACCTGACTCTACTGAGAGGCATCATGAAAGAGAAAAGGATCGATACATATATAATACCTTCATCCGATCCTCATCTCGGAGAATATATTCCTGATCATTGGCGTGTAATACGGTGGTTGACAGGTTTCACCGGATCGGCTGCTACAGTCGTCGTTACCGATACATTTGCAGGCTTATGGACCGACCCGAGGTATTTTATTCAGGCTGAGGGACAACTCTCCGGCTCAGGAATTGTTCTTATGAAACCTCTTCTTTCAGAAAAGAAAGACTTCATTGGTTGGATAACTGAGCATATTAATTCAGGATGCAAAATTGCACTCGATGGCAGAATCTTTTCAGTTGAACAGACGAGGAAGATCGTAAAGTCATTGGAAGGTAAAAATATATTATTCGATTTTGATTGTGATCTGATTTCCGGGATATGGACAGACAGGCCTCTGATGCCAAATTCACCTGCATTTGATCATTCTGCCAGATTCTGTGGAATGGAACGGACAGTTAAGATAATTGAAGTAAGGAATCAAATGAAGCTGAAAGAAGTTGATTATCATCTTCTTACTTCACTCGATGATATAATGTGGATGCTTAATATCAGGGGAAGTGACATTAATTATAGTCCTTTGCTGATTTCCTTTGCAATTGTCGGCGAAGAACAAGTCCTGTTTTTTACAGATGAGAATAGAATCCCTTTGAAACTGGCTTCAGAATTTGATAAACTCGAAATAGTCCTGCTGCCTTACGAAGAAACAGCTAGTATATTATCAACACTGTCTCCCGATTCGACAATTCTTCTTAATCCATCAACTACTTCTTCAAGTCTTTTTAATTCTATCCCCCGTGGGATGAAAATAATTGAAGATGTCACTATTCCGACCAGTTTAAAAGCGGTCAAAAACAGAGTTGAGATTGGAAACATCAGGAAAGTAATGGTTAAAGATGGTGTTGCTCTTACCCGGTTTTTCTTCTGGTTAGAACAGAATTACGGTTCAGAACCATTTTCAGAACTTTCTCTAGGTGAAAGACTAAACAGCTTCAGATCTGAAGGCGAAAACTACCTGGGACCAAGTTTTTCTACAATAGTTGCATTTAATGAACATGGTGCATTACCTCATTATTCTGCAACAAAAGAATCAGATATTCAAATAGGTGCCAGTGGAATTCTACTGATAGATTCTGGTGGTCAGTACCTTGACGGGACAACAGATATAACCAGAACTATTTCTATAGGAAGGCCGACAGACATGCAGAAACGGGATTTTTCCCTGGTACTTAAGGGGATGATAAACCTTGCACTGGCAAAATTTCCGGCAGGTACCAGAGGTTATCAGATTGATTTGTTGGCGCGTAAAGCCTTATGGGAAAATGGTCTGAATTATGGACATGGAACAGGCCATGGTGTTGGTTTCTGTCTTAATGTCCATGAAGGCCCTCAGAATATCGGGCAGGGAGGAGTAAGAGATTCAAAAACTGTAATCGAACCTGGTATGCTGATTTCTGATGAGCCGGCAATTTACAGGGAAGGAGAATATGGAATCAGGATTGAAAATATGATACTCTGTTTTGAAGACGAAGAGACTGAATTCGGACAATTCCTTAAATTTGATACTGTTTCTCTCTGCTATATCGATAAGTCTCTGATTGAAATTTCTTTACTGGATCAGAAAGAAATTGACTGGCTCAATTCTTACCATGCAGAAGTTTACGAAAAACTTAGACCGTATCTGACAAATAGTGAAATACTTTGGTTAAGTAAGAAAACAGAACCACTTGGGGAATAAGTTTAATTTTTTTAAATAAATCTTCTAGTTACACAGAGTTTCACAGAGGAACCATAGAGTGCCACAGAGGTTCAAATTATAAATCTCTGTGGTTCTCTGTGTCTTCTCAGTGGCCCTCTGTATCAGTTCTTAATGTTTCATTTTCCGGGTCTCATGATATCCTCCATCAGAACAATATCCATAACCGGAAATTCAGTAATCCGTAGCCTTGCGCATCCGTAAGGAACCAGGGTAATTATTTCAATATCTCCTTCAGGTTTTACAGGACTTAAAGGTGGAACTTCGGCAGAGTTATTCTTCATTGTCCACTCCGGGATTTTCATACCCCTTGCTTTAATTATTACAGGTGCATCCTGATCCCAAACGGTATATTTTCCCAAGTCTGAAGACCAGATCATGTCACCTCTGTCCGCAAAGGGATATTTGCTTACAGGATATTCAGACACCTTTATTCCAGACATGATATTTGTCTTATCAATAACCAATCCGTAGTTCCATACACTACCTGGATTTATCTCCCAATCCACACTCCCTTTGTAACCAAAATTGTCGTAATTGATTTTGATACTCTTATATTCCTTATTAATCTGCAAAGAAAAACAGAGTGGTCCTCGCAAAAGTGTTAATGAATTATTGTAATGTTTCTCAACACGCAAATGCATAGGCAATTCTATGAATATCTGATCTCCGTTCTTCCATCTCTCCTTAATCTTAAAAATTGTGAGATTTTTGATCTTAATACTTTTGTTTTTAAATCTTATTGATACAGAATCGGCCCATCCCGGAATCCTCAGATCAATCGGAAACCTGACCGTCTTTTCTGTATTAATTGTAAGTTTAACTGATCCGTTAAATGGATAGTCAGTCTCTTCATTAATTGTCACTTCATTACCATTTCCGACTCTGGCTTTAACAATTGACGGTCCGTAAGTTACAAGTGCCAGCCCATTTTCATTTGTCGCCATCCACATACTTTCTACAAACTTGGGCCATCCCTGGTGCATGTTTGCCAGACAGCATGCAAAGTTAGGCATGAGGCCATAAATATTGGAATAATCTCCGTTAGTGGTCCAGTCTCTTTTTGCACATGATACCAGTACCTGGTTAGCCTGCTGGTCATATTGATGAGCCCAGAAGTCAGGTGTTGTTGTTCCAGGAAGAGAATTATAAGCAAGAAGTTCAAGTCTGTCAGCCAGTTTGCTGTTTCCAAAAATTTGGTAAAGTTCTTCCAGCGAAAACATGTACTCTACAATAGAACATAACTCAGTTCCCTGGCTTGGGCTTTTACCTGACAAATGTTCATCTCCCGAGAATCTTCCTCCCGGCTGCCCGTGGTTAAGGTCATATTTTTCGATTCCGGAAAATACAGCTTTTTTAAATCGTTCATCCTTTGATTGCTGGTACCATAACCCCGGATATTTTATTGCCATTGCGTTATTTACAGCATGGGCCGTTAAACCGTCCGGTCCCCAGTCAAGCGGTATCTTTTTGTCTGCTGCAGCTGCTGAATCCCATGGAAATTTTTCATAATATGTTGTCCAGTCTGAACTGTTTTTCTGAATCGATGCGGTTGTTTCAAGTATCCATGGCTCTCCAGTCTGTCTGTACAACCAATAACCGGTAACCGCATTTTCCATGGCACGCACTCCCCTCCAGTCTTTGTCGGGCCAGTCGGGTTTTGAGTCGTGCAGGTATCTGAAGTATTTTGTCAGAACATTGAGAGCACGTTTGTCTCCTGTTGCATCATAATACTGCATCAATACCTTATTTGCTACCGCAAGGGGCCATCGGTCCTTGTTTTTAGTAGGCCCATACCAGCCTGTATCACTACTGCTTGCAAGTATTGGTTCAATCCAACCTTTTACTTTGGCGATCAGGTGCTCATCGTTAAGAAGATATGCCAGAGGAACCAGTCCGTCGAGGAAATATGGGCCTCTTTCCCAGGCTTCTCCATTACCTCCCCGCCAGGACGAATTGACCAGGTCGGGCCAGAAATCATCAAGATTTCCCGTGAGACCTGCCGCCTGATTCTCTAATTGTGACCTTAGCCAGCCGGAAGGTTTGACAGTTCCTAGTGGTAATTTTATGTAAGCATTATGAAATAATGATTCCGGATTGCTCTTGTAGTTTGTATTTATATCTTTTTTTCCGCACCCTGATATAATTAACACTGAAATAAGGAGGCCAAAACAATAGTATTTTTTCATGTTAGTGCAATTAGAACAATAGCTACCTGGTTATAGAGTTCCTTTTATTCCGCCTTTAAAGCTCTTGCCGGATTCATAATTGCCGCCTGATAAGATTTGTAACTGATAGTAAGGAAGGTTATCAGGATTGTCAGCAATGCTGCCGTCAATAATAATGGTACCTCTATCTTTGTCCGGTAGACATAATTCTCAAGCCATCTGTTCATAAAATAATACGCTACGGGAACAGCTATTACAATGCCGATAGCAACGAGAATAAGAAAGTCCTTTGAAATCAGTCCAAGTATTGTATTCTCGTTTGCTCCGAATACTTTCCTGATGCCAATTTCCCTTGTCCGTTGTTCGACCATATATGAGGCTAAGCCAAATAACCCAAGACAGGCTATAAGAATTGCCAGTACTGTAAACATTGTGAATACTAACCCGCGTTTATCATCAGCTTCAAACTGCCTGTTAAACCTTTCTGACAGATAAGTATAAACAAATGGCTGGTCCGGGAAGATTTCCTTCCACTTCTTTTCGATAAAACTAAGTGTTTGTTTTGTGTCGCTTCCACTAAGTTTAATATAAATAACGTTATTCAGAGGGCGATAAAGCAGCATAAGCGATTCAATTGCGTTATACATTCCGGTCTGATGATAATCTTTCATTACACCTATGACTCTGCCGTCAATAAAAGGCTTTAATTCAACTTTTTTCCCTATAGGTTCGGTCCAGTTCATCCTTTTGGCAAATGCTTCATTAACCACTACTCCCGTAAGGGTATCAGATGGCATATCCTGCTGAAATTCACGGCCTTTAACCATTTTTATCCCTAAAGTTTCAATAAAATCATGATCGACAACCGCAAAATTTACACCTTTTTGAGACATTCCCTGATCTGTTTCCACATTGAAAATAACCTTTCCTGAACCTTCACCCACAGCTGTGTTTGTCGAGGTCACATATTTAACATTCTGGTTTTCGAGAAGACTCTGTTTCAGAACAGGGTACTTCCTGATCATCGGTCCGTTTAGCTGGAGCCCCACGACATTCTT
>PMNJ01000076.1:0-766 GCA_003162595.1 Bacteroidales bacterium | reverse complement strand
TTTTCCTGCCAGAAGGTTGAACTTTGGTAAAAGGACAATTATTAAAACAATGCTGATTAAAAGGGAAATGAGAGTAAAGACCAATGATTCAGATAAAAATTGCAAAACAAGAGGTCCGCGACGGGATCCGACTACCTTTCTGAGACCCACTTCACGCGCACGACGGGTTGAACGGGCTGTGGCGAGGTTCATATAATTCATTGATGCTATAAGAACCAGGAAAATGGCAACAATAGCAAAAATATAGACATACGTAATACTTCCGGTTGGTTCTGGTTCTGCGGCATTTTTCGAATAAAGATGAATCCTCGTTAGTGGTTCAAGTTTGTATTTGATACTAATCTTCAAAGGTTCAAATATCGTCTTCATATAAGCATCATACATTCCCTGCATCTTTGTCTCAAATGCCTTAACATCGAACTTCTCAGGAAATAACAGATAGGTAAAGACTCCGAAATTGCCCCAGCTCCCAAGTTGTTTCGGCAAATTATTTCTTGCTGCCACGGCATCAAACCGGAAATGAGAGTTAGTGGGAACATCCTGAATAACTCCGGTGACTTCATATGTGTCGGTTCCGGTTGTCAACGTTTTTCCGATAGGATCAGACTTTCCAAAGTACTTGTTGGCAATCTTTTCAGTGAGAATGATTTTTTTCGGTGCAAGGAGTGCAGATTTAATTTCACCTTTTATTACTTTATAGGTGAATATATCAAACAGCGTTGAATCAACATAAAAGAAGTTCTCCTCGTTGAATTCTTTGTCTTCA
>PMNJ01000246.1 GCA_003162595.1 Bacteroidales bacterium | reverse complement strand
GTGGTACTTCCAAAAGGAATTCCCTATAAAGGACAGGTACTTAATCAGATAGCTTCGAAATTTTTGGATGCAACAAATGATATCGTTCCAAACTGGAAAATTTCAACACCTGATCCTACTGTGACTTTTGGACATAAATGCGAACCATTCCCGGTAGAAATGATTGTAAGAGCTTATCTTACAGGAAGTTCATGGCGGACATACAAGTCAGGTGCAAGGGAGATATGCGGAATAAAAATTCCGGATGGAATGAAAGAACATCAGCGTTTTAAAACACCTATTATAACTCCAACAACCAAAGCCGAACAGGGCAGACATGATGAGGATATATCAAGGTCCGAAATATTAAGCAGCGATCTTATTTCAGAAGCAGATTATTCTCTTATTGAAAAATATACGATGGATGTATTTCTGAGAGGTTCCGAAATTGCACTTCAGCATGGTTTGATCCTTGTTGATACCAAATATGAATTTGGTAAGAAGGATGGTAAGATTTACCTTATTGATGAGATCAATACTCCGGATTCTTCGCGTTATTTTTATTCGGATAAATATCAGGAACATTTCGAGAAAGATCTTCCTCAGAAACAATTATCAAAAGAGTTTGTAAGGGAATGGCTGATGGATAATGGCTTCCAGGGAAAAGCAGAACAGAAAGTGCCCGAAATGACCGATGATTTTGTTAATCAGGTATCTGAAAGGTATATAGAACTATATGAAAAGATAACCGGCGAAAAATTTATCAGGTCAGATATCAGCAATGTTCCTGAAAGAATTGAAAGAAACTGCCGCACATTTCTTAAATCATTGTAACCCTGGAAAGAATAATAAAGAATCTAATGAGAATTATAAACTGGATAAAAACCCTGCCGATTTTAATATCTGTTCTGATCTTCAGTAATACTATAAATTCGCAGGTTGTTGTTGAGAGATCAAAAGATAAAGTGATTATTTCAGGAACAGCATATTTTATTCATCAGGTTAAAAAAGGAGAAACTGCTTACTCAATTTCAAAAGCTTATGGAATATCTGTAGAAGACCTAACCCGGGAGAATCCACCGGCAGTTTATGGTATAAAAGAAGGACAATCCCTGAGAATTCCTGTCAGTCTTGTTGCTGAAACAAAACCACCAGAATCTGAATCTGTCAAGAAGAATCATGATGATTCCAAATTCATATACCATAGTCTGAAACCAGGGGAAACTGTCTACTCTCTTTCAAAATTATACGGTGTTTCTGAAAACGAAATAATACAGAGTAACCCGGGAATGGATATTAATAAACTATCTGTAGGTGTCGAAATAGCGGTTCCGAAAAGAGAGTTCATGAATGACCAGCAGAAATTTGACGATCAGGAGAAAAAATACATTTTCCATAAAGTTCTGATGGGGGAAACCCTTTCTTCTATTGCCAGACAATATGGCCTTTCTGCCAGACAGCTAAGAAAAGAAAACAGGGATTTAAGGTTTCCTCAGGTTGGCGATTTTGTAAGGATACCAGGGGTTGAAAAGGCTGAAATTAAGGAGATTGAACAGGTAAAAACTGACACTGCTCCGGCTGTTGCTGAGGCACTGCCGGTAAAGATCAACAGATCATCAGGATATACAGAAATAAAAGAACTCAGAGGATCATTAAATGTAGCTGTCCTGCTTCCATTCTATTTGTCGGAGAACTCCAACCGAATAGAAACAGATTCATCCAATAATGTGAACGGCAGGAAAACATATAGAGTACCAGAGGACTGGATTTATCCCGGCAGCCTCGATTTCCTGGAAATGTATGAAGGAATATTACTTGCTTCAGATACTTTACGATCCTTAGGATTAAAAATAAATCTTCATACATATGATATTAGGAGCGATACAATTGAAATTACAAGATTAATAAGATCGGGAAAACTGGCGACGATGGATCTTATCATCGGACCTGTTTATTCTAATAATCTCTCTATTGTTTCTGATTATGCAAGAAATCTTGATATCCCTGTTGTATCACCTGTTCCGCTCATGAATAATTCTGCGCTTGAAAAACATCCTAACCTGTTTTTGGCCAGTTCTTCGCTTGAAATTGCACAAAAAGCACTAGCAAAGAAAATAAGTGAATATTATGATCATAATATTGTATTTATTCATGCCGATAGTTTAGGGGTTGATGAGGATGTGAAAAGATTTAAAAACTTGATATTTACAGAGTTGAGTTATAAGTTGCCATATGAGGACATAAAATTCAAGGAGTTTATTTTCTACAGCAGGTCAATGTTTAATAATGACTCAATTAACAGGTTGAGCCATGCACTTTCCGAACAATCTGATAACATCGTTATAATAGCTTCTGAGGAGGCTCCTGTAATAAGTGAAGTAATAGATATCGTCAGTGGTCTTTCACGAAGATTCAATACAAAACTTTTCGGATACCCTGTTATCAGGGATCTTGATAGGCTGGACCAGAAAGAACTGTTTGATATGGATATTATGGTCTATTCTCCGTACTGGATTGATTATTCAAAAAAGAACGTAAAACAGTTCAACTCAAATTTCATGCAAAAGTTTCATACACAGCCTCTGGAAAAAAGTTATGCCTGGCAGGGATATGATATAGCATTTAATTTTATAAGTGGACTAGCCATGCATGGAAAGAGTTTTATCAGACATCCTGAAATACATTATCCTGACCTTCTGCAGAGTGAGTACGACTTTAAGCAAAAAACGTCCAGCGATGGTTTTGAAAACCAGAAACTTTTTATGGTCAGATACACAAAAGATTATCAGGTTCTGTTAGAAGATGAGAATAAACCTCCTCAATAAAATTAAATTACAAATCAGTAATTACGAATTGCGAATAGGCATTACAACATTAATTCCTGATTTATAGTTGCTAATACTAATTACTAATTTCTGATAAGTGTTAATAAAAATTAACAATCGGGAATATTCGAAGCTAAATATTTGTCTATAGATTGAAGTATGATCAATGAGTCGTACAAAGTAACCGAAGAAGTTGAACTGGTAAAAGCTTCCCTGAATGGCGATAAAAATGCCTTCGGAGAAATTGTTAACCGTTATCAGAAAATGGTTGCTCGCACGGTCAAAGGTATGCTTGGAGATTCCATTTTTGCTGAAGATATTGGACAGGAGGTATTTATTAATCTTTATTATTCCCTGTCAGAATTCAGGGGTGAGGCAAAACTCTCAACTTATATTCAGAAAATTGCTATAAACCTGACTCTGAACGAGATAAAGAGAAGGAAAAGATTCTTTTCACTGTTTTCGCAAAAGGCAAATAACGAAATGTATGAATTCGAAATTGCTGATTATGATACTCAGGAAAGAAAAGAAGCTTCGGAGATAGTACATAAAGCGCTAATGGGACTAGATCCGAAGTTTAGAATAATTTTAACAATGAGAATGCTTCAGGGATATACTACAAAAGAGACGGCAGAAATACTCGATCTGCCTCTGGGAACTGTTCTTTCAAGGTTATCAAGAGCTCAGGATCAATTGAGAAATATTTTAGTAAAACTATAAATACACAACTTATACAATGAATAAAATTGAGATTAAGAAGTTGATAATCAACTCACTGAATGCCGACGCTGATGCTGTTGAGGTCTCCGGGAAGCTGGATGAAGAAGGCATTTCTTATAATTTCAGTGAAACATTTAGTGACAAAGTACTCAATAAACTGTTTTCTGCAGGATTAATCGTAAATCGGGAATTTGAATTCGTTAAATACATGAATTTTGCTTTTTATCGTATTGCTATTACTGGTGTAGCTGCGATTATAGTTCTCCTTATATCTATTTTTCTGAGGGAAGGCTCCTTTTCTTTCAACTCATTCCTTGGATTGAGCGATAATTATGATGAAAGTATTGTATGTCTGTTAACCGGAAATTTGTAAAAAAATGAAGGCAAAATCGATATTGGTCATTCTGGTAACTTTGGTAATAGGATTCATTCTGGGGATGCTGACTTCAGCACAGATAAGATATCACAGACTTAAACCGGTCAGAGTCTTTTTTTCCGAAGAGAGGTTCAGAGATGGGTTTTACAAGACAATACAGCCCGACGAACAACAGAAAGCAAAAATTGATCTGATTCTCAATAAGTTCGCCAAAATTAATAGTGAACTGCAAAACAATTTCAGAAAAGAGCTCGATGCCAATATGAAGGAATTCAGGAAAGAATTGGATCTGAACCTCTCAAAGGAACAGCAGTCCAGGCTAAAAGATATGGATGACAGGCGTCAGGAGATGATACGACAAAACAGAAAGAACCATCAAAACGATTCCCTGAATTTCAACGATAACAGATGGCATAATCCTGGGAGAAGGTTAGCACCTGATGGACCTCCTCCTCCGCTCCGGGATCATGATACTACCAGACTACACGATTAAAAACAGCAGGTGATCCAGAAGAATTGGCAGATCATCAGGGTTTACCCCGAGAGTAAGAAGTAACTCTTTATCTTCCGCGAAAATAGTTATGAATTGTTCTTTTGACAATTCACCGCTTACTATACTTTGCTTGTAAATGTCAACAGCTTCTCTCTTTTTACCTCTGCAAAGCGCCAGATGGCCTTTGTTTATAAGATCATGAGCATTAAGTTTTCCTGTTGATAAACGATCATAGTATTTCTCCGAATCATCAAATCTGCCAAGTGCAAAATAGCAATATGCAATAGGTCTTAGAATCTTAAGGTTTCCGGGCTCTTTATATTCAACTCTGAAATAATATTTTAATGCCTGCTCATAGTTCTTTAGATCAATATAGCAATGTGCTATCATTATAACAGTGTGTACATTCTCAGGATCCAGATCATATGCCTGTAAATAATATTCAAGAGCCTCTGCATTCATACCAAGCCTCCTCAGACATAATCCTATTTTCTTTATGGTCCAGACTTTCCGGTCAATAAGTTCCGCTCTTCTGTAAAACTTAAGCGCTTCTTCATAATCTGAGCTTTCCTGATAGCAATAGGCTATCTTTTCATATAACTGAACATCCGACGGTTTCTCATTCACCTGTTTCAGGAAAAGATGGAGAGCATCGCTGTAAAAGTTTTTGCTGAAAAAATAGTCGGCAAGTCCGGCCTCGGCTTCCGATGCATTGCATGTCATCCTGAAGAATTCTGAGTTGTAAATATCCAGCTTACCTAGAAACAGGTCCTCAAATTCTTTTTTATAAGGCGAGAGTTTAAAAAACCTGTAAATATCCTGCAGGTACTGAGTAATGTTTGTTCTGAAAACCCTGTACGGATCGGTAGCTGATTCTTCCTCATTTAATTGTTGAAGCCCTTCAAGTTCCATACGGAACACTTTTAACATCATGCTTTTTTGTGAAGAAGGAAGATGTTTCAGATTCAGAAGCAATGAATACTTATCTGAGTTACAGATGAAAGGAGTCTTGTACAACGCTTCTGCCAGCTCGTTTGTCCCCGGACCAAGGATTTCATCCTTGTAGATCTCATCAACCGTCTCATGGTCGGGATAGAATGGAATAAACCAATTTTGAAAGTCTTTAAAAAAGTCAAAATGTTTCATATTGGCGAACGCGGACATATAAACGTCAGCTCCTTCCATCTGGAGTTTTGTCAGTTCCTCCATTGTCTTGAATATCTCCTCCGAGTCGCTGAACATTTCAGCCCAATCGGGATTTTTCTCTTCATTTTTATCTTTTGG
>PMNJ01000023.1 GCA_003162595.1 Bacteroidales bacterium | reverse complement strand
ATTGTTTAAGAGGGCCGAGCATTAAAAAATCGCAAGGTGGGCTATTTTAGCGAAGGAGCCAGCCTGCAGGGAAGGGTTAAGAAATAAAGAGAATATTAAGATATTGACATTTAGTATTAAAAACCGATCGTTAATCAAAAAGGAGGGCCAATCCATGTAAAAATCAATTCAGACAGGTGTATATTGATAATTGTTTATTATTTTTAGGCTTGGAGCTTTTATTTATTCCTTCAAACAAACCTACAGATCAAAACAGNNACTGCTAATAATTTATTAACCTAAATCAGCAAAAAATATGAAATCATTACTTAAAATTTTCATTATAGTTGCAATGATCAGCTTTCCACTTAGTGTGAACAGTCAGGTTAAGCTTGACCTTAAGAAACAGGTCATAACTATAGATAAAAACAGTAAAAAGGACAATCCAAAAGACCAGAACCAAGGTATTCAACAGAAAAAGGAACCACAGCAGAACAACCAAACACAGAAGGATAACGGAACTAAGCCACCTGATGAAAATAAAACAAATCCTGACACCAGATCTGCAAATCAGGATCAACAATCACTACAATCCTTTTCAAAATATGACTTCATCCCCGGCGAAAAAGTGATTTTATTCGATGATTTTAGTCAAGATGCAGTAGGTGATTTTCCTGCATTGTGGAGCGCAAATGCAGCAGGTGAGATTAACACATTGAGCATTGCACCAGGGAATTGGTTCAACCTGAATAGTACAGATGGAAATTATTTTCTTTTGAAAAGTATAGATTTTCCCAAGAATTTCATCATAGAATTTGATATTGTCCCTAAAAAAACCGGAGGTCGTATTGCAGCCGGTCTTATATTGTATGGAGAAGAGAAATCTAAGGAAATGGATAATAGCCCTCATCCTGGTAATAGTGGTATAATTATCTCAATTGAAAAAGAACGTTGGAATACTATGGGATATAAAACAAACGAAAATACAGCAATTACCGGATCATCAATAGTAAATCCAGTCGAAGTGGAAAAAGTGAATCATGTCATTATCTGGGTACAGAACAGAAGATTTCGCATTTATCATAAACAGGCAAAAGTGTTGGATATGCCAACAAATGTTTTTGATGGAACAAAATTCAATCGCTTATGTTTCAGATTATCAAGAGGCGCTTCCTGCGGTTCATACATATCTAATATCAGAATCACCGATGCATCACCCGATATGCGCTGCAAACTTCTTACAGATGGTAAACTGGTTACCTATGGAATCTATTTCGATGTGAATAAGGATGTGGTGAAACCGGAATCATACGGAACATTAAAAGGAATAGCTGATGTATTGAAAGAAAACGCCGTCGTAAAAGTGAAGATAGTTGGACATACCGATAGTGACGGCGCCGATGCTGCAAATATGGATTTGTCGAAACGTCGTGGTGCATCTGTAAAAGATGCGTTGGTAAAAGATTTTGCAATAGATGCTTCAAGGCTCGAATCGGATGGAATGGGAGAAACTCAACCCATAGCTCCAAACGATACTCCCGTCAATAAAGCTTTGAATCGCAGAGTTGAACTTATTAAACTTTAGATCCTTATGCTATTGTAAGTTTGTTATAGTTATGAACATAAATAAAACCCTCATTCGCCATGTTTTCATAATAATTATTGTGTTGTACAATACAGGCAATGTCAGGGCGCAGTCATACAAATATTTTCCGGATAAGCCAGGCAAATTAGTTATTGAGAATAATCTCAGCAATTGTCCCGGAGTTGATATTTCATCACTTAAGAAAAATCTTACATTAATCGTCGAATGGTTTCATCAGAATGATGCATTACTAAATCCACCCAAAGGATTCAATGCCAATATTTCATTATCTGGAAATCAGTATCCGTCAGATGCTCATCCCATAGGTAATGGTTATGGAATCATGTGCAGTTTGAATCTTTCATTCCGGTACTTTTATGCTGAAAAAGATGTATTTCATACTGCCACAGGTTGGTCTGCACACGATTTTGATATCAATATAAACCAGCCTCTTTACAATATCCTGGGGACAAGGTTTGGTGACCGCGATTTTGAGAGCGGTGACGAACCCGGGTTTGAAAAATCCCTTCATCTAGTCTATGAACAGCTTCAGCAATACTATTCTATTTTCCCTCTGGAAAAAGTCATTTCTCCAGGTGTAAAATTATTTAAAGGAAGTCACCTGGTAATATCTGATCCCAATCAGCCTGAGATATGGCTTCCTGTTACAGTGAAAGAAATTATGGATGCACTGATAGGATATTATAAAGTCAGGAAAGAAATGGATGAAATCACATTCAGCAAATTAAAAAAAGAGATGACAGCAAAAGGAATGGGACAGAGTGCTGACCTTCAACAATCATCTGTTTATGATTTTATTCTCAAAGAGTATTCTGTTTTTACAACAGATGAACTTAATAAACAAGCTTGGGTTAGTTCGGGAGAAGGAATTTCAGGTATAAATTGCAAGGGTCTTGGCAATAAGGTCATCAGGTTTAATCCTGAGTGCTGGAATCTGAAATTACCGGTAACAGCTGTTCAGTTTATATCAATGGATTATAAACCTGGTTCCAAAGTTGAAATGGATGAATTTAGCCAGGATAACCATCAGCTGACAGATNNGAAAGATGGGAGAAATGATCCTGAAAAAATAAGAAGCTGAGAATTATCTGCTTCCTGAATTGATAATAAATTTTAATTAATCTTTAAATACTTGTAAAATGAAAAGCAAAGCAATCTCTTTTTTAGCAATCTTCCTGCTTTTTGTATCATTAAGCGGATTTGCGCAAACCACTGTAACACCACAAGTGAAAAAAAATGCAGAGGTTCAGGGAAAGGTTTCTCCAACAATTAAACAGGATCCGCCAAGTAGTGCAGTTAAGCCGGAAGTTACCGTTAAAACCTCCGCTGTCACTAATGTTACGCAAATAAGCGCGGTGAGCGGTTATTCTTTAACCGTTGCCAATGGTGGTGTAACTAAACACGGTATATGCTTAAGCAGAGCTTCGGGGCCTACAATTTCCAGTACTATTTTTGGTTCAGATAAGAGCCGGGGACCTGATTTCGTCGTTCAATTAACCGGATTAATACCTAACACGAAGTTTTACATACGGGCTTTTGCCACTACAAGCGCTGGTACTACCTATGGGAATGAATTGTCATTTACAACGGCGGCCAGTAAAAAATAAATGGATCTGATTCTAAGGCTTTTTTGCGTAGATTTTTTAAGTTTTGTAACTTTATACTCTAAAATATTCTAATTATGAAAACAAGATCAATTTTTCTTCTACTGGTATT
>PMNJ01000346.1 GCA_003162595.1 Bacteroidales bacterium | reverse complement strand
ATAGATATAGGAGGCATATCGCTTATCAGAGCTGCTGCAAAAAACTATAAAGATGTTCTTGTTGTGTCAGGAAGAGAACAGTATGCAAACATTCTTACATTATTAAAAGAAAAGCAGGGACATACATCAATTGCTGACAGACGATTTTATGCTGCAAAAGCATTTCAGACGTCTTCCCATTACGACACAGCCATCTTCAACTATTTTAACAATGAAGCCTCGATTCCGGCCTTCAGGGAAAGCATAAATCTATCATACCCTTTACGTTATGGAGAAAACCCGCATCAGAAAGGGATCTTTTACGGGGACACCGGCTTGATTTTCGAGAAACTACACGGGAAAGAGATATCATACAATAATCTTCTCGACCTTGATGCTGCACTAAATCTTATTGATGAATTCAATATTCCGACATATGTTATCATAAAGCATAATAATGCGTGCGGTATTGCTTCCCGTGACAATCACCTGGATGCATGGAGAGATGCCCTTGCATGTGACCCGGTATCTGCGTATGGAGGTGTTATTGTTACAAATACTTCGGTGGACGAAGCAGTAGCAACAGAGATAGATAAAATATTCTTTGAAATAATTATCGCACCAGAGTATACCGACTCTGCCCTGAAAATCCTTAAACAAAAAAAGAACAGAATAATTCTTCTCAGAAATGACTCTGACAGGAACAATTATAGCTTTAGATCGATATTAAATGGGGTGCTATGGCAGCAAAGAGATACAAGTACTGAATCAGCCATTCAGATGAAGCCGGTTACAAACAGAATTCCTGATCCGGCAGAAATGAAGGATCTGGTCTTTGCCAATATTATTGTTAAACACAGTAAATCGAATGCTATTGTAATTGTAAAGAACAGCCAGTTGTGTGCCAGTGGCATAGGCCAAACCTCCAGGGTGGATGCATTGAAACAGGCTATTGAAAAAGCGAAGTCATTCGGATTCGATCTAAACGGTTCGGTGATGGCATCCGATGCTTATTTCCCGTTTGCCGACAGTGTTGAGATAGCGCACAAAGCAGGTATTACTGCTATAGTTCAGCCCGGTGGATCTGTGAGGGATAAAGAATCTGTTGATTACTGTTCTTCTAATGGAATAGCGATGGTTTTTACAGGAGTAAGACATTTTAAACATTAAATATTAAATTAATCAGCTCATATAATGGGACTATTTTCATTTTTAACACAGGAGATTGCAATCGATCTCGGCACCGCAAACACCATTATTATTCACAATGATAAAGTTGTTGTCGATGAACCATCTATTGTGGCAATAGACAAAAATACCGGTAAGCTGATTGCAATAGGAGAGAAAGCAAGACAGATGCATGGGAAGACTCATGAAAACATTAAGACTATCAGGCCTTTGCGGGATGGAGTGATTGCTGATTTCAATGCAGCAGAGCTGATGATAAGGGGAATGATAAAAATGATCAACAAGGGACCTCGTCTTTTCTCCCCTTCACTTAAAATGGTTGTTTGTATTCCTTCAGGCAGTACCGAGGTTGAAATACGTGCTGTGCGTGACTCATCAGAACATGCAGGCGGACGTGATGTTTATATGATATATGAACCAATGGCCGCAGCAATCGGGATTGGCCTGGATGTTGAAGCGCCCGAAGGTTGTATGGTAGTTGATATTGGTGGCGGTACAACCGAAATTGCAGTAATTGCGCTGGGTGGTATAGTCTGTAACAAATCAATCAGGATAGCAGGAGATGGATTTACTGCCGATATTCAGGCATATATGCGTCATCAGCATAATATTAAGATTGGTGAACGCACTGCAGAAGATATTAAGATAGGTGTGGGAGCCGCTCTTCCCGATATAGATAATCCTCCGGCTGATTATGTTGTTAGAGGACCAAATATTATGACAGCACTTCCGATAGAAATACCTATTTCTTATCAGGAAATTGCCTATTGTCTCGATAAATCTTTATCAAAAGTTGAGGCAGCTCTGTTAAACGTTCTTGAACAAACGCCACCTGAACTTTACGCCGATATAGTGAATAAAGGGATTTATCTGGCAGGTGGAGGCGCTTTGCTGAGAGGTCTTGACAAAAGACTGACTGATAAGATAAATATCCCTTTTAATGTTGTTGAAGATCCATTGCATGCAGTTGCGCGTGGCACGGGTGTTGCCCTTAAAAATGTAGATAAATTTCCGTTCCTGATGAGATAATCTTACAGTGTGAATGAGGAATCTGCTGAACTTTCTGGTCAGATACAATAACCTGATTATCTTTCTGTTTCTTGAAGGAATAGCTTTTTATTTGATTTCAACCAGGAATAATTATCACAATTCGAGGATTGTGAATAGTGTCAGGAGTATTACCCGGGGAGTTGAGGAAAAGATCAATAATACAAAGTCATATCTGAGTCTTCATGAGATTAACGAAAGACTGGCAGCAGAAAATGTTGCACTTAAAAATAATATCTCAAAACTTGTAAGAAAAGAGAGTTCACTTTTTTTTTCTGCTGATGATTCCACCCACAGGCAACAATATCTTCACACATCAGCTGAAGTAATTGAAAATTCAATAAACAGGCAGAGGAATTTTTTTACCATTAATAAAGGAGAAAGCCAGGGTATAAAAGTTGATATGGCTGTTATTTCTGCAAATAGTGTTGCAGGAGTAATTGTTGGCTGTTCCAAAGATTATTCTGTGGCAATGTCGCTCCTGAACCCCGATTTTAAGTTAAGCGCCAGGATTAAATCAAACGGATATTTTGGTTCACTCAGCTGGGATGGCAGGGATTACCGGTATGCAATCTTAAGTGAAATTCCTCAGCATGTTCTTGTGAACGTTGGCGATACAATTGAGACAACAGGTTATTC
>PMNJ01000286.1 GCA_003162595.1 Bacteroidales bacterium | reverse complement strand
CTCTGACACCCACTCCCATTTGTTACCCTTACAGTATAACTTCCTGAGATGGTAACGGTTATACTGGAAGTGGTGGCTCCATTTGACCACAAGTAACTTGTTCCGGCGCTTGAGGATAAGGTTACACTTCCACCTGTACAGAAAGTTGTTGGACCACCAGGGGAAATAGTTGGTGTTGCCGGTAAAGCATTGACAGTGACAACAGTTGCTGCTGATGATGCACTCTGACAACCTCCTGAATTGGTCACTCTTACAGTATAACTTCCTGATGTAGTAACGTTTATGCTACGCGTAGTTGCTCCATTTGACCATAAGTAACTTGTTCCCGGACTTGAGGTTAAAGTTACACTTCCACCAGCACAGAAGGTCGTCGGGCCGCCGGCTGCAATGGTTGGAGTTGCAATAGTGCAGGTAGATTGGAAGAAAGGATATATCGGATCATTTACAATATCTGTCATATCACCGTAGGAACAATTCGAATGTGGATATCGGATTGTAACTGGCGCTGTGCAATTGAGCGCAGGGAAATTCAACTTATGATTGGTTATTCCGGTTGGTGAGATATCCCCACCAATAAACACTTTGACAGGATTATTATTGCTTATAAATGAACCAGTATTGGTTGAACCGAGTTTAAGAACGTCTCCAGTGACGACAATATAATTATTTGTTATAATATTGGAAAAATCACCGATCGTAAGATTTCCTCTTACAATAAGAATTCCGTTGCCGTTTATGGTTAAATTAGTTAAAAGACCAAGAGTCAAATCTCCGTTTATAACAAGTGTGTCATTAATTATTAAATTACTGGGAAGAATAGAAAATGAGAGAGAACCATTTAAAGTAATATAACCATTGATTGTAATATCGTATCCAAGAATATTAGTTTGGGGGGACGGCCATGTCGGGTTCCAGCTTGTAGGCGTTGTCCAGTATCCGGTATAATTATTCCTGCTTACATGTGACTGTGAAAAAACTGCCTGGACTGAGAGCCAGAACATCCATGACAAGAAAACAATCTTCTTAATTTGTACAATCATTAAGTACACTTTAATTCATTACCTGTATGTTAATTAAAATCTTAACCCTTAATATCTTCCGAAACTCCTTATACTAGTATGAATATTTATAAGACAAGTTTATATGAATGAAAACCCTGATTCACTCAAACGTATTTACCCGTTCTTGAATTTGGTTTCCTGTTACTTTATATAAGGTATTTTTTGTAATCAGATCAAGTTCCCCAAAATGACCTTTCTTGTATCAATGAGTCAAATATAGTAAATTTCCTTAATGACATAAGTCAGTACAATAAATTAATATTAATAATCAAATGATTAATCTAATCCTGGAATATATTTATTTGTAGTTCGATTTTATGGAGAGAGAGGGATTACGACCTCACTTCGGTCGGTCGTGATCCCCAGGGGAGAACCTTGCAAGTCCAAATTACTCCTTTACTCGTTTCACTCGTAAAGTCTTTTTATTTTCCATCTAGCCTCACTCAGCCAAGCCTGGTTCGGCTATCTGTAAAATAAAAATCCCNNAAGCCACTCACCCATCTCTCCAAAATTATATTTCATGACTTACGGAGCGCGACAAAAGTAGGAAAACAAGCATAAAGTGCAAAATAAATCAAAATTTTATTTTAACCCGGCAAGCAGATCGGTGATCAGCTTGAAATTCTCAAGGGTCTCCTCATCAAAATCAGCGGCATTAATCTTTCCCTCTTTTACATTTGACAGGAACCTGCTTAAGAGAAAATTCCTGGGAAGTTCTTTTTCCCTGAGATATACTGAATTCGGTACAGGAATTCCCTCTCTTGATTCTAAAAGATGATTCTTAAAATCAAGTGTTGATAAAATGTCTTCAGAATTCAAAAAAGCTCCGGGCATCTTGATAATTATTTCCCGCCTATTGCTATCAGTTTTAAAAACTGAACTCTTCAGATACTCAGCCATGTGTATCTCTTCATCATTTTCAAAAAGCAAGACTGCAAAATCCATACCCCACCCCATCATAATATTACACAACAATGGAATGGAAGATATATTTGTGGAAGGTATTACACAAATTTTACCTTTAAATCCCATCAAAAGAATAATTGCGTTTAACATGTAAAAAGATCCGGTATCATTTACAATCAGATTAAACCTCTTTGAAGAAAATCCCTCACTTCCCATCGGGTTGCCGAGGATATTTTGCAGGGGTGTGAGTGTATCGGGGGAAGCCGAAGATAACTGCAAGGGATCGAGTATCCGTGAAGTACTTCTCATACTGTCAAGATCATCGCGCTGGACTGCAAGAACCCTGTGCAGTTTGTTGATCTCAACAAGATGCGGAGAATGTGTGGTATATATTATCTGTATTTTGTCCTTAATATTTTCAAAAACCTTGAGGACGTCCTCCTGAGCTCTGGCATGAAGGCTTACTCCCGGTTCATCTACCAGAAGAACCATCTGTTTATCGCTGATATTGGCAGAAGCCATTAACTCCATATAGAAAGATAAAAACCATCTGACGCCCCTGCTTCGTTGCTTTGGATATAGTCGTTCACCTTCATCTTTAATCCAGAATTCAATGTACGGTTTACCTGCCTTGCCCAGGAAGGATGCATTATAGTGTTCAAGCTCAAACTGAATATGAATCTTATTATTCCGTCCGATAGACTGCTGCCAGAAATCATGGAAATTCCGGGTAAGGGTATTATTAATGTTTTCGATTTTTTGTTTCAGAATACGGCTTGATGGTTGCTGGAAAAACGAATAATCGAGATGAGCAAGAGAAAGAAAATTTCTGGCCGCCTTGTAGCCTTCCACATTTTCATTTCCGCTTATAATATCTTCCATATCAATCCTGTTAGGCAGCAGACTTCCAAAGTCTTCAAACAACTCGAATACAGGACAATGCTCAAAATATTTTTTACCCAGGAAAGCACTATTATAATGTGACTTATATGACTGAATAATCTCAGAAACCTTATTTTCAGCTTCAGCTTCGGTGCTGCCTTCAATAATATACCCTGAAAATGCAATATGGCTGTCCAGTTCTGCTATCCTGAGTTCACGTTCAGCTCTTGTCTTCCTGTAATCATACAGAACTTCTTTCCATTCAGCATCGGGATCATCTTCGATAGATCGCATCAGAAGTGTCATTCTCTGATGGCGCTCTTCCAGTTTAAGAGAAAGTTCCTTGAGATGATTATCTATCTGAGTGCACTTTTCCTGAAGATTCTTCCACTTTTCACCTGCCTTTTTGACGAATTGTTTTTTCAAAAGAATTTCATTGATCTCCTCCTTTTGTTTTTGTAATACATTTAACTGATTTTTCAGTCCCGGAAAATGACTATTCTTCTGATTTTCCACCTCTGCAGGTTTCTTCCTGAATAACCGGAAACTTAATACTTTCACTTCATCCGGGACAAGCTTTGATCTGATATCTGACTCTTCATTATTAAGTTTTGCTACTGATGTTTCCATATCCCGGATAGATATCATCTCTTCTTCCAGTTTCAAGGTAACATCATTCAGGTATATTCTCCAGGCGTCTTCAAGTGAATCAAGATACTGGCTTATCTCTCCACTTACATTAATAACTGAAGAAAGATCCGCTATCCAGCTTCTTGTAAGCTCAAGATGCGAAAGTCCGGATAACAATTCTTTTAATTCTGTTCCCGGGTTATCGGTAATCTTAATTAACCATCCTTCAGTGATAGTGAAACGGCAGCTTACTTCAGGTAAAGAAAGGTCGCTGCGCAGAACATCCTCAGAGATAATACCGGAATAGAAAACTTTCAGTCCCTCCAGAACTGATGTTTTTCCTGATTCGTTCTGTCCAATAAGGCATGTAATGTTGTCTGGAGAAATATTCTGCCATCCGGTATCAACAATTGATCTGAAGTTTTTTATTCTGAAAGCTTTAAGCTTCATCATTATGTCAACAATTATAATTGGAAACCAATAACCAGTACATCATCCACTTGCTGAGCCTGGCCTTTCCACTCATTAAAGGCATTTTCAAGATGTTCTTTCTGTTGCGACATTGGAAGCACTTCAAATGAATGAATTATGCGTTTGAAATGCTTGTACTTAAATTTCTTATCTGTAATTTCACCGAACTGATCGGAGAAACCATCTGAAAAGAGATAAAATGAATCTCTGGGTTGTGTTTCGATGCAATTATTTGTAAATGAATCCTCTTTGACAGGTGCAACACCCAGGGTCATTTTATCAGGTTTGAATTCAGTTAGTTCCCCTTTTCTTATCATAATAAGAGGCCTGTTGGCACCGGAATATTGCAATTTCCTGGTGACATAATCGATGATGCATAATCCTATGTCAATGCTATCCTGTGCATCATTGGAGTTACCTGTCTGGTGGAGCGCCTGCATAATCTTCTCACGCATCAGGTTAAGTATCCTGTTGGCATTTAAATTGATATCCGACTGCATGATCTCATTCAAAAAACTTATTCCCAGAATGCTCATAAGGGCACCCGGAACGCCGTGTCCGGTACAATCACCTGCAGCTATACACATTTTCTGCCGGGTCCGGAATGCATAATAGAAATCCCCGCTTACAATATCTCGAGGAAGAAAAAGTATAAAAAAATCTTTAAGCCTTCCTTTAAGTATGGCCGGATCAGGCATTAAGGCATGTTGTATCATCTGTGCATAACGCAGACTTGCAAGATGATCATCAGTATCCTTCTTAGGAAGCAATGAAAGCAGGTCGGGATTATCTGGCTTTTCGACGCTCATACCTGAATCTCATTAATAAAGACAATAAATATACAGCATTTTTAGTCCTGTTCTACCAGCTTCTGTACTTTTTAGTGATCTCTTCGCTTAAGAAGAACTACATTTTCAACATGATGTGTATGGGGAAACATATCTACCGGCTGTACCCGTTCTACATTGTAATCATCTGAAAGAAGTTGTATATCACGCGATTGAGTGGACGGATTACAGCTTACATAAACAATCCTGTCAGGACTGGCATTTGCAATAATTTTTATAACATCTTCATGCATTCCTGCTCTGGGAGGATCTGTAATTATAACATCCGGCTTGCCGTTTGATGCGAAAAAAGCTTCCGAAAGAATATCTTTCATATCACCGGCAAAGAAGTGTGTATTACTGATTCCGTTAATTTCCGAATTAATGATTGCATCCTTTACAGCTTCATCAACATACTCGATGCCTATCACTTTACCGGCTAAGGCTGAAATATAATTTGCGATTGTTCCTGTACCGGAATAAAGATCATACACGATTTCTTTCCCTGTAAGTTCAGCAAAATCTCTGACTATACGGTAAAGTTCCAGTGCCTGCCTGGTATTTGTCTGATAAAAAGATTTTGGTCCTATTCTGAATTTCAGTCCGTCCATCTCTTCAACCAAATGATCCTCACCCTTATAAAGTATTGGCTCCTGATCATTAAGAGAATCGTTTTTTTTGGAATTAATAACATACATCAGGGAATTTACCTGAGGGAATTCTGATGCAATGAAATCAAGCAGCCCATTTCTTTTTTCAAAATCATCATGGAAGAAGACTACAATAACCATAACTTTCCCATCCAGAGAGTTACGGATAACGATATTCCTTAGAAAACCCTTTTGCTCCCGCAAATCAAAAAACTGCAGATTATTCTCGAGTGAATACTGTCTCACAGCATTTCTGATTGAATTTGAAGGATCAGGTTGAAGATGGCACTCTTCAATATCAAGAACCTTATCGAAAAGTCCGGGAATATGAAAACCAAGAGCATCTTCCTTTTCAAACTTAGCTCCCGAGGCCACCTCCTCTTTTGTAAGCCATCGTTTGTCAGAAAATGTGTATTCCAGTTTATTCCTGTACAAGAATATCCCGGAAGATCCAATAATCGGATTGATTTCAGGAATATCAATTTTCCCAATCCTGATAAGATTATCCCTCACCTGCTTTTCCTTATACTTAAGTTGAAGATTATAGGGGAGATGCTGCCACTTGCAACCGCCGCAAATTCCGAAATGGATGCATCGTGGTTCAATCCTGTCGGGAGAGTATTGGTGAAACTTTACAACTCTTCCTTCCAGATATTTTTTCCTTTTCCTAATAACCTTTATATCAACAATATCACCTGGAATAAGCATAGGTACAAATACAACCAGGTTATCTACGCGTGCCAGTGCATTTCCTTCAGCTCCTATATCAGTTATCAACACCTTTTCCAAAAAAGGCAATTCCTTTTTTCTTCCCACTTCTCTTCTTTCAATTTAATAAATACCCTTACTAAATACGGGCAAATATAACTGTTCCTTAGAGAATTCTGTTTCTGAATTCATCATATCAGAGATATTTCATTTAGCACATTTTCAGAAAACAACATATAGTCACTCTAATACAATAAAGAAATATGCCACCAAGGCACAAAGGCACAAAGTTGCACTAAGAAAGATTTTTTTAAACATGTGAACCTTGGGGTCTTGGAGTCTTAGTGGCAAATGCAATTGTATCTCTTTTCCCGACTGCCATACTTTTCATATATTTGCAGACATTTAATTATTTGTATGGTTTCGGTTCAGGATATTTCAGTTTCATTTGGCAGTTTTGATCTGTTAACTAATATCTCCTTCCTGATAAGTGATCAGGACAGGATTGGACTGGCCGGGAAAAATGGTGCAGGAAAATCAACACTGCTTAAGATTATTTCAGGTAATCAGAGCCCGACTTCCGGTCAGATTGATATGTCGAAAGAGGTTACCATCGGTTATCTTCCCCAGCAGATGAAAGTTGACGACACAACAACTGTAATAAATGAGACTGTCACCGCATTTTCAGAACTGATCAGTCTCTCTGAGGAAATGGAATATTGCAGTTCTGAGATTGCAAGAAGAGAGGATTATGAAACTGCCGATTATCTGAAACTCTGCGATCATCTGACGGTAATTGAGGAGAGGTACAGAATGCTTGGAGGGACAAATTATATGGCCGAAGCTGAGGTGACGCTTCTTGGGTTGGGGTTTGAACGAAAAGATTTTGATAGACCAACGCAGGAATTAAGCGGCGGATGGAGAATGCGTATTGAATTGGCTAAGATCCTTCTCAGGAAGCCTTCTCTTTTTCTCCTTGACGAACCTACCAACCACCTTGATATAGAATCAATCCAATGGCTTGAAACATTTCTTGCCAGTTACTCCGGCGCTGTGGTTCTCGTATCTCACGACCGGGCTTTTCTCGATAATGTGACCAAAAGGACAATTGAAATCTCGCTCGGTAGAATTTACGACTACAAAGCTTCATGGTCGAAATATCTTATACTCAGGGAGGAAAGAAGAGAACAGCAGACCGCTTCCTACAGGAACCAGCAGAAGATGATCGAAGACACTGAAAAATTCATAGAACGTTTCCGGTATAAAGCTACNNCAGCTCGATAAAGTTGAAAGACTGGAAGTAGATGAAGAAGATAAAAGCGCTATCAACCTGAGGTTTCCTCCTGCACCACGCTCAGGTACTGTTGTTGTCGAAGCAGAAAGCCTCACCAAGAAATATGGATCGCTCATTGTACTTAATAAAATAGATTTCAAAATATCCAGGGGAGAAAAAGTTGCATTCGTGGGTCGTAACGGAGAAGGAAAAACCACTTTATCAAAAATTATCGTTGGCGAACTCGATTGGACAGGAGCACTGAAAATAGGCCATAATGTTAAAATAGGCTATTTTGCTCAGAATCAGGACGTACTCCTTGATGAAAACAGAACGGTACTGCAAACAATTGATGATATTGCCAAAGGCGATATAAGAACAAAGATCCGCGATATGCTTGGAGCATTTTTATTCAGAGGGGATGATGTCGAGAAGAAGGTAAAAGTTCTGTCGGGTGGCGAACGGGCGAGACTCGCGCTTGTAAAACTTCTTCTTGAACCCAGTAATCTTCTTGTTCTTGATGAACCGACAAATCACCTCGATATGCGCTCAAAAGATATTCTTAAACAGGCCCTTATCAAATACGATGGCACATTAATTGTGGTATCCCATGACAGGGATTTCCTGGACGGGATTGTCGGCAAGGTATATGAATTCAGACATAACAAGGTTAAGGAAAATATTGGAGGAATTTATGATTTTCTAAGGAAGAAAAAGATTGAAAACCTGAAAGATATTGAGAAAAAAGATAAAGCTAAAACTGAGTATGCACAAGAAAATGTATCATCAAATAAACAGAAGTACCTTGAAAAAAAGGAGTATGAACGGAATCTGAGAAAACTGAGAAAGAGACTTGAGGAATCGGAAATAGCGATCGGGAAAGTAGAAGCTGAAATAATTGCTGTGGACAAATCATTCATGGAGCCTGGAAATTCTTCGGAAGCTCATGAAATTGATTATAAAAGATACCAGGATCTTAAGGAACATCTGAACGAAGAGATGAACAGGTGGGCTCAATACAGCCAGGAGGTTGAAGAGTTTTTACAAAATAATAGTTAAATATGGAACTGCTTCAGTTTGAAAAAGAGTACAGAGTGCACGTTTACGAAACCAGACCTGACGGTAAACTTAATTTATATTCTCTGTTTAATTATATGCAGGATATTGCCTCCGACCATGCGATTAAGCTTGGATTCGGGAGGGATGATCTTATGAGAGATAACCGATTCTGGGTGCTTTCAAGGATTTATGCAGTTATAAATAAATGGCCATTATGGAAAGATTCGATAATTATTAAGACATGGCCGAACGGAACTGATAAATTATTTGCACTAAGAAATTATGAGGTTAAATACCGTGATGGAAGCCACATTGCTTCCGGAACATCATCCTGGTTAATACTCGATCGCACAACAAAAAAAATACAGAGGCCTGATTCTATACTTTCTAAATACAACCCTGACCTCCGTACAGAAAACTCTCCTGTCAGATATGCATCAAAAATTGATCCTGCCGCAGAAAATGGACGGGTGTCTCCATTGTTCAGAATTAAGGTAAGTGATCTGGATGTAAACCTTCACACTAACAATGTAATGTATCTGAAATGGGTTAGTGATAGTTACGATCTCGGTTTCATAATGAATAATGACCCCCAATCAGCTGAAATTAACTATCTTGCAGAATCCATGTTTGATGAAGAGATCATAATAAAAACATCAGTTGAGAATGATTCTTTTTATAACCATTCAATCTTCAGAATCAATGATAATAAGGAACTTTGCAGGATAAGAATTGAATGGAAAAAAGGTTTAAAAAAATAAAATATTAAATTTTGGGCATGAAGAAAAGTTTCTCCATCAGGACCGTTTGTTTACTGATATCAGGTATTCTACTCGTAGTAGTATTCAATTCCTGTAAAACCACCCAACATACAGTTGATTACAAGGATCTGTCCTATCTTTATAATCCAACAAAAAATCCTATCAACCCGCGATATAATGTTATTAATAAGACAGATGAATCGTCGGAATTATCAGTAAGGTTTTCCACAAGCGATCTTTTTTTCTCAGAAGCTAATCCACAGGGTGTTGCGACAGCTAATGTACTAATTACTGTAAAACTTTATAGCATTAGTCAGGGGAAAGCCCTTGCTGATACTGCTGTATTGGATTTAAGCATTGTTAAGGAAACGGGGAAACAGGAGTATATTTATAATCTGCCTCTTAAAGTTGAAAAAGGTGTTGAATACCTGGCAGAAGTAAAAATTCTCGACAGGCTGAGACTCCTGGTAGCACAGGATTTTGTTCAATTTAATACTCTGTCGTATAACAACAGGTTTAATTTCAGGGGTCAGGGCCACTTTGATAAAAATGAACTCTTTAGCTCCGTCTTAAGAATTGATGAATACGTTAATCTTTTATATTCCCGCGGACATATTGACAGCTTATATATCTCATTTTACAAACCTTTCAGAGAGGTGCCTGATCCGCCATCCATGCTCCTTCCTGAAAAGACCCTTGACTATGACCCTTTACAGGTTGTGGCACTTCCATATTCCGATTCTTTACCAATGATGTTCCCGAAAGAAGGTATTTATCTTTGCTCGATTGACAGGAATATTAAGGATGGATTCACATTTTTAAACTTAGGCTCCACATATCCTAAGGTTACTACTCCTGAGAGGATGATTGAACCTCTGATTTACCTGACCTCCCAGGACGAATTGACAGAACTTAAATCCGCTGCAAAACCAAAAGCAGCACTCGATGAATTCTGGATTAAATGCGGTGGAAATGTTGATAAAGCGAGGGAACTTATCCGGATCTTTTATACAAGGGTCCTCTATTCAAATTACTATTTTACTTCATACAAAGAAGGCTGGCGGTCTGAAAGAGGTATGATTTACATTATCTACGGACCACCCGATAAAGTATACAAAACATCTGACGGGGAGAGCTGGGGATATAAAAAGCCTGTTATAAAATCAAAATGGGGAGGCAGATATACAGTAAGTGATTCTTATCTTTTTTTCAACTTTAAAAAAAGAGAAAATGTCTTCTCAGATAATGATTTTTACCTGAGCCGGAGTGAAACTCTTGTAACATTCTGGGATAAAGCTATAGCCAGCTGGAGAAAAGGGATCGTATTCAGACTAGATAATCCGAAAGGTATGTAGGTGAAAGAAGTTTGGAGTGCATAAAGTTAAATCCCCTCTGCTGTCCGCCAGCTGGCGGACAGCATCTCCCCTAAAGGGGAGCTAATACTGTGATATTCAGAAGAATTACACTTGGATTCAGAGAATTAGCCCCCCTTTAGG
>PMNJ01000018.1:1379-2662 GCA_003162595.1 Bacteroidales bacterium | reverse complement strand
TTGTTTTTTGCTCGTCACCGAGATTATTTCTTCATGACACGAAACTTCACAGCCGTTTATCTGGACTTGGTACCATTTCGCAGCTTAACCGTGACCCGAAGCTCACTGCCGTCTACCGGGACTGGCAAAAAACTCGTCACCGCGACCCTTCGCTATCGCTCTGGGCAGGCTCCGACGGCACCTCATATCTTTGTTTTCATTAACAAATGACATAAATCTGGAGACATAGAGGAAAACTTGCTCGGCACAAAGGCACGAAGTTCGATGCTGTTAATTAGGCTAATACCTCTATGTCTTATTTTCTTAAGTTTGAACAGTACTTAATGATATGGCCAAAGCGCTATAATCAAGAATAAAAATGAGAATGAGCTAAGGAAAATGTCCAGGTTGTTGTCACTTAAAATTGGAGACAAATGGCAGAACAGATCTTTAAGTATTCAGTAGGATGTGACATTTCGATGGACACGTTTAATGTTTGTATTCTGGAAGTAAGCCAGGAGCGAACCAAGGTAAAGGCTTCTCATAAATTTAAGAATGAGACAAAAGGGTTTAAGGAATTTGATGCATGGGTAAAAAGACACAAAAAGCATGATGTGCCAACCGGCTTCTACATGGAGGCAACAGGAGTGTATTATGAGAACCTGGCATGGTATTTATTTGAGCAGGAATACACCGTGTACGTTTTATTACCCTATAAGACCAAACACTACTTAAAGAGCATAGGGATTAAAAGCAAGAATGATAAGATCGATTCCCAGGGATTAGCTCAGATGGGAGCAGAGCAGAAGCATGACCCATGGAGACCTCATTCAAAATCGATCTATATCTTGCGTGCATTGACCCGTCAGCATGAGAGTGTGACCAAACTTAAAACAAGTCTGCAGAACCAGCTTCATTCAAATGAACACTCAGCGGTGAGAAATGCAACCGTGAAGAAGCAACTTAATGCAACCCTCAGATTATTGGATAAGCAACTTACGGAGCTCTCTGGTGAGATATCTAATCTCATAGATGCAGATGAAAAGCTAAATGAAAAATACAGCCACATAGATCAGCTAAGAGGTATTTCAAAACTGAGTTGGGCAACGATAATTGCTGAAACCAGCGGTTTTGAGACATTCGAAAATCAGCGNNATCCGGCGGATTCTTTATATGCCTTCACTTGTCTCGGTGAGAATTAAAGAACCAGTGTTATATAATCTTTATCAAAGGGTAAGCGAGCGGACAGGAATAAAAATGAAAGGGTATGTAGCAGTCCAAAAGAAGCTCCTGGTACTTATTTA
>PMNJ01000018.1:0-1295 GCA_003162595.1 Bacteroidales bacterium | reverse complement strand
AATATTTGACAATTTATTCGGATAGGTACCCAGGGATAAAAAGCATTCAATCAGTTATTAGATGGACTCCCGTTATAGTGCATTCGAAAGCCTGCCTGACTCCCAAACCATCTGGACTAACGCACTATAACTCCAGTTCATTTTAATAATTCTAATTTTGTATAACGCGACTAATCCTTCTACCACACAACTGAAATAGTGACAACTTAGCCAACACCGATATGGTTTTTGCAATTCAACTTGAAAAGTTATATTATGACAAGACAACTCCTACTCATTTACTGAGATTCAACACCTTGACAACTTCATCTAGGCAGAGTAATTCGGAGTCGTCTATCTGGATTTGCAAAAACCAAACCAGTAGCTAACACTAATGGAATAGTATGCACGAGAATACTTTCAACCATAATGAATTACAGAATTAAAGTATTTAAAAGATAGAAACATGAGACAACAGACATTAAAAGTTTTATTGATTACCATAATCACATTTGGACTTTATTACTTATTACAGAATTTTCATTTCAAGACACTTTATAGTTGCTTATGTAATCTGGTTCCCATTAAGGCTATCGCATACTTCTTGACGTATATTATTGTTGGATTACCACTACTTATTGGATTATTTTTTACTCATAAGCCAAAGGATATATTTGATTGTCTTGGAATAAGTAATGGATTTTTTAAAGGGTTCTTTTTTGCATTTCTCTTTACATTGCCAATGCTAATCGGATATTCAATTGTATTTAAATTCAACGTAGATATTACTTGCAATAAGATTTTAGGTGGAGCGGTATTCGCAGCATTCTTTGAGGAATTATATTTCAGAGGCGTATTTTTTGGACAACTATTTCGTTTCACAAAAATTGGATTCATCCCTTCTGTTTTCTTGTGTGCATTAATCTTTGCTTTAGAACATTTGTGGCANNCACTAATCGGTATCTTTTTTACTACTTTCATTGGCGCTATATTTTTTGCTTGGTTATACATCGAATGGGACAATAATTTATGGATTCCTATTGGATTACATTTATTTATGAATTTACACTGGATGTTGTTTTCTGTTGGAGATAATGCTCTTGGAGGCACCTACGCTAATATTTTCAGAGCCATTACAATTATAGTTACGATTGTTGGTACTTTATTCTATAAGCGACAAACAGGTAAAAAATTAGTGATAAACCGAAATAGGTTGTGGATAAATAAAATAAGTATCAACAATGACAAATAGTTCGTAAGATATCATTGACAAAAAAACGCCTTATAACTCGGACGGTTTAATTAAGTGCCTTCGC
>PMNJ01000327.1 GCA_003162595.1 Bacteroidales bacterium | reverse complement strand
TATAAAAAAGGACATCTCTATAAGGGCTATACCATACAACCATATTCACCTGCAGCAGGAACAGGACTGAGCTCCCATGAACTTAACCTCCCCGGCTGCTACCGCGATGTAAAAGACACAACCTGTATAGCGCTGTTTAAGCTTATAAGAGATAAAAAATCGGAATTTCTTTACAATAAGATCGATACCGTAAATATCCATATGATGGCATGGACCACAACTCCATGGACCCTCCCGTCAAACACAGCACTGGCTGTCGGTAAAGAGATCGTTTATATAAAAGTAAGGAGCTTCAATCCCTATTCAGGAGAACCAATCACTGTAATTATTGCCAGGGATCTTTTAAATGCATTGTTTCCGGAATCGAATGCTTCTCTTGAATTTTCAGAATATAAACCAGGCGATAAAAAAATCCCGTTTAAAGTTTCGGGAAAATTCACCGGCTCTGATCTTGAAGGCATAAAATATGAGCAGCTTATCGACTGGATGAATCCAGGCGAAGGTGCGTTCCGTGTATTAACAGGTGATTTTGTCACAACTGAAGATGGTACGGGTATCGTTCATATAGCTCCCACTTTTGGAGCCGATGACTACAAGGTGGGAAAAGAAAACGGCGTCCCTCCCCTGATGGTAAAAAGGAAGGACGGCACTTACGGTCCAATGGTGGATCGGAGAGGATACCTGGTTCCTGTTGCAGATCTTGATGAAACTTTTGTTAAACAAAACGTCAACAAAAAATCATATGCTGCTTTTGAGGCACGTCCGGTTAAAAATGAATATGATAACAGCCTGCCTCCCGATGCAGAAACAATTGATGTTGAAATAGCTGTTATGCTTAAGCAGCAGGGAAAAGTATTCAGGATTGAGAAGCAGATCCACAGCTATCCTCATTGCTGGAGAACAGACAAACCGGTCTTATACTACCCTCTCGATTCCTGGTTCATAAGAACCACAGCTTTCCGCGACCGGATGATAGAGCTTAACAATACCATAAACTGGAAACCACCATCTACCGGGTCGGGAAGATTTGGCAAATGGCTCGAGAATCTTGTTGACTGGAACCTCTCCCGTTCCCGTTACTGGGGAACACCTCTGCCTATCTGGATCACAGAAGATAAAAAAGAGGAAAAATGCATTGGCTCTGCAACAGAACTAAAGTCGGAAATAGAAAAATCAATAAAAGCCGGATTCATGAAGAAGAATCCGCTTGCAGAGTTTACTGAAGGAGACAATTCACCTGAGAACTATGAACATTTTGACCTTCACCGGCCTTTTGTTGACGATATTTTTCTTGTCAGCGACACCGGGAAGAAAATGATCCGTGAATCTGATCTTATAGACGGATGGTTCGATTCGGGCGCGATGCCTTATGCCCAGGTACATTACCCTTTTGAGAATAAGGATAATTTCAGTGAGATGTTCCCGGCCGATTATGTTGCCGAAGGTGTCGACCAGACCAGGGGCTGGTTCTTTACACTTCATGCCATTGCAACAATGATCTCAGACTCGGTTGCTTTTAAAAACATAATTTCAAACGGACTGGTCCTTGATAAGAACGGGAACAAAATGTCGAAAAGGCTAGGGAATGCAGTTGATGCTTTCTCTGCTATCGAAGAGTATGGTTCCGACCCATTGCGATGGTATATGATTACAAACTCGCAACCCTGGGATAATCTTAAGTTCGACATAACAGGGGTGGATGAAGTTAAACGCAAGTTCTTCGGCACTTTATATAATACCTATTCCTTCTTTTCCCTCTATGCGAATGTTGATAATTTCGGATATGCCGAAAAAGAGATCCCGGTTAATGAGAGACCCGAGATAGACCGATGGATTATCTCTCTTCTAAATTCTCTTGTTAAAGAGGTTGGGAGCTGTTATAATGACTATGATCTTACACGGGCAGGACGCGCAATACAGGATTTTGTTACCGAAAACCTTAGCAACTGGTATGTGCGCCTTAACAGGAAACGTTACTGGGGCGGGGAATATGACAAGGATAAACTTTCAGCTTACCAGACCCTTTATCTTTGCCTGGAAACTGTCAGTCAGCTTGCAGCCCCTATAGCTCCATTCTATATGGACCGGCTTTTCATCGATCTTAATAACGTTACCGGAAGACATAAGGAGAATTCAGTTCACCTGGTTCTTTTTCCTGAATACAATGAATCGCTTATCGACAAGGACCTGGAGGAGAGAATGAATATTGCCCAGAAAGTATCTTCAATGATTCTCGGATTAAGAAGAAAAGTAAGCATTAAAGTCCGTCAGCCGTTAGCCAGAATCATGGTTCCTGTACCTGATAAATATTTCAGAGAAAAATTTGAGGCTGTTAAAGATCTGATACTNNCTGTGACAATTAACGGACAACAGATAGTCCTTACAACCGAAGATGTTGAGATTATATCAGAGGATATTCCCGGCTGGCAGGTTGCCAATGACGGGAAACTCACAGTTGCTCTTGATATAACTGTTTCCGACGATCTGCGCTACGAAGGTATTGCACGCGAGTTTGTAAACAGGATCCAGAATATACGTAAGGAGAATGGGTTGGATGTCACCGACAAGATCACCGTGTTCATTGAAGATCATGAGTTTGTCCATGAGGCTGTGAAGAGACACTCTTCATATATAGCTTCACAGACACTTGCCACGGCAGTGAATCTCACTCATAGTTTCCCCGGAAACAATGTACGTGATGTGGAGATAGATGAAGTTGTGGTAAAGGTGGAGGTGAGGAAGAATACTTAGCCCCCCTAAAGTCTAATGTACTCACCACCGTGTGTTCCCTCTTCGTTTTCTTATCAAATGTACTCACCCCCTAATGTGTTTACCCTCTCTGCTATTCAAATGTACTCACCCCCTTTCCTTCGCTCCGCTCAGGATTTCCCCCTCTCTACTTCGTAAAGATGGGGAAAGAAATCCATTTTGAGATTATGGAATTGACTTCAAAAAGTTGTCGATTTTTAGAAGGGTTTCTTTCATATTTAAAAGATTATCATTCTTTAATCTTAAAACATGGATACCTAAAAATTCCATTTCTGAATCTCTAAACTCATCATATTCAGCAGTTGTTTCATGTATCGGTCCATCAAGTTCAATTACTGTCTTTTTCAAGTCACAATAGAAATCAGCTATAAAATAATTTAATCCTTTATAATTAGATTTATAAATGATCGGATGCTGACGTAGAAATTTATATCCGGAAAGTTTTCTATTTCTTAGTTCTCTCCAAAGTTGTTTTTCTGAGTCAGTCATACTACCCCTGAGTTCTTTTGCATGTTTTTTAACTACCTTAAAATCAAAATGCCGAGATTTACGCATAGTATTAATATTTAAGCAAATATATAAAATATGGAAAATCATCACCCTCTTTACAGGAACGACCGTTAAGGAATTGCCCTGTGGGCAATTATAGGGAGGAGCCTGACTGCAGCGGTGGCAGAGGGGCGGGGGGTGAGTACATTAGTATTAGAGAAGCATTTGAGTAACAATATCTGAAAACTAAATTTTACCTACATTTGTTTCAACTTATAACCCGTTAATAATATCAGATGAAACGAATATTAGTTACCGGTGGCGCCGGTTTTATAGGATCGCACCTTTGTGAACGGTTACTTGATCTTGGTCATGAAGTGATCTGCCTCGACAACTATTTCACCGGCTCGAAGATGAATATTATCCATCTTCTCAATAATCCTTATTTTGAGTTGATACGGCATGATGTTACAATGCCTCTTTTCGTCGAGACAGATGAGATTTATAACCTCGCATGCCCGGCCTCCCCCATTCATTACCAGTATAATGGCATCAAGACGATAAAGACATCGGTGATGGGAGCTATCAATACACTCGGACTTGCAAAAAGAACAAAGTCAAAGATCCTTCAGGCTTCAACAAGTGAGGTATACGGTGATCCTGAAGTGCATCCTCAGCATGAAGATTACTGGGGGAATGTCAATGTATTAGGCCCCCGGGCATGCTATGATGAGGGCAAGAGATGCGCTGAGACATTATTTATGAACTACCACAACCAGAATAAAGTGCGAATAAAAATTGCCCGGATCTTCAATACTTACGGCCCGAAGATGAATTCCCACGATGG
>PMNJ01000113.1 GCA_003162595.1 Bacteroidales bacterium | reverse complement strand
ATGGAAGGCAATGAACCTGTTGTGATCCCCAACAGCGAAGGAAAGAGAACTACACCTTCAATAGTTGCATTCGTTGAAAACGGTGAACGAAAAGTTGGAGATCCTGCAAAGCGACAGGCTATTACCAACGCAAAAAAAACTATCTATTCGATAAAAAGGTTTATGGGGGAAACATATGATAAAGTCACAAAAGAGATTAAAAGGGTATCATATACTGTTGTTAAAGGTGACAACAATACTCCAAGAGTAAAAATTGATGACCGTTTGTATTCCCCACAGGAGATTTCTGCTATGATTCTTCAAAAGATGAAAAAAACCGCAGAAGATTATCTCGGACAGGAGGTCACAGATGCAGTTATAACGGTACCAGCATACTTCAGCGATTCACAGCGACAGGCAACAAAAGAAGCCGGTGAAATAGCAGGACTAAATGTTAAAAGAATCATTAATGAGCCTACAGCCGCATCATTGGCTTATGGCCTCGACAAGAAGTCACAGGATCTTAAGATAGCAGTGTTTGATCTTGGGGGAGGAACTTTCGATATTTCAATNNTGGATGGCTGACGAGTTTCTCAAAGAAGAAGGTGTAGATCTGAGAAAGGATCCTATGGCATTACAAAGATTGAAAGAAGCAGCCGAGAAAGCCAAAATCGAACTTTCAAGTGCTACAACAACGGAGATTAATCTTCCTTATATTATGCCTGTGAATGGGATTCCAAAGCACCTTGTAAAAACTCTCACACGTGCAAATTTTGAAAAAATATGTGATAAACTGATTCAGGCTTGCATCGAACCGTGTAAGTTAGCCCTGAAAGATTCTGGTCTCTCAGTATCAGATATAAATGAGGTTCTTCTTGTTGGAGGATCTACACGTATACCGGCAATTCAGCAACTTGTTGAAAAATTCTTTGGGCGTGTACCATCCAAAGGTGTCAATCCTGACGAAGTTGTGGCAGTCGGAGCTGCAATACAAGGTGGCGTACTTACAGGAGAAGTTAAAGATGTTCTCCTGCTTGATGTTACACCCTTGTCGCTTGGTATCGAGACAATGGGAGGTGTAATGACTAAACTTATTGAATCAAATACAACTATTCCTACCAAGAAAACTGAGGTGTTTACTACCGCAGCTGACAGCCAACCATCTGTAGAGATACATGTTCTTCAGGGTGAAAGACCAATGGCAACCGGTAATAAAACTATCGGACGTTTCCATCTTGATGGTCTGCCACCGGCCCCAAGGGGCGTTCCTCAGATCGAAGTAAGTTTTGACATCGATGCAAACGGGATTTTACATGTGGCAGCCAAAGACAGAGGCACAGGTAAAGAACAGAGAATAAGGATAGAAGCCTCTTCCGGTTTGAATGACGATGAAATAAGGAGAATGAGAGAAGAAGCTAAAGCCAATTCTGAGGCTGACAATAAAGCAAAAGAGAAAGTTGATAAGATTAATACTGCTGACAGTATGATCTTCACAACAGAAAAACAACTTAAAGAATTTGGTGATAAACTTCCTGCTGATAAAAAGCCTGCAATTGAAAGCGCTCTCGCAAAGCTTAAGGAAGCACACAAAGCTCAAGACGTTGATGCAATCGAGAAAGCTCTTGCAGAATTAAATTCAGTATGGCAGGTAGCCTCGGAAGAGATGTACAAAACAGCTCAGAATTCGGGTCAATCAACATCTCAACCTAATGCAGAACAACCTTCAGGTAATGATAATACCAAGCCAGGGAACGAAGAGGTAACAGATGTTGACTTCGAAGAGGTGAAATAAATCATAATTGACGTTATTATAAGAGGTTGAAGATCTTTCAACCTCTTTTTTTATTTCATTTTTAAATAAATCGGTCTCTTAAAAACCCTTTGTGAACCTTTGCGATAACCTTAGAGTACCTTTGTGGTAAAAGCTAATTCATTTAAACACAAAGGATCACAAAGTAAAACCAAAGTAACACAAAGAGAAAACAGACAAGTGGACAATTAGAAGGCAAATACTTCATTATTATAAATCACGGGTGATTTTTTGTACTTTTATGTGAAATTTTACGTTTCAGGCAGATGAAGCTTAAAACAATATTAATTGCCTCTCTATTAGCTATTTCTTTCTGTGCTTCAAGCCAGAATGAAACGACTATTAATAAAACCGATAACCAGGGAAGGAAACAAGGACACTGGATAAAGAAATATCCGAACGAAAATGCTATGTATGATGGTTATTTTAAAGATGATCATCCTGTTGGCGAGTTCAGAAGATATTATGAGGACAAGTCTTTAAAATCTGTTCTTAGTTATAGTGAAGATGGAAGAAAAGCAGTCGCAACTATTTACCATCCGAATGGAAAGATTTCTTCTAAAGGAACCTATGTCGATCAGATGAAAGAGGGCAAATGGCAATTCTTTTCTGCTTTTACCGATGGCTATCTGATCTCTGAGGAGAACTATTCAAAAAATCTCAAAAACGGGACGTCTGTTAAATTCTATCCCGATAGTACAATAGCAGAAAGACTCACATATTTAAATGATATAAAGCAGGGAGAATGGATCCAGTACTACCCTTCCGGAACTGTCTGCCTTAAATCAGATTATCTGAATGGAAAACTGAACGGGAAGTTTGAAGTATGGTCTGAAAATGGAAGAATAGAATTCTCAGGACAATATAAAAATGACTCAAGAGATGGTCTATGGGCTATATATAAAAACGACGGAACGGTTAAATACAAATTAGAATACCTTGAAGGAGTAACAAAAGATCGTCAGATTGATATTGAAGAATCTGACTTTTTAGACTCTCTTGAGAATAACAAGGGGAAAATTGCCGACCCTGAAAAAACAGGAGTCATCAGGTAATGAAGGTTTTTAATCTTTAAATTCGGAAAATAGTTAGATTACTGATCATGACTGAAAAACTTTCGTTAACCGAATTACAACTGATCATTAGAGATTCCTTGTATCTGGCTTTGCCTGATGCATATTGGGTAACGGCTGAAATCTCGGAGCTTAAAGAGAATAATGCCGGACATTGTTATCTTGAACTAATTGAAAAACATCCTGAGGAGAAAAATGTAAGGGCTCGTGTAAAAGCAATAATCTGGCGTAAACGTTACGGATTCCTCCGGGCATTTTTTGAAAATGCTACAGGAGAGTCTCTCAGGGAAGGGCTAAAAATACTCGTAAAAACAAAGGTAGAATATCACGAAATATATGGTTTGAGCCTCATAATATCAGATATCGACCCGGCTTTTACAATTGGAGAAATGGCAATGAAACGCCAGCTCGTAATAAAAAAACTTGAGCAGGAAGGAGTCTTTTCGATGAATAAGGAGATCATGTTTCCTGCTGTTCCTCAACGAATTGCGGTTATATCTTCAAAAAATGCAGCCGGATATTCCGATTTTATCAATCAACTAAAAAGTAATAGTTTTGGATATATATTTTATACTGCATTGATTGAATCCTCATTGCAGGGTACAGAAACAGAGCAGGGTATAATGAACGCACTTGACAGAATCGCACTAAACTCTCACTTATTTGATCTGGTTGTTATAATAAGAGGTGGAGGTTCACAATCAGACCTCAATTGGTTCGATAGTTATAATATAGCCTACCATGTCACCCAGTTTCCTTTACCAGTAATTACCGGTATAGGTCATGATAAGGATGTGTCCGTCACTGATATGGTGGCAAACAAATCTTTGAAAACACCTACTGCAGTAGCTGATTTTCTTATTGATTCTGTAAATAGTGCAGAAAATCATATTATTGATATAGGCTCTGAGATAATTGATGCATCACAGATTATTTTTGAAAAGAACAAGAACAGGATTGACGCTTCAGCAATCAAATTATTTCCTCTGGCACAAATAATGATGTCGCATGTAAAAGATAAACTTTCATCCGAAATAATTGAAATAATAAATATTGGTAAGGAGTTTATCATCAGAGCCGGCCTCATTCCTTCAAATCAGGAATCAAAACTTGCTTCAGCAGCGAAATCCTATTCTTCCGGAAAAGAAGTAACTCTCAGAAGGAATGGTCAAAGACTTATTGCCGGCTCAGTCAATTACCTGAGTGTTAATGATGTAATGTTGAAAAACTTAGGAAATACATTACAACTCCTTAATCCTGAAAACGTTCTTCAACGAGGATTCTCAATTACTTCTATTAATGGCAGGATAATTAAGAACAGTGATCAGATAAGCAAAGATGATCAAATTGATACACAATTGTTCGAAGGAACTCTGAGAAGCAGGGTGGTTGGGAAGAAAGGAAGACTAAGAGAAGAAGAGACTAAGAGACAAAAAGGACTAAATACTTAAAAATATGGCAAAAAAAGAATTTTCATTTAATAATGCAGTACTTGAGATAGAGAATATTCTGCAAAATATTGAAAGTGGAGATCTTGATATTGATAAGCTTTCTGTTGAGGTAAAACGTGCTTCCGAACTGATTAAAGAATGTCAGAAAAAA
>PMNJ01000244.1:1095-11926 GCA_003162595.1 Bacteroidales bacterium | reverse complement strand
GTGATGACTCTGTCGGGTTATCTGGGCTCCCTGCAGCAAAACCTTCTTGAAACATCCCCTGATCATGTAAAGATGGTACGATTCAGGAATCCTGTAATCTCCAATACTTACTTTCAGGTAGTTAAAAACTTAAGATACAAAGGATTTTCGGCAGCAAACCTTTTATTGCATTTTGATGCAGGAAAAGGGGCTAAAGGATTAGAGGAAGCAGTTGAACAATTATGTAAAGATGCTGAAAAAGCGGTTGATGATGGGAAAAACTATATAATACTTTCTGACCGGGGCATAAGTGAAAACGCTGCACCGATACCATCATTAATTGCCGTTTCAGCTGTTCATCATCACCTTATAAAAAAACGCAAGAGGATGCAGATCGATATTGTAGTGGAATCTGCTGAACCGCGTGAAGTAATGCATTTTGCGCTGCTATTCGGCTATGGGGCAAGTATTATCAATCCGTATATGAGTTTTGCCGTCATTGACAAGCTTATAAAAGACAAAGCTATCCAGCTCGATTATCAGAAGGCTGAGGCGAATTATGTGAATGCTGTCAACAAAGGAATTCTGAAAATAATGTCTAAAATGGGGATCAGCACTCTCAGGAGTTACAGATCTGCACAAATATTTGAAGCTGTAGGTATCCACAATGATGTAATAAATAAATATTTTGCCGGGACTATCTCAAGGATTGGTGGCATAGGAATGAATGAGATTGCAGAGGAGGTCCTTATCCCGCACAGAAAAGCATTTAATCCGGAACAACAACCAGAGATACTCACCGAGGGTGTTTATTCGTACCGGAAACATGGTGAACATCATGCATGGAACCCTGAAACCATATCACTTCTGCAATGGAGTACCAGTACAGGTGATTATAAAAAGTTCAAGGAGTATACCAGCCGTGTCAATGCTGATACTGCCAGACCAGGATTCATCAGAGGATTATTAAGAATTAAAAACAACCCTATTCCGATAGAAGAAGTTGAACCTGTTGAAACGATAATGAAAAGGTTTGTTACCGGTGCAATGTCTTATGGTTCAATCAGTCGAGAAGCTCACGAAACGTTGGCTATTGCTATGAACCGTATTGGTGGTCGCAGCAACACCGGCGAGGGTGGAGAAGACCCTGTACGTTTCAAACCCCTGGAAAACGGAGACAGTGTAAGAAGCGCTATTAAGCAAGTTGCGAGTGGTCGTTTTGGTGTAACAACCGAATACCTTGTTAATGCTGACGAGCTCCAGATCAAAATTGCCCAGGGTGCAAAACCCGGGGAAGGTGGTCAGCTACCCGGGCATAAGGTTGATAAGATTATTGCAAGGACAAGGTATTCCATACCCGGAATAACTCTTATTTCTCCACCTCCGCATCATGATATATATTCAATTGAGGATCTCTCCCAGCTTATCTTTGACCTGAAAAACGTCAATCCAAAGGCTAAAATAAGTGTAAAACTGGTTTCCGAAAGCGGAGTTGGTACAATAGCTGCTGGTGTTACCAAAGCTGGTGCAGACCTTATTACGATAAGCGGATACGAAGGCGGGACAGGGGCAAGTCCGTCTTCATCAATAAAACATGCAGGATTGCCTCTCGAGCTCGGCCTCGCAGAAACACAACAAACATTGGTTATGAATAATCTCCGCAGGAAGGTTATCCTCCAGGCTGATGGCCAGTTGAAAAGCGGAAAGGACATTATTATCGCTTCACTCTTAGGCGCTGAGGAATTTGGTTTCTCAACATCAGCACTTATTGTATTGGGTTGCGTGATGATGCGTAAATGCCATCTTAATACTTGTCCGGTAGGTGTGGCAACTCAGAATGCCGAATTGAGAAAGAGGTTCAGAGGAAAGGCTGATAATCTTGTTACATTCTTCCGGTTCCTGGCGGAAGAGGTACGTGAGCAGCTTGCGGAACTTGGTTTCAAAAAGATGGATGATATTATTGGTCGTTTTGATTTGCTGGAAAGAAATCCAGAGGTTAATCACTGGAAGATCAAAAACCTTGATCTTTCAGGATTACTATCATTACCCGTCGAATCAGCCGAAAATGCCATGCATTGCATTGACATTCAGGATCATAAAATTGATAATATTCTCGATAAAGAGCTTATTTCTGAAGCTGAAAAAGCTATATCAGATAAACAACCTGTTGTAATTGAACGACCTATCCATAATACCGACAGAACCACCGGCGCCATGCTCTCAGGTAAAATTACAAAGCTTTATGGTTCAGAAGGGTTGGCAGACGGGACAATCAGCTGCAGGTTTAAGGGGTCGGCAGGACAGAGCTTTGGTGCATTTCTTTCTCCGGGTATTGAACTTTACCTTGAGGGTGATTCAAATGATTATCTTGGGAAGGGACTTTCAGGTGGCAGGATTATTGTCGTTCCGCCTGAGGGGTCAACTTTTGAACCAGATAAAAACATCATTATCGGAAATACTGTTCTATATGGAGCAACAAGAGGCGAGATATATATATCGGGGATTGCCGGTGAACGATTCGGTGTCCGTAACAGCGGTGCGATAGCTGTTGTTGAAGGTGTGGGTAACCATTGTTGCGAATATATGACCGGAGGTCGCGTAGTTGTTCTTGGATCAACGGGAAGCAACTTTGCAGCAGGTATGAGCGGTGGCATAGCGTACGTATTTAATGAAAACGGCGATTTTGATTTCTACTGCAACATGGGAATGGTCGAGTTATCCCTGGTTGAAGACTATGGCGATGTAAACGAACTTACTGATCTCATTTCCCGGCATCACAAATTCACCAAAAGCAAAAAAGCAAAGATGATTCTCGATGATCTTTATAAATATATCCCTATGTTCATCAAAATTATACCATACGACTATAAGAAAGTTCTTCAGGAAGTTAAACTTGAAGAGATTAGAAAGAAAATCGCGGATGTTGAACTTGATCTGGAGATAAGTGCAAGCTAATGAGTCACTGTGCTCAGGGCACAGAGCAAAATGAAAAAAGAATAACACGAAACGATAAACTATTGATAAAAAGATATTATGGCTGATGTAAACGGATTTTTAAAGATAAAAAGGAAGGAAGCTGGAAACAGACCTTTAAACGAAAGGATCTGCGACCACAGTGAGGTTGAACAGGTACTGAACAGTGAAGACAGGATGCTTCAGGCATCCAGATGTATGGACTGTGGCATTCCGTTTTGCCACTGGAGCTGTCCGATAGATAATCTAATTCCTGAATGGAATGATCTTCTTTATAAAGGCGACTGGAAAGCTGCCTATATGAGACTCGCTGCGACAAATAGTTTTCCTGAATTTACAGGAAGGATATGTCCGGCAAGTTGTGAACACGCATGTGTCCTGAATATAAATAAGGAACCTGTAACAATCAGGGAAAACGAAGTAGCAATTGTTGAAAAGGCTTTTTCTGAAGGTTATATTAAACCACAACCTCCAAAAATCAGGACAGGGAAAAAGGTGGCTGTAATTGGCAGTGGTCCGTCTGGTATGGCTGCTTCTGATCTTTTAAATAAAACAGGTCATCTGGTGACTCTTTTTGAAAAAGATGATAAAGCCGGTGGATTACTGAGATATGGAATTCCTGATTTTAAACTAAGTAAAGCTACTATCGACAGACGCCTCGACCTGATGATTAAGGAAGGTCTTATTATTAAAACAGGAATAACCATAGGTAAGGACATAACCGGGAATGAGCTTCTTGAACAGTTCGATGCAATTTGCATTGCCATTGGCGCCACTCATCCGCGTGATCTGGTGGCTGAGGGAAGAGAACTTGACGGTATACATTTTGCGATGGAATTTCTTCCCCTACAAAACCGCGTTAATTCAGGTCAGATCTCCACCTCTTCAAATCCAATTAATGCTGAAGGAAAAAAAGTTTTGGTCATAGGAGGCGGTGATACAGGTTCTGACTGCGTTGGTACTTCAATCAGACAGAAAGCTGTAAGTGTGACACAGATTGAGATTATGCCTAAACCGCCGCTCACAAGGGCAGATAATAACCCATGGCCCTATTATGGAAAAGTGCTTAAGACCTCAACCTCACATGAAGAGGGATGTGAAAGATACTGGAGCCTTGCAACTGTTAAATTCCATGGGAAAGATAACCATGTTACCGGAGTGGAGGTGGAAGATGTAATATGGAACCTGAAAGATGACAAGTATACCATGGAAGTTGTCAAAGGGACCCGCAGGATCATTGATGCTGATCTCGTATTGCTTGCCATGGGATTTGTACATCCTGCATTGGAAGGTTTACTTTCGGAGCTAGATCTGGAACTTGATCAGAGAAAAAATATTAAGGTTGATCAAAAACAATCTACAAACAGGCAAAAAGTATTTGCAGCAGGTGATTCTGTCAGTGGAGCGACTCTGGTTGTAAATGCCATTGCTTCAGGCAGAAAAGTGGCAAAAGAAATTGATATTTTTTTGCGGAAAGAATAAAATAAAGCAAACTCAATCCACATTTTATTTTCAGCACTCTCAATAATATCGATTCCCTTAAACACCAGAATTCTGAAGAAGCTTCAAGGGTCCCGAAAGCTATCGGGAGGGTGATATGTTCAAAATCCAACAGACTAATTAGTTTAATTGCTGAACTGTTGAAGCAGATTCCTCAGATCATCAAGATAAGAGGAAGGGACATTTTCTCCTCTTGCGAGGTTTATTGTCATTTTAATAATATTAGAAGCATTTCTTTTATCGCCCTGGACAGCATATGCTATAGCAAGACTTCTTCCTGCAGATATTAAAGTGAACGAATGACTTGCAGTATGAATAAATGCCCTTTCACAAAAATCCTTGCCTTCCGTGATGTTCCTAAGTTTTGGATCATTGCATGTTACCAAAAGTGTTCCCAACCTTTCGAGAAGAAACGGTTCATTCGGATGATATTCCAGCCCCTTTCTGAAAACAGCAATAGCTTTATCCCACATTTTTTGTCTTAAAAGCAGGTTGCCGAGCAGTCTTTCAGTGGTCAGATCTCCAGGATCACCTTTGAATGACAAATTATACATATTTGTTGCATCCTGCCATTTACCATCCTGTTCCATAAACATACCTGCAACCTGGAGCCCTTTTGTATTAAAAGGAGATATGCTTCTTAGCTTTTTTAAACACTCCATGGCTTTCTCTTTTTCTCCTATATTAAGTAGAAGGGTTACTCCATCGGCAAGAACATCAGGGTTCGTCTTATTTTTGTCCAGTTTTTCATTGATCATATCAAATGCCTGTTGCTTCTTTCCCTCCTTTGCAAGACAGATAACCATACATGAGTGTAACTGGTTATCATCCTTTTTAAGCTTCATTGCCTGAGAATAATAATTCATCGCCTGACTATAAAACGCCTTTTTATAGAGGAGATCTCCAATATACTTCAGTTCGACATAGTCATTCTGAAAGTACTTTATATGCTGGTCAAGATATGGCAGCGCTTTCTTGCCTTCGTCTCTGACAAGATATAGCCCTATAGCCTTGGAAATTAAATAATTGTTTTCAGGTATATATTTCAGTGAGTGGTTAACCAGTTCCAGGGCATAGTCCGGAAAAACATTTTTTTCTGCCTCATCGATTCTTTTGAGCAGGAACAGATCGGATCGTGATATGAGTGAGAGTCTGTCAATCAATGTATCAACAGGAGAAGGATTTATGGTCAAATCATTTGCCCTGACCAGGTAACGGTTGCTCAATGATTGATCACCTTTAAGGTTATACACATTGCCAAGAAGCCTATAGGCAGGTCCAAATGCCTTTTGATAATCAATAAGTTCCGTAAGAGTTTTTTCGGCCATATCTACATGGTTAGTAGTCATATAAATTCTGGCCAAATCATACATGCTGTAAGTAACAAGCGGGAAGTAGTCGTACCGTGTGGGAGTTTTAACAACTGCATTTTTATCCATCCTGCTAATAATGTTCTTAAAGGCTATTTCAGCGCTATCGTTTAAACCCATTTTTTGATAGCATTCTCCCTCATAATACCAGGCAAGGAATATTTTAGGATTTATCTTCGTTACTTCACGGTAATTTCTAACAGCAGTTTTCGGATCTCCCATCTCCCTGTTCAGATACCCAAGGTAATAACTCCAGATCCATTTCCCTTTATCTTTCTTTACGGCCAGCTTATAACAGAGCGCTGCCTTATCATAATAAGTACCGGAATGATACACCATACCCATCATACCAATGTTATCAGTGGTCGGGTTATGTATTGTTTTCTTATAAGCAGTCAATAATTGCTCTTTAAGAGGAGCAGAAAGAGATTGCAAATCAGGAAGAAGAGGAATCTGTTTTCTATATGTATTTCCAACAATTACTTTAACTAATATTAAAATGATCAGCAAAATAATAATGCCTCCTGCAATATATTTGATAGCTGATTTGCCTTTTATCATCCTTTTAAAAATAGGTTTTTAATATATTAAATTATGCATAAAGATAACATTGTTTGTAAAAGTCGGCCTTCTTCTTTTTTCTGAGGGTTTCAATCATCCTGCCAATTAAACAGAGAGGCTGTTTACATTTTTTTTGCAAACAACATATTTTAGCTTCACCGGCTCCTCTCCTTTCATAAATTTTACAGGCTCTTCAAAATCTTTATACTCGATCAATCCAAAGTCTGAAAACTCTTTCAAAACAGAATCTGAATCATAAAAATAAACTTTTAATCCTTTTGCAATCTCATATCTGTTCCTGCTTAAAATTTTTCCGCTTCCGAATAAACCCGTATCTTTTGTAGCAATAACAAATACCATTAGTCCATTTTTAATCAAAACCTTATAACAAGAAACAAGGAATCTCCGTCGTTCCGGTTTATTCAACAAATGTATCAGAGCATAGCAAAAAATGCCCTTATATTTTTCATCGTCAAAAGGCATTGAATTTACAGAACCATAATGGATCTTACATTCAATCCCGTCTGCTCGTTCTAACTCGATTGCTGATCGGGAAATCTCTATTCCTGTTACTTTAAATCCATTGTCTATAAATAACCTGGCGTTCCTGCCATACCCGAATCCAGGTATCAGTATTTGATCGATTCTTGCATTTTTAAAAATTCTGAGAGCATTTTTAGCTGAATCTGATGGCTCAGACTTCCACATCTCACCTTCATTTTTGAAACGCGATTCCCAGTATTCAATCATTGTAAAATTCAACTTCTCACATTTGCACGATGTATTCTTCCCCGTTATATAGTATACTTTTATCGGGAGATTTGATTACTTCTATATCAGTTCCTTTTGATTTTCCCACCAATGTAATTTGAAAGCTCCTTTTTTCAAGCATCCCCGGGAAAGATCCCTTACGTTTACCGATTGTCAACTGACGGGAGGCATTATCCCATCGAAATGCAATTGTAGAAAAAATGCCCTTTTCATAGTTATAATTGTCGTTTTCGTCTTCGTAAAGTATGAATTCTCCATTGGCGCCAGGATAGATGCGAATTTCAAGCGGATCGGCTGGTTTTTCGACAGCATATTGCACAAATGGACCCATAGGAATTATCGAACCGGCTTTGACCAACAATGGAATTTTATCAATTGGAGCATCAAATGAAACAGTCTGGCCACCGTTGAATATTTCACCGGTCCAGAAATCATACCATTCAGAACCTGCTGGCAGATATACTTTCCTGGTCTGTTCTTTTTTCTCAACAAGTTGTTCCCTTGCAAATACTTCAGGTGTTTTCCAGAAAAGTTCAACCCTCAGTGCTCCGGTGGTTTCATTTTTAGTTTCCATGGCAAAGTCATATATTTTACCTGCCTGAAGATTTATCAAACCGGTATATGACTCAACACTTTGGTAAACATAAGGCAATTCTTTACCATCAATAAAAATTCGTTTAGGTCCATAGCATTTAACGTGAAACTGATATTGACCTGTTTGATCCGGTATCAGTTTGCCTTTCCATTTAATGGAGAGTGTTGAATCTGTAACATAATCGGGGCGTCCTGTGGCATACCAGTTGATATTGATGCAGGAATCAATCTTTTCAAGGGACAGGTTTTTATATTCAGTGTCTTTATAATATCTGGCATTCAGACCAGGCTTACCATCATCAGTCTTGAAATGCCCTGCAGTGACAGGAACACTGCTTTCAGGAGGACGATGGAGCATATATTCAGTTACCGGACAAACCATAATTGCCGGGCCAAACATATACTGGTCATCAATTGAGTAGGTGTTTTTGTCTGCCGGGAAATCCATCGGCAATCCCCGCATAATTGTATATCCATCGTTTGTTACCTTGCTTGCCATTGAATAAATATAAGGCATCAGCCTGTATCGTAAATTATCGAATTTAATCAACGACTTTGAGAAATCGCCAAATTCCCAAATTTCACGTGGTGTTTCGGAACCATGCGACCTGAATATCGGACAGAAGGATCCAAACTGAAACATCCTTGTGTACAGCTCCTGGTAGGCAGGGTCTTTTCCACCTTTTGAGAAAACACCACCATAACTTCCGAGTACAAATGCTCCGATATCGAATGTCCAGTAAGGAATACCTGACATACTATGATTCAACCCTGCCGGTATTTGTTTTTTATAAATATCCCAGCTTGCACCGATATCGCCCGACCAGGTAGTTGCTGCTGCACGTTGCTGGCCTGCAAAAGTAGATCTTGTAAGGATATATACTCTCTTTTTATCGGTTTCGTTTCGCTGATTTTTATAAACCGCTTCCGTTGCTAAAAGAGAATATGGATTGAGATACCGTGCAAATGAACCCAGGTGATTGTCGGCCATACGTTTCAATTCATATTCAGTTGATTCCTTGGTGTTTGCATTTACGATATCGGGTTCGGTCGAGTCCATCCACCACCCATCAATACCTGTAGAAAACAAACCCTTGCTTATATATTTCCAGAACAAATTGTTGGCAGCAGGATTATATGCATCGAAGTATTTAAATTTTGCCCACCCTACTGAAGGATAAAGGAACCCTTTCTGATTCATTTCTTTATAAACAGGTGTATTAGGCCCGAACGAACACCATATGGATATCATAATATGAAAATTCTGCCTATGCAAAACATCTATCATTCCCTTTGGATCGGGATACATTTTTTCGTCAAAGAACAATTGTCCCCAATTTGTATTACCATCCCAATAATCCCAGTCCTGAATGATATTATCGATTGGGATCTGCAGTTTACGGTATTTGTCTGCAATACTTAACAATTCGTTCCTGTTCTGGTAGTGTTCTTTGCTTTGCCAGTAGCCATACGCCCATTTTCCATACATAGGCGCCTGCCCGGTGAGTTTCCTGTACCCGGCAATTACATTATCCAGGTTGTTCCCTGAAATAAAATAATAGTCAATACCATTGGCAACATCGGACCAAATAGATGTACCCCTGACATTATCATCAAAAATAGTCTTTGAATAATTGTCCCATAGAATACCATAGTTCTTTGTAGAAACAAGGAAAGGGCTTATGGCGTCTGTATTGGTTTGAACAAGTTTGATGGTATGACCACGGTAATTCATATACCCATATTGGTGCTGGCCAAGCCCGTAAATACCTTCTTCGGCAGATAACTCAAAAGTCTGTTTTATGCTGTATGCTTTTTCGTTTTTTAAGTCAGCCGGTTTAATGACAGCCTGGCCGGTTTCCTTTAATACAGGTTTATTTTCAGTAGTTAAATACTCTATATGACCGTCACTTTTATGAATTACAACTTTCAGGCCATTAGAGCTCATAGCTATGCTTTCCTGATCCTGCTTAACATCTATTTTTAATTCAGGAATAGTCTTCTGAATCACAATAAGGCTTGAAGTGTCAGGCTTTGCGCCGGGTAGCCATTTTAGAACGTGAACCACGTTACCATCATAAAACTGTACACTAAGATTGAATGCTTTCGTTTCCAGAATGACTCCGTTTTGGATGATTGTTGCTTTTCCTCTTTGTGAAGAACATTGTATACCTATGAAAACAAGAACAGTTCCTGCAAATAATAATAAGATATTTTTCATTGAAGTTCTTTTTTGAAAGTTAATAAGGTTAATTTCAATGTCTTTTAATAAATATAAAAGTAATTTAATTATAGATTGCTTTCTTTGCCCCCGGTCAAAATCTTCAGGTAATAACATTACCACATTCCTGTAATATTTATTCAGACTATTCTTGAACCCGAAGACAAATGACCAACTATACCGGTTCCTGACCTTTTTCTCTGTTTTTGCTATTTCTTTCTATATAGTTTGTACTCTGTTGTATTTATTTTAATCATTTCATATCTGGAATTCAGGGTATCCGAATTGTATTCATTTTTTATCAATAAATATTCCCGATTATTTTCAAGATCAGGATCTAAACTGACATTTTTAAACCTGGCAAAATATGCATGAAGACTCCAGTCTTCAAACATGTCAGGATTAATATTAATTATACTTCCTTGAGGAATCTCAGCAAGAATCATGTAAGTCTCTTTAATTTTAATATTATCGCGACTAAAGCGATTGTGAAAATATAGTGAGAGAACAATACCTGCGAAGAATAATCCATACCCGATCCATTTAAAGATTAAAAACCATTTTGATTCATAATTCATTTTAATAAAAAGAGAATCTATAACAGGGTAGACCAAAATACCAGCGCCGATTGCAAAAAAAGGATAAACAGAGATAATGTAAAATCCGCTTTGTTTCATACTTATCATAATTGGGAAGACCCCGGTCAATCCAAGCGAAACAAATACCATTGCCTTTTTAATGTTTTCTTTCATTAAAACTGCCACGGATTTTCTGATACGCGTCCAAACCAGTAGCAGAATGCACAAAACTGCAGCCGGAGTTAATTCGAAAAATAATCTTTTTACAATATCAAACCTGGAGT
>PMNJ01000244.1:0-965 GCA_003162595.1 Bacteroidales bacterium | reverse complement strand
GTTTTCAAGCAGGTTATTATAAGATGCCCAGAATACGGTGGGTGTCATAAGCCATATAAACAAAGGGAACCAACCATATTTGTATCCCAATGTTTTCCAGATTCTCAGGATAATATAACCAACAATTGCAACGGTAAACAGGGAATAAAATTTATCAATATACCTGCTTTCCCCTAAAAAAGTGTAAAAAACACTCTGAATTCCGAATGCGAGCGGTGGATGTTCATGAAATTCTGGCATTAATGTTGCAGTGAAATGGGGATTCCAGAAAGTGCCCAGGCCATCAGCCAGGTTTTTTGAAACTGTTGAATAAATTAAACCATCAAGGAACATACCATTGGAAAGAATGTCCTTACAAACAATAATTAAGAAAACACCAACTGTAAAAAGATAGAATGGTAGTGTCTGAGAAATTTCAGATGACTTTTTCATGATGGCTTATTACAGCTAAGAATTAATAAAACATTGCAGCCAGTATCTATTTCACATTATGATAAATGATGTTAAATCTCAATTTTCTTAACAAGTCGGATATCAGATGAAGAAGATCCGATCAGAAGCTGAATTGTTCCGTTTTCGATACGCCAATCATGAATTTTTATATCCCAATATCTTAACTGACTTATTGGTAATGTCATGATTATTTCTTTGGATTCTCCCGGGTTGAGTGATACGCGGCTGAATCCTTTGAGTTCTTTATCAGGCCATTCAACTTGTGAATTCAAACGACGAACATATAGCTGAACCACTTCATCCCCTTTTCGTTTTCCAGTATTCTTAAGTACCACAGAAATTTGAATATNNTTATAATCAGCATTATTGTCACCTGGAAATGTTCCTAAAGAAAAAGCGGGAGAATCATTCAGAGAGATCGGGAAGGTAAATGGCAATTTGCCGGAAGGATTTACATTACCCAGTAAAACATCGGCCAGGGCATTGCCACCTTCCGATCCGTTAAACCAGGA
>PMNJ01000363.1 GCA_003162595.1 Bacteroidales bacterium | reverse complement strand
GATGTGAGAGATATTATGCATAAGGCGGCATATACCGGTGGGGTTGATTTTACACAATACTTCAAGAATAAAAACTGGATGTTTAACCTCAATACGGCATTCAGTCTGGTCGAAGGTTCAAAAAAAGCTATCACAAATACACAGGAATCTTCAGCACACTATTTCCAGCGACCAGATAAAAACTATGCTATCCTTGACACAACCAGAACGTCGCTTGCCGGAGCCGGGGGGAGAATGGAAATAATGAAACAAAACGGACACTGGAATTTTCTGGGTGCAGCTTTATGGAAAACACCAGGTTTTGAAACCAATGACCTCGGTTATATGCGTGTAACAGATCAGATCCTTTATGTCCTGTGGGCAGGATACAACCAATTTGACCCCAAAGGTATTTATAAGAGTTTTAATGTTAATTCTGACTTTTATTCCATTAATAATTTTGGAGGTAACTGGATCGGAGGAGGCTATGAATGGAACGCAAACATAAATCTGAAAAATTTCTGGAACGTATGGACCGGAGGCAGCCTCAACACATCGTCACTTTCCACAGATATGCTTCGTGGCGGACCAATGATGAAATTACCGGGCAGCATCAATGGAAGACTTGGCCTTTCAACTGATAACCGGAAAAAGCTGATGTTTAATGTTTTTACAAACGGATCANNTGCAGTATGTTACCCAGACAGATTATAATGGCAGTCCCCGTTATATTTTTGGCAGCATCGATCAGAAAACTATCAGCACATCTTTCAGAGTGAATATTAACATTAGTCCGAATCTTACCTTCCAGTACTGGGGACAACCATTTGTCGCAACCGGTAAGTATTATGATTATAAATTTATCAGCGAACCAATGGCTGGAAGTTACAGAGACAGGTTCATGACTTACAACAGTAATCAGATAACCTTTGATACAGATCATTACAACATCGATGAAAATGCTGACGGAAAGACTGACTACACTATTGGGAAAAATGATTTCAATGTCAAACAATTCCTTTCAAACCTTGTAATAAGATGGGAATACAGTCCGGGATCAACACTCTTCCTCGTATGGAGCCAGACCAGAAGTTATAACAGCGATTCAGGGCAGATGGATTTTTTCAACAATATTAGCGATCTGTTTAATAAAGGGTTAAATACTCCGCACAATGTGTTTCTGATTAAATTCAGCTATCGGTTTGGGTTAAAATAGGTTTTCTGAATTTCACCAAATAAAGCTTTAAAGCAACTTACCTGTGAATTCTCTGAATTTTCGGGTTTCCTGCCATAATAATTGTCGAGAAATTGCCCGGCACCCGACCAGATTGTCTGTACCATGCCCAGGTAACGATCTTTCATTTCGGGAGTTGAAGAATTTCTGAACCTGAACATATCCCGTACCTGAAGTACAGCATATCCCGGATTCCTCCAGGGGCATGTAATCACACTCAGTCCCTTCATCGCAAAATAAACCGGGGTCTGATCGGGCCGATCATAATGCCAGTCGCATATTATAACATCTTTAGGAATCATATCAACGGCCCTGAAGGTATTATTATAGCTTGCCTCCCACTCTCCTATTCCTGTCGTTTTCCCATCAATCAGCCGGTCACCCCATATCCAGAGTTTACGGCCCTTCATGGCAAGATGATCATGTATTGTTCGTACCTCGCCCGCAAAAAGTTCAGCTTTATCTCTTCCCGAACAACGCGGACATTGTGCTTCTCCAATATAAAAGACTTCATCCATACCGGCATGGAATGCATCAGTCTCAAACACATCGCAAATCTCATCAATAAGGTCAAACACAATACTATGCACATCAGGGTTTAGTGGGCAATAACTTTTACAGTATAATCCGTCGGTATTTGGCCATACATATTTCTCAGGCATTTTCACCAATGGCGTCTCATCAAACTGCGGATACACCTTTAATAAGTTTCCTGTTTTGCCTGCCCACGACTGGTGACCAAGAAGATTTACCTGAGGCACAATATGTATGTTATTCTTTTTGCAGACGGCAACCAGCTTTTTAACTTCCTTTTTCGAAAGAGCCGAGGAATCTCTTAATTCAGGATGGCTTTCATACTGNNACAGCTACCAGCTTTCTGACATCCGCCTTCGACAGGGCAACAGAATCGCGCAATTCAGGATGGCTTTCATACTGATAATTATAATCCACCCTCAGGATAAGAGTATTTACCGATCTGGAGGCAAGTTCCTCATCTATGAATTTAATGAACTCGTCAACCTCCTTTGACTGAGGAGCAGCGATACAAAAACCACGAACAGGCAGTGTATTTGCCTTGTTAATTTCTGATTTATCAGGTGCCTGTGAAAATGTAAGACCGCTGATTGCAAAAAGTAAGATTGGAAGAATATGTTTCATGAGTAAGCTTATATTAAACGATAATATGACAAAATATCAGAGATAAAGTTATTGCATTTTTTAGTCTGAACAAGCTCTCATCTTAAATAGCTTTAGTTAACGGTCAGGTAAATGTAAACCAACAATTTTACATCAGTAATTGAAATAAATGTTGTCAGATAGTTAATGTAGTTTTATCTTGCATCTTTTTTTATGCGATGAAAAAATCTCTTCTGAAAAATTCAAAAATATTTCTTTTTAAGTTCTCTTACCTGAAATATATATTACTGATTCCAGGAATTTTCTTTCCCTTCATGGAAGCATCATCGCAGGATTATTTTCAACAGAAAGTAAATTATGACATCCATGTTACTCTTAATGACCTGAAGCATGAATTGCGTGGATCAGAGTCTGTTGAGTACATAAACAATTCCCCTGATACTCTGGGATTTATATATTATCATCTGTGGCCTAATGCCTATTCTGACAATAATACTAAATTAGCAAAGGAGTTATTAAGAAGAGACGGAAAGTCAAAATTGTTCAACGATCCGGAGTTAAAAGGATATATAGATTCTTTGAATTTCGAGGTTGGAGGTCAAAGTATCAGATGGAATCTTTTAGAGGGTTTACCTGATATCTGCAGGCTGATGCTGAATAAACCTCTCAAACCTGGTGATACAATATATATATCCACCCCGTTTCATCTGAAAATTCCTGAAGGGGTTACATCCCGTTTAGGGCATATCGGGGAATCTTACCAGATCTCTCAATGGTATCCCAAACCGGCTGTTTATGACAGAACAGGCTGGCATCAGATGCCTTATCTCGATCAGGGTGAATTCTATTCCGAATATGGCAGTTTTGATGTAAGTATAACCCTGCCTGTCTAATTATATTAGTAGGTGCAACAGGAATCCTGCAGAACGAAGCGGAAAAGAGATTGGCTCGATAAGCTCGCTGCCGATACTGCATGGATGAGAATCCCCGATTACGTGAATGAAGATTTTCCACCTTCTTCAAAACAGATGAAAACATTGAGATATAAGGAGAACAATATCCACGATTTCGCATGGTTTGCCGATAAGAGATTTCATGTATTGAAAGGAAAGGTCAGGCTTCCGGAAACAGGAAGGGTGGTTACCACCTGGGCAATGTTTACCAATCAGGAAGCATATCTCTGGAGAAATGCTGTCTCATACATAAATAATGCTTTATGGTATTTTTCAATATGGAACGGCGACTATCCCTATAACACATATACAGCAGTTCAAAGCGCTCTTAACGCCGGCGACGGGATGGAATATCCCGAGCTTACTGTAATAGGAGTGGCAAATGATTCATACCTTCTCGATGAAGTGATTGCCCACGAAATCTGTCACAGCTGGTTTTATAGTGCCTTAGGTTCAGATGAACGCAGGTTCCCTTTTATGGATGAGAGTATTACATCTGCAAATGAATCAAGATATATGGATGTGAGATATCCCGGGAAAAAACTATGGGAAATCGAACTGAAAAAACTGGAAGCTGGCTAAAATCTTACACATAGATAAAATGCCGGTTCAACGTATACAGGAACTGGAATGGCTGATTCCGGCACGAAGCAATCTGGAACAGAATATTAATATAGCAGCTCCGGAATTCAGCATCAATAATTATGAAAGCCTGATCTACGACAAAGCTGCACAGGGGTTCAATTATCTTCGGGCTTATCTGGGAGATTCTCTCTATGATTCCACAATGCATGATTATTACCGGTTATGGAAAGGCAAACATCCGCACCCCGATGATCTGAGGGATGTCTTTAAATATCATACAGATAAGGATCTATTCTGGTTCTTTGATGATTTTCTTGGGACAACCAAAAGGCTTGATTATAAGATTGCCCGCTTCAGTAAAGGCAGGGTACTAATTAAAAACCAGGGTGAGTTAAAAGCTCCGTTGCTGATAGCTGAACTAAAGGGAGATTCTATCAGCTCAGAAAAATGGGAAGATGGTTTTGAAGGCAGTAAATGGTTCAGTACAAATCCCGGGAGTTATTCTGAGATACAAATAGATCCCAACCATGAAATGACTGAATTATACAGGCTTAATAATAACATCCGTACCTCAGGTATATTCCGAAAAGCTGATCCTGTCAGATTTCAGATCCTGTATACAATCGAAGATCCTGACAAACGATATCTGATTTATTTACCTTCAGTCAACTGGACAAATACAGATGGTTTTATGGCCGGATTCGCTTTGCAGAATGGAACGCTCATACCAAAACCTGTTGAATATTTTATTATGCCGTTCTATTCTTTCCGTAATCAGGCATTTACAGGCTACGGGAAAATCTCTTTCAATAAAATCCCCTACGATAATTTCATAAGACTTGCCTCACTTACCCTTGAAGGAGAACAGTTCGGGGCGCCCGGAATACAGGACTATCAAAGAGCCCGGATTGGATTGGACTTATATTTTAAATCCAAAAGTGCAATTGATCCGATAAATCAAAAGGTCTCCGGTTATTACACCCTGGCGTCCGATCTAAGCCAGATTGAATCTCTCACACAGGCGAAGATGCGTTCTTATCTGCAATTCAGATACTTCCTTAACAAGACCTGTATAATAAATCCTTTCAGTGTGGCAGTCTCATTAGAATCAGGAAAATCATATCAGAAGGCATCAATGGAACTAAATTATAAATACAGCTATGGAGGGAAGAAAAACGGACTGGATTTCAGAGTGTTTGCAGGAACAATGCTTAAAAATGACGCCTCAGATCCATTTTATTCCTTTTCTGCAAGCGGGAGAAGTGGCCGTGAACAATATTTATATGAAGGTGTTTATCCTGACCGTTTTACGGAGTTTCCAAGAACTTTATTGTCGAGGCAGATGACCCTGTCTGAAGGAGGGCTCGTTTCTGCAGTCAATGACAGTCTAGGATACAGCCGGTGGCTTTTATCAGTATCTCTGACCAGCAGTCTTCCGGGAATTGTTTCAAAGATACCTTTTAAACCCTTTGTTAATCTGTTACTGAACGATCATGGATCAGGTAATATTAATAGACCGGCATTCTTTTATGAAGCAGGTATAAAGGCAGGAATATGGGACTATTTCGAGATCTATTTCCCATTTATAGTCTCTGACAATATAAAAACAATAACCGGATCCTTAAGAGAAAGAATCCGGTTTGTTTTCCGGCTCGATAAACTAATACATTTAAATTCCAAATATTAGGTTATCAGAGATTGCAATTATGCCTTATCAGCGCTGCCGAGTACATTAAGAACTTTATGTTTATAAAGTTCTTTTAACTTATCACGTGCGGGGCCCAGATAATTACGAGGGTCGAACTCGCCGGGCTTTTCAACAAAAACCTTGCGTATTGCAGCCGTCATCGCAAGACGGCCATCGCTGTCGATATTGATCTTACAAACTGCTGATTTTGCCGCTCTGCGCAACTGATCCTCAGATACTCCGGCTGTGTTTTCCATTTTGCCGCCATATTTATTAATCTCGGCCACGATATCCTGAGGAACTGAAGAAGCGCCATGAAGAACAATCGGGAAACCCGGAATACGTTTTTCACATTCTTCAAGAATGTCAAAACGCAAAGGAGGAGGAAGTTCACCTGGTTTTACCTTGAACTTGAAAGCGCCATGAGAAGTTCCGATAGAGATAGCAAGAGAATCAACTCCTGTCTTTTTCACAAAGTCTTCAACCTCCTGGGGTCTGGTATAAGATGTATGTTCTGACGAAACTTCATCTTCTATACCTGCTAAAACACCCAGTTCACCTTCGACAGTAACATCGAACTGATGAGCATATTCAACAACCTGTTTGGTTAACCTTACGTTTTCTTCATATGGGAAATGTGATCCGTCGATCATTACCGATGAAAAGCCCATTTCGATGCACGACTTGCAGGTTTCAAATGAATCGCCATGATCAAGATGCAATACAATGGGAATTGCATAGCCAAGTTCTTTTGCATATTCCACAGCTCCCTTGGCAAGATATTGAAGCAAAGTCTGGTTTGCATATTTACGTGCACCTTTAGATACCTGAAGAATAACCGGAGATTTTGTCTCCACACAGGCACTGATAATTGCCTGCATCTGTTCAAGATTGTTGAAATTGAAAGCAGGAACAGCGTATCCTCCTTTACCGGCTTTTTTAAACAATTCTCTCGAATTCACTAACCCTAACTCTGTATAATGTACCATAATTTATTGTTTTAAAATGAGCCCGAAAAAGTAGTTATTTTAGACTTAGTGTCCAAAATATTTAGTAAAAATAATCTGCCCGGCTAAAAGTAATCAAAGATATTGGTTTGCCAGTTTCAGATATAAACAAAAAAATCCCCGGCATTTTGTGCTCAGGGATTGGTTGAGGTTGGTGGCGGATTACTTTCAGTGATCCGGTTTGGGGGGACCCTTCCTACTGTTTAACTTAACCCTACCCCAACCCTTCCCTTAAACAATAAGGGAAGGGAGCTATACTATTATATATTAGAGTATTATGGGTTTCAAGTGGCGTTTTAGTAAATATTTTATTTGAATAATTATAGTAAAAAAACTAAATTTAAGGTTGAAATAAATAAAAAATGCCTCGATCTCATTATAAGAGTTACAAGGAAATTACTTTATTGGCCAGGAATTTAAGGAAGAATCAAACACAATCAGAAAAATTACTCTGGACTGTTCTTCGCAGGAAGAGACTTTCTGATTACAAATTTCTGAGACAACATCCAATATTCTACAGGGTTAAGAATAAATGGGTTGAATTTTTCATTGCAGATTTTTATTGTTCAGAACTTAAGCTTATAATTGAATTGGACGGTGAAATTCATGAACACAGGAGGGACTATGATTCTGAGAGAGATTTGAAGTTATTAAATAAAGGTATTTATGTAGTAAGAATTAAGAATAAAGAACTTGAAGATATGAATTCAGTAGTTCTTTTTCTAAACGAAATAATATTCAATCGAGTAAGACAGATTGCTGGTAATGAACAAAATAGCGCCCCTGCCCTTATTGTTTAAGGGTAGGGGCGGGGGGGAAGGGTTAAGAAAAAATTGGGATGATATGTACGAATGTCATCAAATAACACAAAAATTATTATTTTTGCACTCCAAACTTACGGTACACTTTCGCTAAGGCAATGGTGTATACGGTCGGTTAACCGAGTGGCTAGGTAGCGGTCTGCAAAACCGTTTACGGCGGTTCGAATCCGCCACCGACCTCAA
>PMNJ01000252.1 GCA_003162595.1 Bacteroidales bacterium | reverse complement strand
GAATTCTGCACAAGGACAATAAGTATCTGCAGGATGCAAGCAATGATTATTAATACTGAAACAAAAATATAAATTCCCATCTGTTCACTTTTTTATATATTCTTTAACTTTTTCAATTTGAGACGCAAAGTAACTGCTTTTTTCCGGAAATTTCAAACTTAATTTTTCATAAATATCCATTGCCCTTGAGTAATACCCCTGATTTACATAAATTTTTGCTAGTGTTTCGGTAACCAGACCACCGGCATCTTCGACAAAAGGTTTAGAAATATCATCATTTGGAACGTATGATTTATCCTTTATTGGCTCGATCCTGGGGTTGGCAATAATGAATTTATCTATAAGCTCAGACATCAACAGCTTTTTTGAATTTTTCTCCGGATGATCCGGGTCTTCCAGGTTTATTTTTTCGTCGGATAATGGGCTTGTTTTATCTTCATCAAGATCAAGTTCCAAAAGATCAGAACGCTCCGGGAACGAGAAGCCGGGATCCATAAAGAAAACCTTTTCGTCAGGAGGAGAGGTATCTTCATCGGAAAGAAATATAACTCCGTCTGATTCAATATTATCAGGCTCAGTGGCAATCATTATTGAATGGGCAGGATTCTGGCCGGAAGAATCCTCTTTTTCAATGAAATTGGTTTCATCGGTTTTTTTTTCAATTTCGTTTATCATATACTCACTGTTTCTTGCCGATTCAATAACAGTTTGATGAGTATCTGATACAATTTCTTTTTTAAAATCGCTATCCTGTTTGATATCGATCTTACCTTCATCAGCAGTATTCTTTGTTTTTAGGAGCCAGTATAACACTTCCCGGTCGCCGACATGAATTGCTGAATTCCGGAGCTGATTCTCGAATTTTACATCTGCATTACTGAATAAACCTTTCAAGAGAAGTAAATGGGCACTCTGGAAATAAGGAAAAATATCAATGAGCTCATAAACTTCCCCGATCATCTGCCTGTTAACAGGGACAGTATCCTCAATCATGTTTAAAAAATCATTCCTGTTCATGAAGTTTACCAGTTAACAAAGGCCTGGTTGAAAATATCTTCAACAAGTATTTCAACAATCTGATCCGAAAGATCTTTTTCTACAGCGCTAAGGTCGAGATTGCTATTGTAATCCTTATATCCTGAAAAAGTTTGTTCAAAACTCAGGTTCGGATCAATAGCATTTGTGAATTTAACTTTTATTGAAATTGTAAACCTGTTTGTAGCAGCCAGAGCGTCTGCGCCCACAGTGAGTGGTTTGGTACTATAATCCGTTATTTCTCCTTCGAAATTTACATCACCAATAGAGTTTATATACTTGAGACTCGTTTGCGCTTTGCATTTATCGATAAGAGCATCTGTTATATTCTGGCTGAGCCCGGGTTGAACAATAGGAGCCCTGTTCTGAAAATATTGTACATTGAACGTCTTTGCAAGAGGAGATATACTGGCTCCTGAAAATGAATATGTTACTTTACATCCGTAAAAAAACACCATTACTAAAATTAATATCCAACCTGAAAGCCTGGATGTAGTAAGTCTGATAATATTTTTACGATTCAATTCCATATTCTTTAATCTTTCTGTAAAGGGTCCGTTCTGAAATCCCAAGTTCGCCAGCCGCCATCTTTCTTTTCCCGTTGTACTTTTCGAGAGCTTTTTTTATCATCTCTACCTCCTTATCAGCAAGTGAAAGTGATTCTTCAATTATCTCTTCCGTATCCTGTATATTGTTTACGGACTTATGCGATGTAAAATCAACTGACGGAGTTTCAGTTTCATTATTAGTAACAGATTCTTCCTTTGCCTCCCTGAAAAGATTCTTGATAGCTCTCGAGTTGGTCTCCTGGAAAGCAACATCAATATCGCCACGCCTTATAAGATCAAAAACAAGTTTCTTAAGGTCATTCATATCACTTTTCATATCGAAAAGTATTTTATACAAAATCTCTCTTTCAGAAGAAAACGACTTGTCTTCATCTTTTTTTATAATAGCCGGGAGCTTAACCCCACCATAGTCAGGCAGGTAATTACGAAGGTTTATTGCTATAATCTCCCTTTCGTTCTCTATAATCGAAATTTGTTCTGTTATATTCTTAAGCTGCCTGACATTCCCTGGCCACGAATAATTAAGAAGTAAGTTTTTAGCTTCGGAATCGAGTCTGATTGCAGGCATCCTGTATTTTTCAGCAAAATCGACTGCAAACTTTCTGAAGAGCAGAAAAATATCCTCCCCCCTGTCTCTTAATGCAGGTACCTTTATAGGAACAGTATTTAGCCTGTAAAACAGATCCTCTCTGAACTTACCATTGTCAATAGCTCTTGGGACTTCAACATTACTTGCTGCAATAACCCTGACGTTTGTTTTCTGAACCTTCGATGATCCGACACGTATGAATTCACCTGTTTCCAGCACTCTGAGCAGTCGAACCTGTGTTGATAAAGGCAATTCAGCCACTTCATCCAGAAAAATTGTTCCCCCGTCTGCAACTTCAAAATAACCTTTCCTGCTGTCAGATGCCCCGGTAAAAGAACCTTTTTCATGTCCGAAAAGCTCAGAATCAATGGTCCCTTCGGGGATGGCTCCACAGTTCACTGCTATATACTGCCCATGCTTCCTGGCACTGTAACTATGAATTACCTGTGGAAAAATCTCTTTCCCTGTCCCGCTCTCCCCTGTAATGAGTACTGAAAGATCGGTTGGTGCCACTTGAACAGCAATATCAATAGCTCTGTTAAGACCTTCAAAGTTGCCAATTATGCCAAATCTTTGTTTAATATTTTGCAAATCTTTCATTTCCGGTTTTACAATGGTGCGAATTTAAGGTTTTTTTAAAACATTGGGAAATGCATTTTTTGTAAATTCGCAACATGAAAAAAGACCCGCTTCTACAATTTGCCGGAATTATACCTGCACGATATGCATCTGCGCGGTTCCCAGGCAAGCCACTGGTCCTTATCGGGAATAAGCCAATGATACAAAGAGTCTATGAGCAGGCCCGGAAGACTCTTGATATTGTCTGGGTTGCCACAGACGATAAAAGAATTTTTGATGCAGTATCAGATTTTGGCGGGAAAGCAATAATGACCTCTCCCAATCACTTAAGCGGGACAGATCGCTGCGCAGAAGCTGTTACGAAGATTAATAGTGAAACAGCTAAAAAAATCGATATTGTTATCAATATCCAGGGAGATGAACCATTTATCGATCCTGAACAAATCAATCTTGTAATGAAATGCTTCACAGACAAAACTGTTGAGTTAGCGACGCTGGTAAGAAAAGTTGAACCGGGAGAAGATGTCTTCAACCCTAATCAACCAAAGGTTATTTTAAACTCAGAGGGAGATGCGATTTATTTCAGCCGGGCTGCAATTCCATTTATAAGGGACACTGAAAAGACTGAATGGTCCAGGAATCATGTTTTTTATAAACATATCGGACTTTATGCTTACAGGAGTGAGACACTGAAAAAGATAACTTTATTAGCCCGTAGTCTTCTTGAAATTTCTGAGTCACTCGAACAGAACAGATGGATTGAAAATGGATACCGGATCAGAACTGCAGTAACAACATGGGAAAGCATAAGTATTGATACTCCTGATGATCTGGAGAAAGCAAAACTGCGTTTAGAGCACTTTTATTAAAATAATACTAACTTTAGCACAATATTTGATAGAGATAATCAAAATATACTGCATGAAGAAAAGTTTACCACTTATCTTCTTATTAATTTTCACCTTAACCCTTCATGGTCAGAAGGATACTATTAATGTTATCGGAGCTCTTGCTCAAAAAGATTTTTCAAGGGAAGCTAACAATGCAAGCATAAGTATATATCCCGTACCCGTAAGGGATAACAGTTTTACCATTAAAACCGACAGAGATGTCTCATTTGTAAAGATTACCAACATAATTGGTCAGGACGTTTTCAGGCTCCATTATAATGATCCTCAGCAATTAATAAAGATCACGCTCGAAAATCCCAAAAGGGGAATGTATCTGGTCACAATTATTTTCAGTGACGGAATCAGAGTGGTGAAAAAAATAATGGTGGAACAATCTGAATAAAAAACAAAATTTAATAATTTTGCTTTTTGTTGGAATTTTTTGAGGAATTATTCCGCAATATACAACGATCATCAGAGTTTCTTATTCAATATTTAGTAAACAATCCGTTTAAATGATTGTTTAATTTATATTGTATTGGAGAAGTGTTCAATTTATTAATTAAGATATTTATGGAAGACGGGGTAAATGTGTTTTCAATTAAAGATCTCGAAAATTTCTCGGGCATTAAAGCGCATACCATAAGGATCTGGGAGAAGAGGTATAAGATACTTGAACCCAACAGAACAGACTCAAATATAAGAACATACAATGAAACAGAGCTTAAAAAAATCCTTAATGTCGCTTACCTTAACAGGAATGGACTGAAAATATCCAAAATTGCCAAACTGGAAGAGGATGAACTTACCCAGAAGGTAATGACAGTCAGCAGTAAACACGATGATCTGGATCAGAATTTTCAGCCCGGGAAAATTCTTATGTCGGCTATCAGATTTAATGAGACTTTATTCAAGGAGGCTCTCTCTCCTTTCATTAAGCATTCGGGCATCGAAAATGCTTATTCGCTTTATCTTTATCCTCTCCTTGAAAAAGCCAGGATCCTCTGGCAGACTGGAAGTCTCTCAAGAGCCCAGGAACAATTCGTCAGAAATACTATAAAACAGATCATTATTATTGAAGATAACTTACTTAAGCCTGTAACCGGGAAGTCAAAACCAGTTGTGGCTATGATTAACACATCTGATAATCTTACAGATAACAATTTCCTCTTTTATAAATATGCACTTAAGAAACGCGGATATGATGTAATCTTTACAGGAGGTATTCTGCCTGCATCTGAAGTAATAGAGATTCATAAAATCAAACCCTTTGATTTCCTTGTGGTAAATTCAAGTGCATTTGATTTTGCCGAGAAGAAAATAGGCTACTTTAATAGTATCGGAAAATCACTGATAATAAAAAAGATTATTCTGACCGATTCCCCGGAAGACTTTGCAACTAAAAAATCTTACGATAAGTTGATAATAACCAGAGACCCGCTCAATTTTATTAAAGCTATCGAGTCGCTTTCTTAGTTTGTTCATTTTTAGAAAGAGACAAAGAAACTTTAAATCAACATCCTCTTATTTAATCTGTTACATATTTCTCATTTTGAGAAAATGATCCTCTTCCCTGGAAAGATCGATTGTTGTTACTTTGGTTTTTATATCAGTAATCTGTTTTAAGATACGTTCAGCAAATTCCTTTTTCTTAATACCTGATTCAGTATTGAAACGATGGTTTAAAGCCTTAGTTATTTTAACAACCTCTCTCCATGTATTAATTGTATAATTGTTAAGGTAACATCCTGCAAATGCTTCCCATATATAATTTACCGCAGAACCTGAAGGATGGAGCATATCGTCATCATAGAACCTGTAATCTCGCAGATCATCCATAACAAGTTCATAAGCAGGGAAATATTGTGGAGCAGTTTTATGTTTAAGTAACTCATCCACAGCAACAAAAAGAACCGATTTACTTACCTGATTGCCATAAGCCCCATCTTTCCAGTGTCTGACAGGACTTATTGTAAAAACAACCTGCAACTGTGGGTAGAGCAAATGCAGTCTGTTTAGCTGTTCTGTCCACAAATCCACTATCTCATTAACTGTGAGTAGTTTAGATTCAAACTGATCGTCGGGTATTTTATGACAGTTTGATACAATCATATTTGTTGCCTTATATTTATAAATCCGAGCTGTTCCAAATGTTACAAATAAAAACCTGGCATGCTTTAAAAAACCGAGAGCTTCTTTTGATCTTCTGTTTATCTTTTCGAGTACCATTGAAGGATCTTCATAAGAAAAATCAGTATAATGATAGAAACTAAGCCATGTACCATCATAAAAATGAAGATCCTCTGGCAAAAACTCCTTTCC
>PMNJ01000217.1 GCA_003162595.1 Bacteroidales bacterium | reverse complement strand
AAGCATTTCCATGTGTTCATGTCGATACCGAATGTATTCCTGTCGAGACTCGATCCGCTGGGAAAACTTCCGAATATGGACAATGTTACCAGAGAAGTTAAACTGATGCTTGATCCGAATACGGTTTTCGCTACAACCGCTTCCGATGCTCCTCCTGAACGATTTGGTGTAAAGGATGCCGAAGATGCTTCATGGAAAAACTATTTCGATTCGCTGGCTTGTACACAATGCGGGAGATGCACCTCAGTCTGCCCGGCCAATATAACAGGCAAGAAATTATCACCAAGAAAAGTGATGATGGACCTCAGAGCACGAATGAAAGAGAAAGGGCCGTTAATGATTAAAAACGGAAGGGATTTTAATGATAACCGGTCTCTTTTAAGAGATTATATTTCGGAGGAAGAGCTTTGGGCATGCACAACATGTAATGCATGTGCTAAAGAGTGCCCTATCAATATAAATCATCCTACATTGATAGTCGATATGCGGAGATATCTTGTGATGGAAGAAGCATCAGCTCCCGGGGAGATCAAAGCCCTTTTCAACAATATAGAAAATAACGGCGCCCCATGGCAATATTCAGCAGAAGACAGGATGAATTGGAGTAAGGATTTGGAGATTAAGGTTCATTAACCCCCTTCCCAACCTTCCCCCAAGGGGGAAGGAGTCAACATTTCCCCCTTGGGGGAAACAGGAAAGGGGGTCAAAAAATAATTATAATTCTAACAAACTTTTCCATAAGAAAAGTTTGTTAGAAAATGTAAAAAAATGGAAACCCGCAAAATTGAAGTCCCCATAATAGCAGACCTTTTTGCCAGAGGAGAGAGACCGGAATACCTCTTCTGGGTAGGTTGTGCAGGAGCATTCGATGACAGGTATAAAAAAGTTGTAAGGGCATTTGCAAAAATCCTCTCCCATCTTAATGTCAGTTATGCCGTTCTAGGCAAAGAAGAGACATGCACGGGCGATCCGGCTAGGCGTGCAGGTAATGAAATGCTTTATCAGATGCAGGCGCTGCAGGTTATTGAGCTATTCAGAATGTACGATGTAAAAAAAATAATAACCATCTGCCCGCATTGTTTCAATGTCTTTAAAAACGAATATCCGGATCTCGGCGGCAAATATGAAGTTATCAACTATCTTCAGTTTCTTAATACGAATATTGAAGAAGGTAAATTGAAGATTGATGGGGCCTCATTAAACAATGTATCGATAACTTACCATGATCCATGCTATCTTGGAAGAGCAAATGACATTTATGATGAACCAAGAAATATCCTTAAAAAGCTGACAGACAATTTAGTCGAAATGCACCGGATTAAAAGTTTTGCATTATGCTGCGGAGCAGGTGGCGCTCAGATGTTCAAAGAGGCTGAGAAAGGCGACAAGGAAGTTTTTACAGAGAGAACAGAAGATGCCCTGAAAACCAATGCTAAAGTAATTGCCACGGCCTGTCCGTTTTGCATGACAATGCTTACCGATGGACTGAAGTATAAAAACAAAGAACAGGAGATCAGAAACCTTGATATTGCCGAACTTATTGCACAATCGCTTGATTTATAGATTAGTCCAAATAATTATTTAAAACAATGGAAAACAACAAACTCTTGAAAAGTGGTGAATTTCTTGTAAAGGAAGTTGACTCGAAAGATATTTTCATTCCTGAGGAATTCAATGAGGAACAACGAATGATTGCCCAGACATGCAGAGACTTTCTTGAAGCTGAAGTATATCCCAATCTGGAAAAGGTTGAGAAAAGCGACAGGGAACTTATGAAAAGTATCCTTAAAAAGTCTGGGGAGCTCGGATTGATGGGGATATCGATCCCTGAAGAGTTTGGGGGATTCGGACAGTCATTTGTGACGCAGATGCTTGTGGCCGAAACAACAGGTGCCGGCTATTCATTTTCAGTAGCATACATGGCACATTGTGGCATTGGGACTTTACCCATCATGTATTATGGAAACAAAGATCAGAGGGAGCGTTACGTAACAAAACTGGCTACAGGAGAACTTATCGGAGCATACTGTCTTACTGAACCGGGTGCCGGAAGCGATGCAAACTCCGGTAAAACAAACGCTAAATTAAGTGAAGACGGGAAACATTATATCCTTAACGGGCAGAAGATGTGGATCACAAATGCCGGATTTGCAGATACGCTTGTAGTATTTGCAAAAATAGATACCGACAGGGTGCTTAGTGCATTCATAGTAGAAACCAAATATCCGGGTGTGGTTATCGGTCCCGATGAGCACAAGATGGGAATTAAGGGATCTTCAACAGCACAGATCTATTTCAATGATGTAAAAGTACCGGTGGAGAATTTGCTTGGCAAAAGGGGAGAAGGTTTCAGGATTGCTTTGAGTATCCTTCACATGGGTCGTCTTAAGCTTGGTGCAAATGTTATAGGAGCTGCTAAAAAAGCGATTAATGATTCTGTTAAATATGCCAATGAAAGAAAACAGTTTGGAGGGTTAATATCCAGATTTGGAGCTATTAAGTACAAAATGGCGGAACAGGTTATTCGTCTTTTTGCTTCAGAATCAGCTGTATACAGAGTGAGCTACGATATCGATAACCTTATGAAGACGCTGACAGTAGATTGCGGTGATTATGGCAGGGCATCGATCGAAGCAATAAGCCATTATGCCGTTGAAGCAGCTATTTTGAAGGTGGTAGGTTCCGAAATGCTTGATTATGTTGCTGATGAGGCAGTTCAGATACACGGCGGTATGGGTTATTCAGCTGAGATGGCAGTGGAGAGAGGTTATCGCGATTCGAGGATCAACAGAATTTTTGAGGGTACAAATGAAATAAATCGTCTGCTTGTTGTTGATACGGCAATGAAACGTGCAATGAAAGGTGAATTCGACCTGTTTGGAGAAGCCGAAAAACTATACTCGGGTTTGAGCGACATTACCGATAATAAGAAAAAAGGTGAAGATTATTTTCAGGAAAAAGCCAGATATGTCAAGAATTTCAAAAGGGCTATCCTTATTTGCATTCATG
>PMNJ01000024.1 GCA_003162595.1 Bacteroidales bacterium | reverse complement strand
TATTAATGCTCTCAGGATCTATCGAATAACCTGCGCCACTGCCAACCAGAGGCTTTATCTGAAGAAGATAAAAAGAAGCATTTCCATCCTTGTCTTTTGTCAGGTCAACAGCGAACTCAATCTCGACAGGTGTACCAAATGCTTCAGTGACAACTTCAAGAACAACCTTCAGTGTAGATGCCAACGGAATATAATCATATTTTAATATATCAGCAAAGTTAATTACCCTTGGACCAGAGGCATCAAGTCCGGGGATAATAGTATCATTATCCATACTCAACACTGAAGCAGAGTGTTGGAGTGTTCCATGCTTTTCTGATTCACTGATATCAAGTGTTATGAGTCCTGCATTTTCTCCTTCAAGAAGGTTGAGCTCTTTTTTTGCCATATCTACAGCGTAGAAAATGACCTGTGAGTTTTTATAAAGATCTTTATGAGAAATGATATCCAGTGCCGGATAAGCAGGTGAAAACCTGAATGCCCTCTCCCCCTCAACGACATAATGCCCGAGTCCAACTGCCATAACTGCAAACCCGTCCGGAGGTTTCATATGGGCTACAGGATAAAAGTTGAATGATTGCGCGGTTCCGCTTATATGCGGATAGAATGCATTTTCAAACCTGTTCCCCACTACTTCCTGTATCACAATTGCCATCTTTTCCTGTTCAACCTTATAATTAATAGCTTCGAAATAAGTGCGGGCATTTCTGGAATATATTGAAGAAAACACCAGTTTAATAGCTTCAGATAACTGCTTAAGCCGTATTTCAGGATCATAATGATTATTTGGAAGCAGATAAGTTCCGAAAATACCTGAAAATGGCTGGCTCATGGAATCTTCAAAAAGGCTCGAGGATCGTACGGCCAACGGCTTATTTATTAGTCTGATAAAAATTCTGAGCTCCTTCTCGAGAGTATAACTGAGGCTACACTCAAGGAATAACTTCTGAAGTGTACTGAAGTCTTTCTCTGTTTTAACTTTGTCCCACAGATGGTTTCGCTCCATAAACATATCAAATTCATCCGTACCTATTATTGCGGTCACAGGTGTTTTGATATTTATTCCAGGCACAAGTCTTCCGAGTTCAAAACTATAGATCAGTGTATTAACAAAAGCAAGACCCCTGCCTTTACCTCCAAGTGATCCACCTGAAAGGCTTACTATATTTGTCTCATCAATAACTGCAGATTCCTCAAAATTTACAACTTTTCCCTTATTCATCTCCCGGCGCCTTTTGCGGACAATATCAATAAGGAACTCACGGAGTTCTTTAAGGCTGTTGAAGTCTGATACGCCAATCGGGTTTATCATTTTTGCGATTTTCACCTCTCCACGTGCCATCAGCCAGAGTGAGAAATGATTTTTCATTGAATGATAAACGAGAGAATCTTCCGGGACAGTCTGNNTCGAACTCTTTCATCGATTTAGCGACCGCTATCTGACGGCCTTTTGTGTCCCTGTATACAAAATGGCCAAAGCCGAGATAATATATGATGAACGACTTAAGATCCTGCAGCAGGCTCTCGGAGTTCTTATTTATGAAATTTGATTTGAGGGTGTATGCATATCTTGCGTTATCAGGATCTGAAGATTGAAGTACTGATGGAAGATTAGGAAGTTCTTCTTTTATATGTTTAATAAGCTCGAATCCTGCAGTATCATGTAATATACCGTTTTTGGGGAACCTCATGTCAGATATGACACATAACAAGCTGTCCTTATACTTATTATAAATTGTAATTGAATCCTCGTAATTGCAGGCAAGAAGAATTTTAGGTCGAGCCCTGAGCTTCAATACTTTATACAACTCATCAGTTGAAACATCTTCTATAAGATTTCTTGTCTGCTCCATAACAAGGGTATAGAGCATTGGCAGATAACTTGAATAATACTCTGCCGAATCTTCGATTATCAGGATTACTCTTGTGAGCCCCTTTTTTGTATCATTATCAACGTTAACTTTATCTTCGAGAAGGTTGACCATTGCAAAAAAAACTTTTGACTCACCTGTCCAGACAAAATAGTTATCAAAGGGGATGCCCAGTGACATTTGCTTTTTTACATAAGTTACGTCACCCGGGTTATTAAGAAGAAGAAAAGTAGGGATATAGGGATATTTTTCTTTAATTTTCTTACAGAGAATCATCGGGCTTTCTTTATCNNTTACAGAGAATCATCGGGCTTTCCTTATCGACTCCTATCATTATGATGATCATATCGTAGTGTCTCGCTTTCAGCCTTGTAAAGGCTTCATCTTCACCAGAAACCCCTGTAACCCTGGGTATTGATGTAAGGCTCATCTGGTAATATTCCCCCAGCATATGATCAGAAAACCGTCCTTCACCTTCAATTGAATAGGCGTCATAAAGGTTGGCAACCAAAAGTATCTCTTTCACTTTGAAAGGCATAAGATCGTGAAAGACATCTCTTTCAGCATTATGCCGGTCGAGGAACTTCTGTAACAACTTCCTGCTTGAGATCTCTTTTACATCTTCATCAACTTTATTTGTTACCTGCGATAATCTTATAATATCCCTTGCTTTATAACTGTTAATATAACCGGTTAAAAGGCTTCCGATATTCTGGATAAGATCTCTTTCCTCCTTAAGAAACGGGCCCTCATTTTCTGTATTGAATTCAGTAGTATAATAAATTTCTATTGATCCTTTTTCATCATCAATAGTTGAAAAATCCTGAACCATTCTCCAGTTTGTTTCCCTGAAATCTACAGTTTCGAAAACTTTCTTCATGAATCTGATACGAGCTACAGTATATTCAGGGTATTGCCATGCAGCGGGCAGGAGAAGCACAATTTGCTGAAGTGATTCTTCGATTGTTTTTCCTTCTTTCAGGATAGATGTTGTCAGGTTAATACATGCAAGCTCCTTTAACCGCTCCCGTTGATCGTGAAGTAAACGGTTATATTCAGGAGTATTTTGAATCAATTCATCCATTGGAAGAATCTCTGTTGGATAAGTATAGTCTACCCCACACTCCAGGTTGAACCGCTCTTCAGCAGATCATCCACACATTTGATTTTTGAAGTCTTTTTTATTCCCTCAATCTGTTCCTGCACGGCTATGTCATACGTGGGTCCATCAACAGATCTTATAACTCCAAGGGCTACAGGATATTCAGGGTATTTCATATTAGCCAGCATATACTGGATTCCGGGATTAGGTTCAAAAGCATCATGAACAAGAATATTTTTTTCCGTGACGCCATTTTCCCCGAGCTTAACAGCTTTCAGTTTCCTGCAACCCTCAAGAATCAGACCCTTGTCATTATTCTTCCCAAATATCATCGGATGACCATGTTTTAGAATTATAGTCCGGTCATCTCTTACCTCTTTTTCTGCTATCGTATCGTGGATTCCATCATTAAAAATGACACAGTTCTGAAGTACTTCAATAACCGAAGTTCCATTNNTGTTTTGCTGCCTCGATATAAATCTGAGTTGATAATGCAACATTAGTATCGATTGTACGAGCGAAAAATTTGCCTTTTGCACCAATTACCAGCTCCCCCACTGAAAATGGTTCTTCAACAGTTCCAAAAGGAGAAGTCTTTGTTACCAGTCCTTTCGTTGAAGTGGGAGAATACTGTCCTTTTGTGAGACCATATATCTCATTATTAAACAATATAATATTAATATCGATATTGCGTCGTATAGCGTGAATAAAGTGATTGCCTCCGATTGCGAGAGCGTCGCCATCACCCGTAATCTGCCAGACCGATAATTCAGGATTGGCAGTCTTTACGCCTGTAGCTATTGCAGTCGCACGTCCATGAATACTATGAAAGCCATAAGTATCCATATAATATGGAAATCTTGAAGAACAACCTATTCC
>PMNJ01000052.1 GCA_003162595.1 Bacteroidales bacterium | reverse complement strand
GGAGAATTTCCAAAGAATGGCGGAACACAAGCAAATACCGGACAGGAATGGCAAGCTTTCAGAGGTTATTATATCCCTGATGGATTACTGAAAAAGAATCAGAAAAATGTTATTGCAGTCAGAGTTTTGGACACAGGCGGAGACGGTGGAATCTATGAGGGACCTGTGGGACTCATCACCCAAACCAATTACATTGAGTACTGGAGAAAAATTAAAAAAGANNTTTCCCGCTGATCTTGCTGATTTTCGAAGATATCTATTAATAGATCTGCGACGATCAGCGTTATCTGCGGGAAATTATTTTTTATATTTAAAGAAATTATACTCATATGAGTTCCTCATTACGAAAAGTCAGTTTACTTATTCTGGCAATTATAGTATTGCCTGTGCTGATATTTTCTGTTTTTGAAATCGGGAACTACCGTCAGAATGAAAAGGTAATACAGAATATCTACAAAAATCAGCTCGAAGCTATTCTGTTTTCAATAAACCAGTACTCAGATGATATAATAAGCAACCTTGCAAGCCGGATAGAAAATGTTGAAAATAACACAACCCCCGGCACTGAGATTAACCTGTCAAAACTTACGGATGAAGTGATGTCAATGAAAAGTATCATACAGTTAGATAAAAATCTTGAAATTATTTCTACTGTTCCCTCCTTTTACCGCGATAGCAGCTTCATACCTGAAATGGTTTCAGATCTTCGTAATAACTCCAAAACAATCAAACAATTACAAACCTATATGCAAGGAGGCTATCGCAAAATAGAATCAATCGGCAACAACAGAAGTAATATGCAGTGGCTGGTTTTTTTAACACATATAAATGATAAAGAGGTGATTAATGTATTGGTTATTGATCCTGAAAAATTTATAAGCCAGAAACTCGATCCCAAAATACAGGAAATTGCCAAAGGGAAATTTGATATTGCCGCCTTTCGCTCAGGAGAGGCTTTACCATTTTATACCTCAGATAAAAAATACAATTCCCGTAAAATTAATAACAGAGAACCTTTCTGGCTGCTGACTAACTATCTTATGGGAATTGAACTGAAAGATATAACTATTGCCGATCTGACCAGGGACCGGGTAAGAAGAGATCTTTTGGTGATTGGATTGATGGATATCATTTTGCTCTCAGGTGCCTGGCTGATTTTCAGAAATGTCAGGAAACAAGTTGAACTTTCACAGTTAAAGAATGATTTTGTCTCTGGCGTTTCGCATGAAATCCGCACACCTCTTGCTCTGATAACTATGTACATTGAGACCCTTGATATGGGTAGAGTGAAAAATGCCGAAAAGATAAAGGAGTACTATTCTGTTATTCTGAGCGAGACATCCCGTCTTTCGGGCATAGTGAACAGGATTCTCAGCTTTTCTCAGATTGAAAGCAATAAAAGAAAATACTTCTTTAGTGAAACCAATATCAATGAGCTGGTTGAAAACACTGCTCTTACATTCAGATATTTAATAGAGAATAAAGGATTTAACTTTTCTTTTCTACCTGATAAAGAACTGCCAATGGTTTTAGCTGACAAGGAAGCATGTGCGGATGCATTTATGAACCTTTTAGACAATGCCATGAAATATAGCACAGAGGTTAAAGATTTAATTGTCAGGACCGGAAAATCAGAAAAGTATGTATATGTTGAAGTTGAGGATCATGGAATCGGAATTTCAGAAAATAACCAGAAATATATTTTTGATAAATTCTTCCGTGTCACAGAAATGAATCTGGCGAACAGGGTAAAAGGATCAGGACTGGGACTGGCTATAGTAAAACATATTATGGATGCTCATGAAGGCAAGGTTTATGTTAAAAGTGCACCCGGATCAGGATCTCTCTTCAGGCTCTCATTTCCAGTCAGTTAACCAAAGCTATTATGAAAAAGATATTGATTGTTGAAGACGAATTAAACATGGTTAATGGACTCAAAGATAACCTTGAGTTCGAGGGATATGAGGTTGATACTGCGATGGAAGGAAACTCAGGACTTCAAAAAATTCTGCAATCCCGGTACGATTTGATATTGCTTGATATTATGCTACCGGAAGTCTCAGGGTTTGATATTTGCAAAGCTGCACGGAGAGAGGGTGTAAATACGCCTATCATTCTTCTGACAGCCAAAGGTGAGGAAATTGACAAGGTTTTAGGACTCGAGTTTGGAGCCGATGATTATATTACAAAACCGTTCAGCCTGCGTGAGCTACTTGCACGAATTAAGGCAATCCTGCGACGTGCCTCAACTGTAAAAGATGAGAATGCAGAACCGGAATTTGTCAGAGTTGGTAATCTAAAGGTCAATTTCAGGAATTACATGGCTCTGGAAGCAGGAAAAGAAATAAAAATGTCGCACAAAGAATTTGGAATATTACATTACCTGTATATGAATGCCGGTAAAATTATTCAACGCGATGATCTCATGAGCGATGTATGGGGTATTGAATATGATATTTCAACCCGAACGGTGGATAATTTTATCCTTAAACTGCGACAGAAAATCGAAGTTGATCCTAATAATCCTAAGATTATTATTACTGTACACGGGATTGGTTATAAGATGATTTTGTCATAAATTTTTGCCCCCCTGCCCCCCT
>PMNJ01000342.1 GCA_003162595.1 Bacteroidales bacterium | reverse complement strand
GCTTTTATAAATCAGGAAATCAGTAAAACCCTGATTCCGGTTTGTATTGAATCGTTTAAAAGGTAAATTTGTCAAAAGAATTTTTATGACATTCTCTGCAGAAGATCTCGACGATCAGAAGAAATTCAGGCTATTCCTGACGATTCCTTACAAGTGCCTGATTCAATTTGTATTTGAATATTTAAAGAAGAAATCAGGACTTATGTTTCTCTTCTGGTTTCTATGTCTTCTTTTTCTGTGTTTTACCGTAATTATTAGAATAAAAGTTGCCGGAAACTTCCCGATAGCTCATATTCTTCTGCACTCTTTCATCGGGATGATAGTTCTGCCTTTAATCTGCATTCCGCTGCATGAACTCTTGCATGTTATCCCTTATTACCTTTCCGGAGCAAAAAATATCAGGGTTGGAATGGATCTTAAGCAATACCTCTTTTATGTGACTGCACACAGGTATGTTGCCACACCGCTTCAGTTCAGGATTGTGGCATGGACCCCTTTTCTTATTATCAGTACAGGATTGATACTTCTTGTCTTTCTTCTTCCCGGCTTGTGGAAATGGAGTCTTTCCATCTTTCTGTTCGCTCATGCAACTATGTGTGCCGGTGATTTTGCATTGCTGAATCTATACTATCTGAACAGAGATAAAAAGATCTACACCTGGGATGATGTTGATAAAAAAGAGGCTTACTTTTATGAAGAACTAAGTTGAAAAGTTGAAGTGTGAATTTAATTAAAAATTCAACCCTTCAACACATTCAACCCTTCAAGCTTCCTTAAAACTTTTCTTTAGCCAGTTTCAATATATCATCATCTTTAATGACAGGTCTGATCCTGAAAGAGTATTCATACTTTTTATCAAGTAACCGGTATTTTGGATGAATAAGTGCACCCCATGAATTATCACCTCCCACACCCATCTGCCCCAGATCAACGTTCAGGTTGACCAGGTCGCGGGGTTTAACATCAATTGTATGAGTATTTGCAGTTTTCGCATCTTTCCTGTATTCTGATAGTTTCCCGGGAGATTCAAAATCATCGTGTATGTTATTTAGGGCAGCAAAACAGATCAAAGGGTCGCCTGTTACAAGTATTCCAATTCCATTGTCATTTGTAAGGGTGAGCCACCTGGTATCGGTCTTATAACCATTTTCCTGGGGCCTGATATAAGGAGTATACTGGTCAGCAACAGCGCTTTCGTAAAGGCCGACATCAGCTGAAGTTTTTCTGTCAACATAATTCTCCTGAGGTCCGCGTCCGAGCCATTTCAGATTTGTAAATTCCCCAGGCAGCTGCATTTGCATTCCCATTCTCGGGATCTCCGGAATTTTATCGGAAATTTTTGAAAACTGATTTTTAATCACCAGATCTGCAGATCCATAAATGGTAAATGTAGTGGCATAACCAGCTATCTTTTTACCACTTGTATCCGGAATATCATAATTAAAAGTTACCACTACCTTTCCTAATTCAGGTTGACTGATGTTCGCTTTGGTTACAACCGTTCTTTCCCCTGCCTTTTTCCAGGACTTTAACAATTTATCCATATTGTAACCGTAGTCGTTATCGGTTGGCGGTCGCCAGAAATCAGGTTCCGGACCTTTTTTGAAAATCTCTTTTCCTTTATAATTGAAAGATGTCAGTCTGCCATTAACCAGGTCAAAAACTATCTTCATATCAACACCGCTTACTTCCAGTTTTTTATCAATAGTTTTAGTCTGAAGAACAGCAAGATTATTGTCTTTCATAATTACAGGCTTAGCTCCGACAGGCAGTTTAAATTGTGCAGTTGCATAAACGTGGTCTTCAGGTACATAATTCCATTCATCACTTCTTGAAAACCTCATGTTAAGAAAATATTCAGCGCCGGGAACAGGATTTATCTTTTTAAAAGGTAACAGGAACGCAATTTCAGCTTTTGGTATGAAATCAGGCATTGGTATTTTTCCTGATTGTACTACTTTTCCATCTGATACAATCTCCCAATCAAAATTAAATTCCGAAAGATTAGTAAAATCATACTTGTTTTTAATCTTAATCATTCCTTTGGCCAGATCAACCGGCTCAAAACCAACATACTGATAGACCTTATTTACCTCAAACAAACCCGGATGCGGTGTCCTGTCAGGCCAAACAAGCCCGTTTATGTTGAAGTTACCATCACTGGGGGTTCCCAACTCGCCGTAATCACCGCCATATGTCCAGTATTTTTCACCATTTTCATTTGTCTTTAGAAATCCCTGGTCAACCCAATCCCAGATAAAACCTCCCTGCAGTTTTGGATATTTTTCTATAACATCCCAATAATCCTGGAAGTTACCTGTGGAGTTACCCATTGCATGAGCATACTCACACATTATCATTGGTCTGTCGTTTTTTGGATCCTTTGCATAAGCTTCCAGTTCTTCAATAGACGCATACATGTTGCACCAGATGTCAGTATGTCTCTCAGGAGTATTCGTGCTTTTCTCAGCACGTTCGTATTGGACCGGTCGTGTCACATCCCTTTTCTTCATCCATTTGTAACCATTAAGAAAATTATGACCGTCACCGGCCTCATTACCCATTGACCAGATTATAACCGAGGGATGATTCTTGTCTCTTTCAAGCACGCGTTGCATCCTGTCGAGATGTGCCGCAGCCCATTCGGGTTTATCTGCTAATGTCACATCTTTATCATAACCCATACCATGCGACTCAATATCTGCTTCATCAATAAGATATAATCCATATTTGTCACACATCTCGTACCAGAATTCCTGCTGCGGGTAATGGCATGTCCTCATGGCATTGATATTATTGCTTTTCATTGTCCTGATATCCTTCATTACTGTAGCCTCGTCAATAACATGCCCTGTTATTTCGTTATGCTCATGCATATTAACTCCCTTAATACGTATTGCAACACCATTAACCAGTAGTTGTGAATTAACTATTTCCACTTTTCTGAATCCGATTTTTGCACTTACACTCTCATCAATAGAGCCGTTTTTGCCTTTAAGGCTTAATACCAGTGAATAGAGATTTGGTTTTTCAGCTGACCATTTTTTGATACCGGGAATGTTTTTAATAAAATTGACTGATACTTTGTCACCTGTTAATAGGACATCTTTAGATTCGGTGAAAAGCTTCTTGGTGCCTTCAAAAAGAGATGCATCAACAACAAAATCACTATTATTTTCCACAGCGCTCTTTAAAGAAACGTCAACTTTCAGCAGACCTTCACTGTAATTTTTGTCAAGGTCACCAACTGCAAAAAAGTCCCTGATATATGTTTTTGGACGTGCATGAAGGAAAACTGTTCTTTGAATACCACTCAGTCTCCAGAAGTCCTGATCTTCAAGGTAACTGCCATCGCTCCACCTGTAAACTTCCACCGAAAGGGAGTTTTTTCCTCCTTTAAGATAACTTGTAATGTTAAATTCTGCAGGCGTTTTGCTATCTTCACTGTAGCCAACAAGTTTCTCATTTACCCATACATAAAACGCAGAACTTACAGCCCCGAATTGCAGGAATATTTCTTTATTTTTCCATTCAGACGGAACAGTGAAATTCCTTTTATATGATCCGACCGGATTCCAGTCATGGGGAATGGCAGGCGGAACTTTTTTATACGCATAAAATGTACCTGATGAACCGGGGGCTTTTGAATCCTTTATTTCCGGTGTTGGAGAAGTAACTCCTTTGGTCAGGTTATGTGAATTGAATACATCTTCCCAGGTCCAGAACGGATACACTATATTTGCATAAACCGGAAGATCGTAACCTTTCATCTGCCAGTTTGATGGTACCTCAATCTCTTTCCAGTCGCGTGTATCATAATCATCTTTAAAGAACCAGAACGGCCTCTGATCCGGAGTTTTAGACCAGTTGAATTTCCACAAGCCATCAAGAGATTTATAGTTTGGAGAATTAGCTTTTACTGCCTCAAGGGCACTTTTTTCATCAGGAAAACTTATAAGAGATGCGTGAGGATACTCCCTATTTATATTAAACACCTGCGGATTTTCCCAGTCACGGGGTTCTTTTTCAGTAAAGGGAACACCTTCATACTTACTTAACTTTTTACAGGATGAAAGCGAAACGGCAATCATAAGGATATAAAACGATATTCTCTTCATGGCATCTGAATTTTAACGGAGATAAAGTTAATAAAAAATGGATTCGCACAATAAGCCAAATCATCCCAATTATTAACCTGCTTTTGTTTTGGTAAAATCAAAAACTATGAAGGATATTTGACGCGTGGCAGGGAATTTAGGAAAAAAGTTCATAATTCCGGGTAACATTTTGAGAATAAATACTATTTATCTTTGTTTATCTCTTGACTTTGAACTCTATAATCCGTAACTTTGGTATTGAAAGTGAATTCATAAACTAAATCGATTTCATATTATGGCTTCGAAGAAAGTTGTAATTCCAATTTTTATGGTTTTAGCAATAATGAGTTGTCATAAGGATCTCTCAACCAAAGCAGCGGAAGATCCGTCAACTGATACAATAGCAGTAAACCCATGCAGTATTCTGATAGACGGAGTGTATCAATATCCTGAACCGGATGCCGGAACCATAGATTTCTTTGAGTATGATAATTTACCTGAAGAAATTTGCAATTGTATAACCACCGAAGGATTAGTAGAAACATGCCTCAATTACCCCGATTGGTTTTTTATAACTTTTGAAGGTAATGGTTTTCAGAAAGGGTATGAAGTTTTAAGAAATAATTTCCGTGGATTTAAAGAATTGGAAAAAAGACCTGATGCGGCAAATGTACTTATTACTAAATATAAATCAACAGATCCTTATGGATACGATAGTACCTGGAGTGTCAACCAGATAGGTTCACTTGATTTGAAGTTATATTACATGACGATGCTTCTTGGTCAGGATAGTCTTATTGCAAAAGAAACCAAAGAAGAAAAAACTGAAATAATTTCGGAATTTTTATTTCGATATAATGATCTTCTGGTCCGTGAGCAGGACAGTGTGTTTCCCTTGTATCTGAGGGGCGCATTTTTTACGACCGCACGAATGATGTATTTAGATAATTACCAGCCCTTTATTGCTGAATACTATGATAATGTTGATTTGCAAAATGCAATTAAATATTCCGGTACAATTGATAATGCCGTTCAGAAACAATGGATAATTTCATTGACAAATGACTACCTGTCAACCTTAATTAGTAAGTAAAAAAATGAAAAACTTAATATCCATCTATTAATAGTTCATGCTTAATTATCAAATACGATTCCGCATTTACACATTCATTTTAACGGGAATACTTCTATTCACTATCGATAGTTGCAAGAAAGAGAGTAATCCTTTATTAACTACAACTGCAGTAATATATATAACCCAAACCTTAGCCACCTGCGGTGGAAATATTACAGGTGATGGCGGCGCTGCAGTAATAGCGCGAGGTGTTTGCTGGGGTACCAACCAGACTCCTACAATTGCTGACAATAAAACAGCAAATGGAACCGGTACAGGTAGTTTTACCAGCATTATTACCGGTTTAACGGCAAACACAACCTATTATGAACGGGCCTTTGCGACTAATAGCGCCGGTACAGCTTATGGAAGTGTTGTGTCTTTTACCACGCCCGGCACGGTGACTGACATAGACGGTAATGTTTACAATACTGTAATTATTGGTACCCAGGTGTGGATGGTGGAAAACTTAAAAACCACCAAATACCGAAACGGGGATCCGATACAGTACATTTCTGACAGTACACAATGGAACATCTATTTAAATACCGGGGCATACTGTACTTACAGAAATGATAACAGTTATGCAAACATTTATGGTCATTTATATAATTGGTATGCAGTAAATGACAACCGCAACATAGCTCCTTCAGGCTGGCATATTCCATCCAATGATGAGTGGACAACATTAACCACCTTTCTTGGCGGCATTTCTGTAGCAGGCAGTAAATTGAAAGAAGCGGGCACAGTTCACTGGGCAAGCCCAAACACCGGCGCAACAAATGAGACCGGTTTCGCAGCGCTCCCTGGTGGGTATCGTAACGGATATGATGGTATGTACAATTGGATCTCAGATCTGCTCTACTTGTGGAGTTCTGATAAGATCAGTTCATCCACTGCGTATTGCCAGGTTATGGAGTACAATTATGCAGAGTCTAGTTATGGATTCTTCGAAAAGATATTTGGTTTTTCCGTCCGTTGTCTAAAAGATTAGCCTGTGAACTATTCTATTATCTGATGCTTCACGCCCAGACTTTCCCTATAATTTATAATAAGAAGATCGATCTCAGCCATGGTATCGGAGTCGAACCGGTTCAATGCAACTACCGGTCTGAATCCATAGAACTTCATGTTTTCTATATGCTTGTTAAGGTTATCGAACCCTTTTTCAAGGAAGGCAAGATCCTCTTTCTGCAGATTTGATAATCTGGCCCCTCCATGGTACAGCTATTGGTCTGATGTTAGCTCCCTGAGCAATTTCAATGTCTTGTTTCATTCCTGGCATTTTAAGATTCAGCAGTCAATATAATTTTTTGTTGCACAGCTTCTGTATTATTCGTAAATTGATGGGCTGGCATTCAGAGCTTGTAACCAAAGTAAAAAAATTATCAAGGAGACCTTGATAATTGCTAATAAACACATAAAACCTGTCAATTATGGATGAAAAAATCACTACGATTTATGCTGACTATAAGCAAGGTAGAACAAATCGACGCGATTTTGTCAGAAAACTTGCGATAGTTGCCGGCAGTTCAGCTGCTGCGATGGCTCTGCTTCCAGTCCTGGAAGACAATAGTTTAAAAGCTTCCGGTGATATTCAGGATGATCCAGAGCTTACGTCTGAATTTATCAGATACCCGGGTGAAACAGGAGAAATAAGGGCCTTTTTTTCGCATCAAAGAGTAAATAAAAAATTTCCTGCTGTAATTGTAATTCATGAGATATGGGGGCTGAATCCTCATATTCTGGATGTTACAAAAAGAATTGCAAAAGAAGGTTTCCTGGCAATGGCTCCCGATGCACTGTCTCCATTGGGAAATACACCTGAGAATGATCAGGAAAAAGCTATGTCGCTGATCCGTGGTCTTGACCAGGGTCAGACAGTCAAAAATTTTGTGGCTGCAGTAAAATTTCTGAAGACGAATCCGCTTTCAACCGGGAAAGTAGGATGCACAGGATTTTGCTGGGGAGGAGGTATGACGAACCAGGTGGCAGTTAATTCACCTGACCTTGATGCAGCGGTTCCTTATTATGGTATGCAGCCAAAAGAAGAGGATGTAGCCAAAATAAAAGCCCCTATTATGGCCCATTACGGAGCAAATGATCCCCGGATTGATGAAGGAATACCAGCATTTGAAGAAGCATTGAAGAAATATAAAAAAGAATATCAGATTTTTATTTATGAAGGAGCCGGCCATGCATTTAACAATGATTCCAATCCTGAACGGTACAATGAAAAAGCGGCCAGACTTGCATGGTCAAGAACGATAGCTTTCTTTAAGGAAAAACTGATATAACGCTACGAATCTTAACCCATCCTCTGATTTTCCCACGCATCAGCTATTGCCTCAACAAACGGCCGGCAATGGTTGAAAAAATATTTGTAGCCCTTGCACAAATAGTTTAATCCGGCTTCACCATCAGGAGTTAAAATGAACCGGTTTTTCGGACATTCTCCATTACACATTGACCTGACTTCACATTCAACACAATATTTCGGGAGAGTAAGTGATTTGGCCTTTCCAAATTCTACCTGTCTCTGACTTTCAAGAAAGCCGGTCAGAGAATCATCGATTATATTTCCGATCATATAATCTTTATTTACATAATGGTCACAGGAATAAAAATCTCCATTATGCTCAATAACCGGTACCCCGCCACAGTTTACTTTGAAAATGCATAACGTATGTTCCTGATTAAATGCAGTACGGGCAGCCTCCTCAAATATCTGGATTTTTATTTCGCCTATATCATTTTCAACCCATCTGTCAAATACTTCACTCAGAAAAAATCCGAATTCTTCGGACGGGACTGAATTACTGCTTGCCCCTGTTTGGGAACCACCATCAGGTTCGACAAGCGGGAGAAAAGTTATATATTTTGCTCCCATTTGTTTAAAAAAATCGTAGATAACCAATGGATACTTAACATTTTCAGAATTTACAACACAAAGTATCTCGGGGATGACACCATGTTGCTTTAAAAGTTGATATCCCATGTAAACCTGCTGCCAGGTTTTATCGCCATCTTTAGTTCTACGGAATGTATTATGAAACTCCGCCGGTCCATCAATACTTATACCAATTATAAAACCCTCCTTGCCAATAAACCTGCACCACTCTTCATTGATAAGTGTTCCATTGGTCTGAATACCATTAAGAATCGTCTTACCACTAGGCTTATGCGCAGATTGAAGTCTCAGAGCTTTCCTGTAGAAGTCAATCCCTGCCAATAAAGGTTCACCGCCGTGCCATGAAAAACTTATAATATCTTCTGTTGACGCCTGAATATGTTGCATTAAATATTTTTCGAGTATATCGTCAGTCATTAGAAAGTGATCTGTATCCGGATACAGACTCTTCTTCCCCAGATAATAACAGTATAGGCAATTGAGATTACAGGTTGAGCCTACAGGTTTGGCAAAAACCTGAAACTCACGTGATATCATTGTCATCGTTATTCCATTTAATAATATTCTCTGAACCTGATTCCGGTTTATTCATACGTATACGCCATTCCACAGGAAAATAGTTGTTCACCCTGTTGCCGATATTATTAACGAAGCCAAGGTTAATACCATTGTAAGTCAGAATATTCCACCCCTTTACAGCATCATGAAGCATGAAACTATCTCGTCTCATGAACGAAAGAGCTTTAGAAAGACTTATTTCATTTCCTGGAAAAGTATTCGTCTTTAACTTAAGTGACAAAGCGAGCTCATGAGAAGGCAGATAATTTTTGTTTTTGACTACAAATAGTTTTGTCCCGGCTTTTACAATCTTCAGTTTACTGTAAATTTCCAGGTAATTACCCATATCACATGGAACAGCGAAAAGTTCATCGCCCCATTTGAAAAATCTATCGTTTGAAAAATTAGTCCATCGATTTGCAACTTCAAAATCATTTTTATCCGGGCGGAGTTCGGTTTTCTTCTGGCTTATAAACTGAGTCCTTTCCTGATGACAGGTTTTCCTGATAGCCGAAATAAAGAATCCTTCGCCCTTCACTTTATCGGGATAAAAGCCATATCCAAAAATGCCTTCAAAATCTATTTCTATAATTCCTTTATAATCTGAAATATCCAGCTGAATACAAACCGCCTCTTTTTTCCCGATTAACCATTTTATGTTTTCTTCATTTTCGCCGGGATTAAATGTACAGGTACTGTAAACCAGTATCCCATTTTCTTTCAAAGCAGGCCAGACATCCATCAATATCCTCCTCTGCCTTTCTGAGCAATGAACTGTGTTTCCGACGGACCATTCTCTCACAGCAGTTTCACCTCTGAACATACCCTCCCCGGAGCAGGGAGCGTCGACGATTATAATATCAAAAAATCCCGGCAAGTTTCCGAATGCAGCAGGATCGTTCTGTGTTACCAGGGTATTTCCCAAACCCCATTTAGTAACTGTTTCAGCAAGAGTTGCGGCTCTTGACCTGATTGCTTCATTAGCAACCAAAAGATTGTCAGGACCAATAAGATCAGAAAGATGTGTACTTTTCCCTCCGGGAGCAGCACACAGATCGAGTACCCTCAAATTTCCCGGCATAACAGAAGTTTGTTTGATTGACTGTTCTAAAAACATACTTGAGGCTTCCTGGGGGTAGTAACATCCAGAATGAAAGAGAGGATCGAGAGTGAATGAGGGCCTGTTTTGAAGATAATATCCACTATTACACCATGGAACAGGTTCGGGTTTTAAAGGCCTCTTGTTCCACTTTGACATATTAATTCTTATACTGACTGGAGATGGCTCTTCCAAAGCTTTAACAAGTGCTTCTGCATCAATATATTTTTGTCTTTTAAGTCTATGTATAAATTCTGATGGAAACATTGTTAAAATTCAAATCCATTAACTGCAAAGTACGCAAAGATTTTTTCAAAGGTCACAAAGAAGTTCCTCGTTTTCAGTCTACTATTCTAACTTTCATTCATTAAAGAATTCTTATTGAATTTTCTCCAGAGATAGAAAACAGGAATACCCAGGATCACTATTCCCAGACCCGGAAAAGTGTAATCTGGTTTATAAATTAAAAGAATCACCATTATTGTTATAGTAATTAAAACATAAATTGAAGGTATAACAGGGTAACCAAATGCTTTATATGGTCGGGGAATATCAGGTCGTTTTATCCTCAGAATAAAAATAGACAGGATAGTTAATGTGAAGAAGATAAGAACAGCAAAAATGACATAATCAAGAAGATTTCCATATGTTCCTGACAGACAAAGAAGTATCGACCATATACCCTGAATAATAATAGCAAAACCGGGAACCCCTTTTTTATTGATCTCTCCTACTTTTCTGAAGAACAAACCGTCCTTTGCCATGGCATAATATACCCTGGGACCGGACATTATAAGGCCATGATTACAGCCAAATGTGCTTATCATGATAAAGATTGCCATTATAATTGCAGCAGAATCTCCAAATACCACGCTCATTGCAGAGGTCGCCACCCTGTCGTCTGTAGCATACTGAATGCCACGACTTAATGCATCTGCTCCATCAGGAGAACCCGTTAAGGGGAGAACTTTAATATAGACTAAGTTTGTTAGCATATATAATATTGAAACTATCAAAGTTCCAAATAAGAGGCTCAATGGAACATTTCGTCTGGGGTTAATGACTTCACCGGAAATATATGTAACGCTATACCATGCATCAGATGAAAATAAAGAGCCTACAAGGGCAGATCCTATAGCTGCAATCAGTGCAAATCCGACAAGCCGGATGCTCTGGTTTCCTGTTCCAATCTTACTGGCATGCCAGAAAATCTCTTTATTAATTTCAAAAGATTTTATGCTTTTTGTAGCCAAAAATCCTATTGCAATAAATCCGATAAGGGCAATTACCTTGGTTGATGTGAATACATTCTGAACAGTTTTGCCGGTGACAATACCCTTTGTATTGAGCCAGGTCAGAAAGGAGATCATGGCAATGGCTACTACCATTGTACTTTTAACCTTCAAGGGGCCAAGATAAAAGAGAATATTTTTTTCGGAGATCCAGGGAAACAGTACTCCGCTGAACTTCGCAAATGCAACCGCTACAGCAGCAATTGTACCACATTGAATAACGAGAAAAGTTGTCCAGCCAAAAAGGAATCCTATCAATGGATGATACGCCTCCTTAAGATATACATACTGGCCACCCACATGCGGCATCATTGATGCCAGTTCCCCGTAACTTATTGCTCCAATCAGAGTTATGACACCAGTAATGAGCCAGACCATCAGCAACCAGCCGGGAGATCCTACATTCCTGGCAATATCTGCACTTACAATGAAGATTCCTGAGCCAATCATTGCGCCTGCAACAAGTGATATTCCGTCAAAAAGATTTACACGCTTCTGAAGGAGATGGTTTTCTTTCTGCATAGATCTTTTTATATGAACAAATTTAACTATTCAAACGAAACGAACGAAAAGCGAAATATTTATTTTGATAAGGCGAAAGAAGTAGTAATTTTGATTTTGCTAAATTTCATAATCATAATAAAAAACAATATCTATGAAAAGGATTATTTCATTGGTTGCAATCAGCTTCATGTTTTTAAGTATCTCTGCTCAAAAATTTGACCAGCTCGCTAAGACTCCTCCCATGGGATGGAACAGTTGGAACAAATATGGCTGCAATGTAAGTGAAACCATGATAATGGGAATGGCTGACGCCATAGTCAGCAGCGGGATGAAAGATGCCGGTTACGAGTATGTTGTAATAGACGACTGCTGGCAGGTATCACGAGATGAGAACGGAGAGATAGTAGCGGATAAGGATCGTTTCCCTCACGGAATTAAATATCTGGCAGACTATATTCACTCAAAAGGGCTGAAGTTTGGTATCTATTCTTGTGCCGGAACACTTACCTGCGCAGGACGCCCTGCCGGTCGTGGACATGAATATCAGGATGCTCTTTCCTATGCACGCTGGGGTGTTGATTATTTAAAGTACGACTGGTGCAACACCGGTACCCAGGAACCCAA
>PMNJ01000083.1 GCA_003162595.1 Bacteroidales bacterium | reverse complement strand
CTCGAGGAAATGGTTCATGTTGCTTCAGAAATGGAACGGAGAAAAATAACTCTGCCTCTTCTGATAGGAGGTGCGACAACCTCTGAAATACATGCTGCCGTTAAGGTTGCACCTGCATATTCAAATGCAGTGATCCATGTTAAAGATGCATCAAAAGCTGCCGGAGTTCTCTCGTTACTTCTTCAGAAAGATAACAGTTCCTATGTATCATCAATAAAAGCAAAGTATAAAAAGATGAGGGAAGACCATAACTCGCGTCAGACTGAAAAAAATCTTCTCTCATTAAAAGATGCCAGGGGAAATAAATATTTTACCGACTGGAAGACTTTTAAACTTTTTGAACCAGTCAAACCGGGACTTCATGTTATTCATGACATCGATCTGAATGAACTAAAGAATTATATCGATTGGACCTACTTTTTCTTTGCATGGAAATTATCGGGTAAATATCCTGCAATTTTCAGTGATCCTGTAAAAGGTGTTGAAGCAAAGAAACTGTTTGATGATGCACAATTGTATCTGAAGAAAGTAATCGATCTGAAACTTCTGACAGCCAGGGCCGTTTTTGGATTATTTCCTGCAGTTTCTGATGGAGATGATGTTAAGGTCTTTTCAGATAGAGGCAAAAAGAAGACAAAAACTGTCTTCAGGTTCTTAAGAAACCAGGAACCAAAGGGAAAAAATGTCCCCAATCTCTCTCTCTCCGATTATATTGCACCTGAGAGTGAAATACTGACCGATTGGATCGGAGCTTTTGTAGTGACAGCAGATATTGATAAAGCAGAGTTTGATAAATTTAAAGATGATGATTATGCAACCATAATGATCAGGATCCTCAGCGACAGGATTGCTGAAGCTGCTGCTGAATGGCTTCATGAAAAGATCAGAAGAGAATACTGGGGGTATGCAAGTCAGGAAAATCTATCGGTTGACGATATGCTTAAACTGAAGTATAAGGGTATAAGACCGGCTCCCGGATACCCTGCCTGTCCCGATCATACGGAAAAACAAGTTATCTTTGACCTCCTGGGAGCAGAGAAAGCTATCGGTGCTCGACTTACCGAAAACTTTGCTATGATACCACCGGCATCGGTAAGCGGGTATATTTTTTCTCATCCCGGATCGACATATTTTAATTTAGGAAAGATAGCCTCTGACCAGTTGAAAGATTATGCAAAGAGAAAGAATTTTACTATTGATGAAGCTACGAAATGGCTCTCTCCAAATTTATGATATCACTTTGAAATGACTGTACTAGAAAAGATTAATAACGCAAAAGAACCATTATTCACGTTTGAACTCCTTCCTCCCCTTAAAGGGCATAGCATTGAGAGAACATATGCAGCAATTGACAGGCTGATTGAGTATGAACCTGCTTATATTAATTTCACATCTCACCGTAATGAAACCATTTTAAGGGAACGTCCCGATGGTCTTCTTGAGAAAAGGGTGGTGCGTCTTCGTCCCGGAACATTTGCCCTCGCTGCGGCTGTCAAATATAAGTACAATATACTTGTAGTTCCTCATGTTCTNNTTCACAAAAGAGGAAACAGAGAATGTACTTATTGAGATGAGGTTCCTCGGGATAGATGATGTCCTTGCATTACGGGGTGATCCGCAGAAAGGAAGCCGGATATTCATTCCGGAGAAAAATGGTCATGCCCATACATATGAGCTTGTGCAGCAGATTGTTGACATGAACAAAGGTAAATACCTTGAAGATAATCTTGAAAATGCTGATCCCACCAATTTTTGCATAGGAGTGGCAGGTTATCCTGAGAAACACTTTGAAGCCGCTAACAGGCAGGTTGATATGGAGAACCTGAAAAGAAAAGTCGATGCAGGAGCCAGTTATATTGTGACACAGATGTTTTTTGACAATAACAGATTCTGCAGGTTCAGGGATGAATGCAGAAAGATAGGGATTACTGTTCCGATAATTCCGGGCATTAAACCCATCTCTGCACTTAATGATATTAAGCTGCTTCCGCAGACATTTCATATAGACCTGCCAAATGATTTGTTTTCTGCTGTAACGAAGTGTAAAAATGATTCTGAGGCAAGAGAGGCAGGAATAGAGTGGGCTGTGGCGCAATCCAGGGAATTAATTAAAATGGGTGTACCGGGGATCCACTATTATACGTTAGGGAGGTCCGATAATATCGCAAGGATCGTTAAGGCAACGTTTTAATAATATTTCAGGATTCAGGATGAAACTGCTGGAATTTTTTAATGGGTTTGCGGTACGCGGTGTGCGGCTTTTAAAAAAAAATACCGCATACCACACGCCACATACCGGTAACCGGTTTACAACTTAAACGCCTTCTTTATCTTATCAACATAATCCAGTTTCTCCCATGCAAAGAATTCAACTTTTTTCTGGTATGATTTTTTCCCGTTTTCATTCAGGATTTTTGGCTTGCTTCCGGGTACTTCATAATAAACTTCGACATTTTTTGAATAACTGTCACGTCCGAAATGCCCGTATGATGCTGTTGGAAGGAATACTGGGTTTTTCAGGCCAAAACGCTGAATTATCGAATATGGCCGCATATCGAAAAGTTTATTGATTATCTGAGCAATCTCTCCATCGTGCAGAACATTGCCTTTTTTATCTTTCACCTTCGCAGTACCATACGTATTTACATAAAGGCCAACGGGTTGAGCAACACCAATAGCATAAGCTACCTGGATCAATGCCTG
>PMNJ01000078.1 GCA_003162595.1 Bacteroidales bacterium | reverse complement strand
GGAGTATCAGTATCCGGACAATATACCGGTGCGGATGCGCAGACAGTTGAACAGACAGTTGCCACACCTATTGAAGAACAGGTAAACGGCACACCAGGAATGGACAATATACAAAGCACCAGCACCAACAGTGGAGCTGTGAACATAGGTGTGGCATTCAAGGTTGGAACCAATGTTCATATAGCAGCTTTAAATGTACAAAACCGTGTAGGCATTGCAGCACCTTTGCTGCCTTCGGTGGTCAGCCGTCTGGGTCTCACAGTACGTGCCCGAAACCCTGATCAGCTAATGCAGGTAGCCATCTATTCTCCGAATGGAACCCATAACATAACTTTCCTGGATAATTACACAAGTATATACATTGAGGATGCTCTGCTTCGGGTGCCAGGCGTTGGAGATATCAGTGCAAGAACCGATCAGTTTAGTATTCGTGTCTGGATGAATCCTGAAAAAATGGCATCGCATGGTTTAATGCCCCAGGATGTAATTAATGCCCTTAATGCACAAAATGTACAGGTGGCTGCAGGCTCGGCCGGAGCTCCCCCTCAATACGGTTCACAAACATTTGAATTGGGAATACTGGTAAACGGACAATTAAAAACTGTTCCCGATTTCGAAAAAGTAATTGTTAAAACTGTTCCATCAACAGGTGAAATGATTTATCTGAAAGANNAATAATGTGTACGCAGCATTGGCAAAAATGAAAAAGTCTTTCCCGGCCGATGTTGATTATAAGGTACCCTTTGAGTCAATTACCATTATAAAAGTTTCCATGATTGAAGTAGTAAAAACTTTGTTGAAAGCACTGGCTCTTGTTGGTCTTGTGGTTTTACTATTCCTCCAGAACTTACGATCAACCATTATACCTATTCTTGCTATACCTGTTTCTATTTTGGGTACTTTCTGCTTTTTCTTACCATTAGGTTTTACGATAAACACACTCACCATGTTCGGTTTTGTGCTTGCGATCGGTATTGTAGTTGATGATGCAATTATTGTTGTAGAAGCGGTGCAGAACTATATAGACAAGTATAAAATGTCTGCCAAAGAGGCAACATACCGGGCCATGAAGGATATTTCAGCGCCGGTGGTAGCCATAGCTCTCATTCTTGCTGCTGTTTTTGTTCCGGTTGGCTTTATACCTGGAATAGTAGGACGTTTGTACCAGCAATTTGCCATTACCATAGCCATTTCGGTAGTCCTTTCAGCTTTCATAGCTTTATCTTTAACTCCCGCTCTTTGTTCGCTTCTTTTAAGACCATCGCGCACTGATAAACCCTCAAACTGGATTGGCAGATTTTTCTATTATTTCAATAATTGGTTTGAAAAGATGACTGATAAATATACCAGCGGAGTAAAACATGGTATAAAAGCTTCAAAATATATAGTCATTTTGCTGGTATTGATATGTGCTGCAGCTATCTTTTTGTTCAAGAAAAAGCCATCTGGCTTTATACCTTCAGAAGATGGCGGACGTCTTTATCTTACATATCAGTTGCCTGAGGCTTCTTCTACAACACAATCTGTTGAGGTCATAACCAAACTTATGAATATAGTGGGCGCCACTCCCGGTGTCGATCACTATTCAGCTATATCGGGGCTGAACATAGTTAATTCGGGTGCTACATCCAACTGCGGTACTATTTTTTGCATGCTTGCACCATGGGAAAAGCGTACTAAACCGGAAGAGCAGGTCCCCGGCATTATGGATGTGATAAAGAAACGCATTGCTGCAGCCGGTATTAAAAATGCAAATATTGTTGTAATCCCTCCTCCTCCTATTCGTGGGATAGGACAGGCGGCTGGATTCAGTATGCAAATAGAACAGGGTAATACAAACGATGATGTGTATGCCTTTGAAAATGTTGTAAAAAAGTTTGTAGCAGAAGCTCATAAGAATCCGGCAATAAATACTGCATTTAGTTATTACGGCGCACATACTCCAAGTTATGATCTTACGCTTGATCGCGAAAAATGTGAAAAGATGGGAGTGAATATCTCAGATGTTTTTACAACGATGCAAGCATATATGGGCAGTTTATTCGTAAATAACCTGACTCTTTATAATCGTACTTTCCATGTGGCCGTTCAGGCTGATACAACATTTCGTGCATTGATATCAGATATGAATAAGTATTACGTACGAAATCAGGTTGGGCAAATGGTACCTCTCAGTACTCTAATAAGTTATAAGGCAACTGTAGCTCCCCCCCTAATTAAACATTATAATATTTTCCGTTCTGCCGAAATAGATGGTTCAACACCCCTGGGATTCAGTACAGGTCAGGGAATCGAAGCGTTGAAAGCAACTGTCGAAAAGGTTTTACCACAGGGATATATATTTGAGTTTTCAGGACTGAGCCTGGAGGAATTAAGATCCGGGTCAACAACTGTTTATATATTTATTTTTTCTATTGTATTCGTATTTCTATTCCTGGCGGCTCTCTATGAAAGCTGGTCAGTGCCTTTTTCAGTANNATAGGCCTTATAACTTTGATCGGGCTCTCAGCGAAGAATGCAATACTTATTGTTGAATTTGCTAAAGTACGTGTTGATCATGGAGAAGAACTTATAAAATCCACCCTGGAAGCAGTGAGGCTGCGATTTCGCCCAATCCTTATGACTTCCATGGCATTTATCCTCGGTGTCCTGCCTCTTGCATTTGCCACTGGGGCTGGTGCCGTAGCCAGGAATACAATTGGTTTTACAGTTCTCGGGGGGATGCTCGCAGCCTCCACACTTGCCATCTTAATTGTTCCGGTTCTTTTCGTAATAATTACCCGCTTCTCGTACGGTAAGAAAAAACTCGCATATCTTCAGGAGCATCAGGAAGAACTTATGGAAAAAGCAAGAAAAGTAGAACAGCAAAATATTGATCCGGAGTTAGAGTATGAATTCACTCATTATAAGGACAAAAACTAATAAAGCCATCAACTTCACATAAGAGCATTAGCGGGTTAAATGTGTTATAAGCTCCTATTTTTTGTCAGTGTTACCCTCAAAAATCAGATTACTTTCCTTTTTGTAATATAATGAATTTAATATGACAAAAAGCTTGGTGATTTCATTTATTATTGCCTGAATAAATACATGCTGATCATTGGTGATTTTATCAACGGGCATAATGCAAGAGACGAGGATATTTAAATTTTCAGGATTGGAAATGACGTAGCTAAATGGTAAAACAGGTTGTTTCTCTATGATCATCTTATTACTGACCTTAGGATAATTACATGTCACTCCTTTTCTCGGTCCGAAGTGCTCGCAAATAGTCCGCTGAGTGTTGCTGTCAATTATTCTGAAAAGGACCCATTCTGAATTTACGATTCCAATTACACGATCTCCAAAAAAGTTAAAAGCTTTTTTCAATCCCTCTTTCGTTTCAGGATATTTGTCGATAGTATTAAAAATCGATTTAATCTCCTGTATCTGAACATTCATAATAGCAATATATTGTTCTGAATCATTAAGCCTGTCTTCAACCTTCATTTTTTCATCATTAATTTTATTAATCACCTCTTTTTGTTTTCTGACTTCACTTTTATACAAATTGAATATTAAAATACTTATAATAAATAAAATACAAATGAGTATCCCTTCAAAAGTTTCCTCTTCTAAAATTAATTTTGAAGTCAGACTTACCGGACCCTTAATTAAAGTCGGAGTATAAATTATAAAAGCAAACAGAAAGGTAAAGATTATCAGATATAAGATTTGCAGAAATGAAGGACGGATGTTTAGTTTTTTCATCAGTTACATGAATTCTATTAAGTAATTTTTAAGTTTAAAAATCCTCTGCATCTTTCCCTATGTCATGTATCATCTTACTCGTAGTATCCGTTCAACTCTCTTTCAGCACACAACCAATTATCCACTTCATCGAATGGAGCATCACCATTCTCCATGGAGATCTCATATGCTCTCCTGCGGATATCCTCATCGGTAATTGTCTTTCTTTCGACAACTACACTATTAGTTTCATGAGGTTTTGAATTTCTTACCTCTCTTCTTTTTTTTGTTTTGATCATTAAGTTTTCCATGTCTGCATGAATTAAAAATTAATAAATGACTGTCTACAAATCTGATTCTCATTTTCTCTGTTAAAAACTAAGAAATTCTTTATCGTGTAGCAGCGTAATTATCTGTAAGATTATGAATAACATCCAGGATTTTTGATATCATGTTGCTCTTTCCAAATGATAATTCAAGTCCATATTGTTGCATAGATTTGTTTAATTTATTTCTCTCAGCCCATGATAAATTTTCTTCAAAGTCAATTTCCCCTGATTCAAATGAGTAATAGTTAAAACCAAGTCCTTCAAGTTCCTCGATTACAAAAGATCTTGTTCCGGGGCACACCATATTTTTAATATAGATTTTCATGATTAGTCAGTATTAATATGAATTATACTATCTTTTTCTTAATCTTGACCTGACTGGTTATCCAGGCCTGATTGTTTAGCGCTTTCTGATTAGACATTTATAACTCTTCAAATATTCTCTCAAAATGACATTTTAAGATAGAATTAACTAATCCTCTATTGCAGTAAATTCATTATATCTTTTTTCAATTATTTCCCAGTTAATAAGTTTCCAGAATGCCTCTAAATAGTCTTGCCGTCTGTTCTGATAATCCAGATAGTAAGCATGTTCCCACACATCACATACCAATAATGGATTTAAACCGACACGCATTGGATTACCGGCATTGCTCTTCTGTATCACTTCCATTGACCCGTCAGGATTCAGAACCAGCCAGACCCAGCCGACTCCGAATAATGATACCCCGGATCTGATAAACAGGTTTTTAAAAAATGAGACAGAACCAAAGTTGTTTTTAATTACCTCTGCAAAGGCGCCTTTCAATTTGTTATTGTTTCCTGGTACTAAACCGTCAAAATAGAAAGTATGATTCCATATCTGAGCTGCATAATTAAATATCGTACCATCGGCAACTCTGATTATGGTTTCCAAATTAAAATCCTTATATTTTGTCCTGGCAATCAGATTATTAAGATTTGATACATAGGCCTGATGATGCTTCCCATGATGCAATTCAAGTGTCTTTTTAGAAATATACGGCTCAAGAGCGTTCAAATCAAAAGGTAGTTCACTTAAATCAAATTTCATTATACTTATTATTAACGATCTGAGAAACAATAGATTTATCTGAAGGCAAGTTGTAAATCCCGATTAATCAAAGCTAAATAGGAAGGTAACGTGATAAATTAAGCCAACATTAATATTGGATTAAAATCACATTAAGAATTTAAAGCTCTATGAATTGTTGATCCAGGAAAAAGTGCTATCTGTTATTTTTTAAAAGATTATTTCTCCTGTGATTCTTCACTCAATACATATCCAAATCCTTTCTTTGTATGTATGAGTTTCTGAGTGAATTCTTTATCAATTTTATTCCTGAGAGAGTTAATATGAACATCTATTACATTTGTTCCTGAATTAAATGAAAGGCCCCAGATTTTCTCAGCTATATGCATTCTGTCAAAAACTTTACCCTTATTGCTCATCAGCAATTCCAGAATTTTATATTCAGTGGCTGTAAGATTTATCTCTTTCCCGTTTCGTTTAACTTTTTTTGCTATTGAATCAAGTTCAAGATCAAGGACCTTTAAAACAGGATTCACAATACTTTCCCTGTTTCTCCTGATCAATGCCTTTATTCTTGCAAAAAGCTCCTGAAAACTAAATGGCTTTACCACATAATCATCAGCTCCACAATCAAATCCGGTAAGTTTGTCCTCAACAGAATCAAGAGAAGTCAACATTATTATTGGTGTAAGGTTACCATTGTTTCTTATTTTCTTGCATAAATCAAATCCTGAAATGCCGGGAATTATTACATCAAGTATAATAACATCATACTTTTTTGACAAAGCAAGCTTTTCACCCATTGCACTGTCATAAGCAGTATCGACAAGACCGTTATTACTTTCTAAACCAATTTTGACGAACGACGATATTTTAGGATCATCTTCTACAAGCAGAATCTTCATTTCCGTTTATTGTTACCATGCAAGTTAAGTAAAATCTGATTTATTATCCGGATTTGACATTTTTTTTGAAGTAATTATAACTTCCTGTTCCGCATAAATAGTTTATTTAATTCCCGGTATGATTTATTACCTGTTGTCGGGCGTATGTAATTCGATTTGGTTTGATTTACCTCTGGTCGGACATTAACTCGTTCACTTTACTTAAGTCAACTTCAACCTGAGGGTTAAAGGCATCACTGTTCATGTAATTCAAAATAGATAACAATAATTGCTTAGATACCAGTCTTGTTTCAGAAATGTTCTGCATATCTATGCTGCAGACCATCAATTTACCACCTGCTGCTTTTACTTCAAAGGCCAGGGCAAGTCGCCGGTTTTCAAACCATGTGTCGATTGGCTGAATTAATGGCTTAAGATTAGCTGGAAAACTATCGAGAATCATTGCCTGTGAATGGGAAACCGGATCCCACCATTGCCAGTTGCTGTGAAACTCTGTTGGAAAATCACTAAAAACCGGATGTTTTGGATCACATAAGATTCCAAGCGTATGCGGGGGCTGATTATGTGTCCAGGCAGTGTTCCAGAAAACAGTTGAAAATCCTACTGCAACCTGAGCTCCCTTCTCTTTTCCTACCTTTCCATAATTAAGCAACAGGACAAAGCCTCCGTTTTTCAATGTAGTTTCGGCATTTTTATCGAGCTTATCTGTTACCAAAACCTTGCCATTATTTACCTCCCGGTTTGCAGGATATACCCAAAAATCCCATTGGTTCCTGTAAGGAGTATCTGCTAAAAATACTTCAAGAGTCAGTTTCTGAGCTGTTTTTAAATCCGATAGATCCATTTGATATAACCCGATTTCTGAACAATTTCCAATTTCTATTCTATCTTTTGTAAAGATCTCCTTACGGAGGATTTCACCTTTTTCATCAATTACCTGACATATAATTTCAGCTTTTTCTATCGGTTTTTCACCAAAATGTGCTATTTCGACTGATGCTTTAAAAGTCTCATTATTATTGTAAACCAGTTTCTGAATTCTTGCAAGAGGTACCGTCTCATTACAGAACATCCTGAATTCTTCCGCAGTAATGTAACCTTTGGATTCAAAAAAAGGATTAAGGATTCCTACCAGAGCTGTTCCCTGTCCTGGAAAATCATGTAACTGAAGCAAATGAAATCCTGCAAATCCTGGCGTACGAAGAGCTGCCTCAATATCAGCTTTATAACACAGTGCCTGGAGTTTTCCTGATGCCATAAGGAAATCTTCAGCCTGATCTCCCATATTATTTGCAGTAAGAGATTCTCTGAAAATCTCAAAATTTGTTGGTTTGAGCACCCCGGTATACTTTACTATTTCTTTAAAATCGGGATAAACGCACCATTGTCCTATCTCATGACTTACAGTAGGAATTGCATATTTTGATATAATCTCATGATAGTCAAACATTGTTTGCGGAGCTTCCCTGTTTATAATACTTTTCAATCCTTCGCCCCATCGTTGTATACGTGGTTCTGCAGTAAGGTTAAAGTCGTTTTCAGGAATAACCGGCCAACCGGCTCCTGAGGTGTATACTCTTCTGTTATCTTTAGCTTTCCAGTATGTCAGGAGCTTTCCCAGGTATGCATTCTGATTTACGCCGGCAGGTTCATTTCCATATGCCATCATACAGAATGAAGGGTGGTTTCCATATGCACTGAGTATCCTGTCTCCTTCTTTATAGATATATTCATCAATAGCTCCACCATCGCCTATTGAAGTCCCCGAATTGGCCCACGATGAACATTCTATCTGAAAATATAACCCAAGTTTGTCAGCTGCAGCGAAAGCAGCTTCCGGAGGGCACCATGAATGAAACCGTACAGTATTTAACCCATAATTTTTAACTGTCTGAAGAACCTTTATCCACGAATCGGTATCTGTTGGCGGATACCCTGTAATGGGGAAAATACAGCATTCAAGTGTTCCTCTTAAGAATATTTGTTGGCCATTAACCTCGAATCGTGTTCCCCTGGTTTTAAATTCACGCATACCAAAGTCTTCCGATTTAGAATCCAGTATTTCCCCTTTTGAACCTTTCAGATTCACGGAAAGTTTGTATAATGAAGGTTTGTGCTCGCTCCATAATGCTATTTTATCTCCCATAGGATAGTCAATAATAAACTGAGACTCATTTGAATCGGTGTTAGCAGAAACTGCCACACTTTTCAACTTTTGTGAATTGCCTGTTTTAAAACTTTCACATTGAATGGCAACTTCTCCCCTGAAAGGAGTTTTTGTTTTGTTTGTTAATGCAACAATTATCTTCGCCTTTTTCCCCGTAACATCAGGATAGACCCTTACATCACTTATAAACACTTTTGATGTAGCTCTCAGGCTTATGTCTCCTGCTATTCCATTCCAGTTCGACTGTGTATGGTCGCTTATGCTGTGAGAATTTATACCTACAGGTATTACCACACGGTTATCGATACGTATACTGATAAGGTTATTCCCCTGAACCAGAAGATCAGTTATATCGAACTGATGTGCAACGGCAAGACTATTCTCAACGCCTGCTTTTTTCCCATTGACATATACAGTCGACTCCCAGTGAGGTCTTTCAAGAAATAAAACAATATTCTTCCCACTCCATCCTGACGGAAGATCAACTTCTTTCTGATACCAGGCAACTCCCTTATAATACTTAACCGGTTTCAGCCAGAAGGGAATTTTTATATTCCCCGGCTGACGGTACTTTTCATATTTCTTATCGGTGAAATAAGACTTATCGACAATTTCACCGGTCCAGTCGGTTTTGAGAGTAACCTCATCACCTTTCCCGTTCTCGGCCATTGATCCGGGAAGTTTGATTGTTTCAATAGCCAGATCGTTGTACCACTTATTTTCAATTCCCTTATCTAGAGAATCAATCCTGAATTTCCATTCACCGGCAAGGGACAGCTTTCCCCTGATTTCATTTTGCCGTACACTACAGCCTGCTAACAAAATCAATAACCAGCTTATTTTTAAAACCCGGATCATTCAATTGTTTTTGTTGAATTAATTACCAAGCGGGAGATCAATGCCATACTCCGGAACAAACTGTATATCCCTTATATTTGTTTTTTCAATCTCATCTTTGCTTATTGCCTTATCAAAGAATATTTTGAAATCTGGTTTGAAAGGGAAGAGTTCAAATTTCAATTGCTGTCCTTCGATCTGGTCCCCAAATTGCTTCAGTGCTATCTGCCACGGAGTAAAATTATTAAAATTATCAGATATAAGTTTATGCCCAAACCGTAATTCACCAATATCTCCGTTATAATTTACATGCAAATAGAGTTGATTCAAACCAGCCATATAATTATCGGGAATTTTGAGCAAATATTCATAAGACTGTTGGCTGTAATCTGTATTCGATCCAATTTTATCTGATATAATTTCCGGTCTTGCCAATCCTTTTAAATCTACAAGTGAAGATGGTATTGTATACTGTTCGATTGTCAGCCATGACTGATCACTGACGATAGTTACTTCATCCGAGTTCATATATTCCACTTTTATTTTTGCAGCAAAAGATTTGTCGCCTTCACTAAAAGGGAAGTCAATCATAACCTGGTTATTCCCTTTCTGAAGATACCCGGTAATATCAAGTTGATTTAATTTAGCAGGTATGATTTCCTGATTAAGCCATAGTTTATTTACTTCAATTTTACACGAAATATCAGGGGCCAGAATTAATTTTGCTGACCTGATGGCAGAAGGATTATCCAGGTTAAATTCTTTAATAAAGATTTTGTTATACAATTGATTGGAAGCATTAACGCTCTTAACTGAAGCTCTGAGTCTTTCAGAACCCGAAAGAATAGACAAAGGAGTAATTTCAGAAGGAAAGCTTTTTGAAGCTACAGTTAACTTATACTGTTTATAATTGCCAATCATTTCAGTTTTGGCATCCATTCCTTTAATCTGTGAGTTATCGCTTAACTGAATTACTTTCATCTTATTTCCAGGACCATATACATGTAACATATTATTATTCAGATACAAATTTGCATCACTGATAAATAATTGTTTGTTGCCGCTTGAATTAAAAAGCCATACCTGATCTGATTCTTTAAATGACAGAACGATGACTCGTTGCTCCTTCCCCTCTGTATTTACAATTTTGACAAAGTTGGTGATGCCGGGTATTAAACCTGTAATAATATACTGGCTGTTTATTTTATCTATTTTACCACTGTTTGATTCTATCGACTTTATTGAAGAAGCATCAAAGCACAACTCCGGCTGAATACCAAAATTCTGTATAAAAAACCAGTCGGAACGATCTTTCTGATCAATCTTGCATAATGGCTGAGCAGTAGCATATTTCAAAACTATATTGTTCATCATGAAATTAAAGGGCCATATAAAAGTACTGCTGTCAGGAATATTAACCGGTTTGGAGGGGAACTGTAAAGTTTCCCCATTAAGTTTTATTTTAAACTGCATATTTTTTTGTTCAGGCTTTCGGGTTCCCCTGTAATAATTGGTCCCAAAAAGAAAACCTGAATTATTTTTCACCCTTACGGAATATTGCAGGTCAACGGCCGGATCCTTTACTTTGGCTATGACAGGGACCATTGGGGCAAGAATTTCACCAAACTCATTAAGGAAATAATGTATTTTTTTAATCTGGTAATATGAAGGAGCCAGTTCTCCTGTTTCCTTGATTGCTGCCTGGAAATCGTAAGAAATTCTCGGATATGTATTCCAGTAACCTGTTTCATCCCGATTTTCCTCCATGCTGCTCAATATCCCAACCGGATTTGAGCCCCCGGTAAACATATAATAACCTGTCAGATTACTTCCTGATCCAATTTTTGCAGTAACAATTGTTAACCCGTCGAACCTGTTAAAAACCGGCCTTCTGTATTCTGTTATCTGATTTCCGACACCCAGCTCGCAAGTGAAAAAAGGATAACTGGTTTCGATATTCCGGTCATAATCAAATTCAAATGAAGGGTTTCGGGTAATTTTTTCAAGATCCGCATTCCATGGAGCCTCGGGATAAGATCCCCACAGTGGAATAACATCATTTTCGGGAACTGAGGCGTTGTCCCATCCGGTAACAGTATAAAGCGGCACATCAATACCATATTTCTGAGCCGTTTTCTTCAACCATAAAATATGTTCTTTCCCCCTGTTATATTCATTTTCAAGCTGAACACCGATTATCGGTCCGCCATCTTTATACATTAAACCATGCATCTGACCTGCCAGTTGTTTAAAATACCGGTCCACATAAGATTGATATACAGGGTCATTAGACCTGTCAACAAGGAATTTTTTCTTAAGTATCCAATCAGGTGTGCCACCATTCCTGACTTCCCCATGAGCCCATGGACCAATTCTTGGATAGACGAGCATATTATGTTTCTGACACAACTTTATAAAACTCCGGATATCCTTATTCCCCGACCAGTCAAATTGCCCTTCGATCTCCTCATGGTGAATCCAGATAACATAAAATGCAATGATGTTGATGCCATTAGCTTTCATTTTTAAAATTGCATCTTCCCATTGATCTTTCGGATATCTTGAAAAATGTATTTCACCCATCACAGGAACAACCGGTTTACCTCCGATTGTCATATACTGGTTATTTATCAATATTTCATGACCCGGCTGACCCGGGTTTCCCATTTTGAACTGACCCGACTTGATTTCCCTGGTCACATTTGAAGCATCAATAGTCAGAACATTTTGAGCATTTGTAAGAAGGTAAGAAAAGATAAATGTGGAAATAAGAGCAACATATTTCCCTTTCTGTCTTAGCTTTTTCATTTTATGATAGGTTATTTATTGTAATGTAAATTCATGTTCAATCTCTTCAAGTGACTTGCCTTTTGTTTCCGGCAATCGTTTAAGTATAAATAGAAATCCGAGTAAACAAATACATCCGTAGAGCCAGAAAGTGCCTGAGGCTTTCAGTAACTGGTTTAATAGTGGAAATGTATAGGTCAGAATAAAACATGCTGCCCATAATGAAAATGTTGCTATTGACATTGCAGTTCCGCGCATACGGTTCGGGAAAATTTCAGACAGGACGACCCAGGTTACCGGGGCAAGTGACATTGCATAACATGCAATAGCAGTCACAACCATAATTAATAAAGGAAGTCCCTGAATATGAAAAAAATACATTGCCCCAAGAACTGAATAAATACCTGCCAGTCCACCGGCACCAAGCAGCATCAGAGCTTTTCGTCCCAGCTTATCGACGGTAAACATACCGATGAAAGTAAAAATAAGATTTACACATCCGGTTATTACGATATTAAACAGAATATCTGAAACATTGTAACCTGCATTGGTGAAAATCTCCTGTGCATAATTAAAGATTACATTTATTCCGCACCATTGCTGGAACACTGCCAACACTATACCCAGAACCAGTAGTTTTGATATACCGGGTTGTTTCAGCAAGTTGAGATTTGTCTTTTCTTTAGTCTCGTAGAGTGTCTTTTCAATTGACATAAATTCCGAAAAAGCATATTCCTCCCCTCCGATTTTTGCAAGAATCTTTCTGGCTTTGGTCTGATTTTCAATTTTTTGCGCCAGCCATCTTGGACTTTCAGGTACAAACCACATCAGGAGAAAAAAGAGTCCTGCCGGGATTGTACACGCATAGAACATCCACCTCCAGCCTGTTTGTCCGTTCCACGATATCAGAATATCTGAAGCAGATGCTCCGGGAGGAACGGGCCTGGCAATCCTCCAGTTAATCAGCTGTGCCGCCAGAATCCCTATTACTATTGTCAGCTGGTTGATTGAAACAAAACGACCCCTTACATTTCCGGGCGTAATCTCAGCTATATACATCGGTGAGAGATTTGATGCCAGGCCAATCCCAATTCCGCCTATGATCCTGAAAAACACAAACATGCCAAATGAACCGGAGGCACCTGTACCAAGTGAAGCTGCAACGAATAATCCTGCAGCTAGTATCAACAATTTTTTCCTGCCAAGGTTGTCGCTGAGCCATCCTGAGATTACTGCACCAGCCAGGCATCCTGTAAGTGCACAACTCATTGCCCAACCCTGTAAAAATGCATGGTTAGTAATTCCAAAAAAAGGCTCATAAAAGGGTTTGGCGCCTCCAATTACCACCCAGTCATATCCGAAAAGCAATCCGCCCATTGCGGATACAAGGCAGATGCTTATCAGGTATTTCCAGTTAAATGTGTTTGATATCATGTGTTGCAAATAACAATGATTTTTGCTCAGAGCTCAGAGCATTATAGTTCTTTAAGAGCATCCAGCATAGCCACAACATTCTCAAATGGAACATTGGCCTGTATATTATGAACTGTATTAAATACAAAACCTCCGTTATTATTAAGTATTCCGCATTGAGACTTGACCTGTTCTTTAACCTGGCCGGGTGTTCCGAAGGCAAAAGTGCCCTGAGTATCAACCCCTCCGCCCCAAAAGACAAGCTTATCGCCATATTTTTCCTTTAGCTTCCCTGGATCCATCCCTGTGGCATTGATCTGAACGGGGTTAATGATATCAAAACCCGATTCAATGAAATGACTCATTAATGGTTCAACCGCCCCGCAGGAATGTTTAAATGTTTTCCAGTTTGTATTCTGATGTATCCAGTTGTTCACTTTTTTATAATAAGGCAACCACATCCTGTCATATGTCTCAGGTGAACAGAAGGTAGAATTCTGAGTGCCAAAATCTGTNNGTCTGCCGGTCATATATTTCTTTAATAAAATCCTCCCTGATGAGTGTTGAAATATACCACTCTTCAACCCCACGGATTCCCTTTGGGTTCTTTAGATTAATGGCAGGAACAAGTGCAATATCTCCGAGAGCCGTACCTCCGAGTGAAGCTACTACTGCTTTGGAGTTTTTCTCCAGGGAAGACACTTGGGTCTTCCAGTACTCAAGTTCCGGTTCTGTTATGTGGCCAAATTCCTCAAGGTTATCTTCAACCTTAAGTGTCGAATCATCAATTGGCTGCTGCCGGTCGAGGGCATCAAAGAAGTAACCACTCTTAGGCATCATACTACTCGGAGGAACAGATGTGTCACCTTCAGGATACATCAGGATATCTCCATTGCTATCATATGTATAATTAAATCCACCCGGGAAAAGGACCTCCTGCCCCCAGGGTGTTCTATGTACTTTCCAGTTTACGTTAAGGACACCAAACATATTTTTTGCTGAAAACAATCCGATTACGTCTATATCCATTGCACTAATCAACTCTGAGTCGATCTCCCCCAGCATCTGGTAGGGCTCAACAACCTTAACCGGTTTTTTCTCCAGACCGTAGTATTCGCGAAGCTTTTCAACTATAAGTACATGTATGCCAGTAACACTCGTTGAACCAAAATCCACTACAACCCTGTCCGGTTGTTTATGATTAATGGTTTTTAGAAAATTCTGTCTTGAAGATGAGAACATAATTTAAATCTTAGGAAATTAAGCAAATCTAAATAACAAGGCTACTATTTTTGATATTTACCTACTCCTGGTGGAATTATAGTTTTTTCAATTTAATATTCCTGAACCAAACTTTGGTTCCATGGTTCTGTAAAGAAATATGACCTTCATCGAATTTTCCCCAATCAGGATAATTTGCCCATTTACCGCTATTCCGGAGTTTTTTCCATTCTTCGGAGTTTTTTTCATATTTCACTACAACCACATCATTCAGCATCTGTGTAACAAAATTCCCGTCAACTACAAGAAACAGACGATTCCATTCCCCTATCGGTTTATATGGTTTAGCCATAGGTGGGTACATTGCATAATTTGCACCATTCATCTGCCAGTCCTCGAGTTTATCAGGCCAGTTTTCATGATCAATAATCTGAAATTCGGGACCTGTTTCATACGGGTATTTGTATTTTGGATCTTCGTTGATCTGGAATATAACTCCGCTGTTTGTTGCTTTGACCATTTTGTATTCAATGCTGAATGCAAAACTGCGGTAAACTTTATCTGTGACAATGTCCAGGCCTTCCTGACTGCCAGAATTGGTAGTCGTAAAAGTTCCGTCGTCGATTTTCCAGCAATCAGGAAATACTTTCATATTGTATCCATGCCATCCGTCGGTCTTTTTGCCGTCGAATAATAACTGCCAGCCATTCTCTTTTTCCTTAGCAGTCAAAGTGTTGACAGGTGCATTTTTATCCAGTTCAGCATATAGTGCTAACGGATCTCTTTTGCTTGATTTTGCACTGCAAATAATGACAATAGCCACTATTCCAAGAAAAATTTTCAGTAAAGTTGTTTTCATGTTTGTATTTTTTTGGTTTATGAAATTTATTATTCCCCGGCAATCGCTGTTATTATTATGAACCTTTGTCAGTATGAAGTCACAAAAAATAATTGTTCCAGGATTTGCCGGATTCAGATTTAGAGTGTCTTTTTTTGATTTAAAGATAATCAATTATGAATATCAGGATAAACGATATAAATCATTCTTCTATTTTTCCTCATGTTTGGTTTATCTTTGTAATCAACGTTATGAATACTGATTATCAAATACCTGAACCTTTCTTATTCAATCCATTAAAACATCATATTGGATTTATTAAAGAATTCATTAATAACAATATCGATAAAACCGGTTCCGATCTTAAATCACTCACCAAAGATCTTAAGCATCTTGGAACATCAGTAATGGATATTTATACAGGTTCATTATCAATCAGAAATATTTGTAACGAAGCAGAAGAATTTCTTAAGCAGAAAGAAATTTTAATAAGAGAGAATTATGCTACCTGGGTTGGGACAAAAATGGATTGCTTCAGGATTATATCATTATCAGACAGTTCTCAATGGACTTTGAAATTTCATGACAATCCTCAAAGATTTGTACATATTTTCCCTGCACGCAACAGTCAGCATTCCTTCAGAGTAAAATCAAATACACTGAAATCAGCTTTGATATACCTTATAATAATTGGTAAAGATCTTGTTACAGTGGATGACCTTAATAATGTACGACCCCTCCTGGGGCTCTCTCCCGTAAAGGATACCCTGGATACGGAAGCTATTTTGGAAATGATAGAAATACTAAGGGATTGAAGGCTAAATCCATTAACCGCAAAGTAAACAAAGCAGGTATAAAGTACACAAAGATTAATCCTAATAGAATTTCCAACCACTAAATGTACAAATTTTTAAGTAACAGTTTATTTACCTGAGTGCAAAAATTCATTGATTGTCGAAATAAATAACTTCGGCTGATCCACGAATGTCATATGTCCGCTTTTTGGAAAGATGACAAGTTTAGATCCTGCTATTTTTGTGTTCATCTCCCGGGAAAGAGATGGGTCACACTCGTCATTATCGCCGGCAGTTATGAGTGTAGGAACCTTAATTTCTGAAAGTCGGTCAGAATACTCGACTGATTTCAGGTTGCCATCTATTATAAATTCACCATGCGATCCCCACATTTCCCGATATAAATCCCATGCAGTATTTCCATTAGCGATCGGATCATAGTTGGGATCAGGATGGTTCTGGTATAGGTATGGAAAATAACCTTCACCCCATGCAGCAGTCATATACTCTGATGTATACCGGTTTTTTTCAAAGTCTTTACCGTGACCGAACAATCCTTCTTTTTCCATCTTTTCGATTCGTGACCGAAGTTCAGGAGTCATCTTTTCCAATATCTTTTTGAAAACCTCGTTCATTTCTTTAGTGCTGTGAAATGTACTGCATAATATCAGGTGGGAAAGGTTCCGCTGATATTTCAGGGCATAAGCCTGGGCAAGAACTCCGCCATAGGAGTGTCCCAGAAGACTGATTTTGCCAAGGTCCAACTCTCTACGAACAGCTTCCACATCCTCCACCATATTCTCTACAGTATAATCTGATGAATTCTCAGTTTTCTGGGAGCGACCCGAACCTCGTTCATCAATGAAAATGAGTCTGTTAGTATGGGCTAAGGGCAGGAGGTATGGCAAAAAATAATCATGTGATGCACCTGGACCTCCGTGAACAATCATCAAAGGTTTACCTCTGCCAAATGCCTCATAATAAATCATAACACCATTTGCTTCAATAAAACCTTGTCTGATCACAAATTGGTTTGAAGAAGAAATTCTGGACGAAGTCTGCATCTCAGAATTTTGTTCGCAGCCAGCAATTAGTAATACCATGGCGCTGATAATGACGGGGATAATCTTTTTCATATATGATTTAATTAAGTAATGTTATTAGCAAGGAAGCAACCTGAATATAGGTAGCTTCTTTAAACTCTTAAACAAATTTCCCTGTTATTTTTTTGCAACTTGTTTCAATTCTGTCAAAACCATCTTTACAGGAAATCAACGATTTCTTCCAGAGATTTCCTTTTTTTCATAAATATTTTTTGAAACCCGGGTTTCGGATAACCTAACGGTACAATTCCAAATATCAGCTGGTTTTCGCCAGGATTAATTGCTTCTTTTAACAATGTTGGATTGTAAGCTTCAACCCAGCAAGCACCAACACCTTCATTTTCAGCAGCAAGTATTATATGTGTCATGGCAATTGCAACGTCGGTTTCAATGGAATTGTATCCGTCGTAACTGCGATTCCATGCCTGATTTTTTAACCCAAGTATCACAAGGATGTGAGGAGCGTCTTTGAACCAGTCACGCTGATAGCTGGTTCTTACCTTCTCAAGCATAGAAGATGAAGATATCATAAGGAATTTCCATGGTTGATAATTACATGCTGATGGCGCCATTCTTCCTGCATCGAGGATTTTCTTCAGAATCTCCTTTGGGACAGTCCGGTTCGGGTCATAATTGCGGATGCTTTCACGGTTGTGGATTAGTTCAGTATATTCCATTAATGTTTATATATATGATTATTCACGAAAAGTAATGACTTTATTGATAATGTTGTAATTAAAAAGGGCTTTATTTATCACTTATTAAAATATTTGGATATTTAATTTATGGCATCTCTGAGTCCCCAACACTCATCGCACTTAAGTGCTCCTGGGTTGCCTTCAGACTTCGGCCCATGAAGTGGACAGCCCAAACAACTTTGTAATTGACCCCAAAAATGTATGCAGGTAAATCTGATGAATGATAGATGACAAAACCGTCACTCCATAGGTTGAGAAAAGACCCAGCAATTGAAAAAGAAGCTAATATTTGCTTATTTTTAGATTTGAAAATAATGTGATTATAGAATTATCTAATTCAAATTGAAATGCAAAAATTAAAATCGTTTTCAACCTTATATACAGGGGCTTGTATGTTGTTCCTGTTAACATTGTCATCATGGCAAAACCCACAATCCAGACATACATTCAGTATCGGTAAAAATCAATTTGAACTTGATGGCAAACCTTTTCAGATTCGTTGCGGGGAATTGCATTTTTCCCGAATACCTAAAGAGTATTGGCATCATCGTCTTCAGATGATGAAGTCTTTAGGCATGAATACCGTATGTGCCTATTTATTCTGGAATCACCAGGAACCTACTCCTGGCATATTTAAATGGGATGGCGATGCTGACATTGCTGAATTCTGCAAAATCGCACAGGAGGAAGGTTTATGGGTAATTCTGCGTCCTGGCCCATACGCTTGTGCTGAATGGGAAATGGGAGGCCTGCCATGGTGGTTACTTAAAAACGATAGCATAAAACTGCGTACAAAAGATCCATTGTATATCAAGGCTTGCCAGAATTACTTAAAGGAAGTGGGGCGCGTTTTAGGGCCATTACAAATTACAAAAGGCGGCCCGATAATAATGGTACAGGTTGAGAATGAATATGGATTTTATGCAGATGATGCTGAATATATGGGAATAATGAGAAGTGCCGTTGTCAACGCAGGCTTTGATGTTCCTCTTTTTGCCTGTAATCCTACCTATCACATAACCAAAGGAGTCCGCAAAGACCTGTTCAATGTCGTGAACTTTGGATCTAATCCTCAAGAGGCCTTTAAAGCGTTGCGCGCGATACAACCCGAAGGCCCTCTGATGTGTGGAGAGTTTTACTCGGGATGGTTCGATACCTGGGGTGCACCTCATACTTTTGGCAATACAGATCAATACTTAAAAGACATGGAGTACATGTTAAAGACAGGAGCATCATTTAGCATTTATATGGCTCATGGTGGTACTACTTTTGGTTTTTGGTCAGGTGCAGACAGACCATTTAAACCAGATGCTTCCAGTTACGATTATGGAGCACCTGTAAGCGAAGCTGGCTGGATCACAGACAAGTTTATGCAAACCCGCAGCTTAATATCCAAATACTTAATGCCCGGTGAATCAGCGTTACCAGAGCCACCTGCTGCAAATCCAACAACAACTTTCCCTTCCGTAAGGTTAACAGCGTTTGCCCCTCTTTTTAAAAACCTCCCTGCTCCCATTGTTACTGAAAATCCTAAAACAATGGAATATTACGATCAGCCACATGGAAGTATCCTTTACCGTACTGAATTACCTGCCGGGTCGGAATGCACATTTAAGGTGAATGCTGTTCACGATTTTGCCTGGGTTTTCCTTAACGGCAAAAAACTTGGTGTAATGGACAGACGTAAACAGAATTTTGAAATAACAATCCCAAAAAGAGATAAGGAAGCCATCATAGATGTCTTAGTATATGCTATGGGACGAATTAACTTTGGTCCCGAAGTTCACGATAGAAAAGGATTGATAAGCCCGATTCAGTTTATAGCTAAAAATAATGAACCGGTTAAAGCTACAGAGTGGAAGATATATAATCTTTCTTACGATGATAACATGTTGCATAATTTGAAATATGAAGAAACTGAAACCACGCAATCAAATCCAGGGATATGGCAGGGAGAAATAATGATCGATAAAGTCGGTGATGTTTTTCTTGATGTAAGTAAATGGGGAAAAGGTGTTGTCTGGGTTAATGGGCATTGTCTTGGCCGTTACTGGAATATTGGTCCAACACAAACCATGTATATTCCTGCTCCCTGGCTTAATAAAGGAGTTAACAAAGTACAGGTACTCGATTTGCTAGGTCCTGAAGAACCTGATTTACAGGGATTGGACAAACCAATACTAAATGATCTTAAACCGGGGAAGGACTTTTCACTATCCAAACGTCCCGACGTAAAGTTGAATATCAACCATCTAAAACCAAATCATAAAGGAGAGTTTTCTGCTGGAGATGAAATGCAGACGATTAGATTTCCAACATCAGCTAAAGGTCGCTATTTCTGCTTTGAAGCACTTAGTTCATTTGACAAAAAAACTATTGCTGCTATTGCTGAATTAGATATTCTTGACGTAAATCACAATCCGATCAGCCATCAAAACTGGACAATTGCGTACGTGAGCAGTGAAGAATTAATGAAGGAAAACGGTAGTGCTGAAAATGCAATTGACGGACAAACATTCAACTATTGGAATTCCGCTTATAGTAACCAGCAACCTGACTATCCACATTATCTGGTAATTGATTTAGGAAAAGATGAAGAGATTACAGGTTTCCAGTATGTTCCAAAAACCGGGAATAATAGCGCCGGCAGAATAAAAGATTATCAGATTTTCATTGGTAATGATATTGTTAAGAAGCAATAAGTTTAGCCTGCTATATTTATGAGCCTGACAAATTAGTAATACAGAAACACGGTTATTACCAGCTGTCACCTGATTTCTTCAACTTTGATTTTATAACCTAAAAATGTATAAGCTTAATATTATTTTATAGGGAATCACTGTAATACTTACTTTATGAAAATTGCGAAAATCAAGAATGAAACAGCATCCCTGATTGAAGACTCTCTACTTTTCGTGCTATTAGCTACTAGTAGAAGGAAATGCCGCTGATACCAAACTTCAGAAATATTCTGATGTGATGCAAATAAACTTGACTTTAAACCCGACCAACCAAGGATTTATCTGACCATGATTAAATCATCTGATCTGGATCCTGATCGATACCAAAGAACCGGTCTCCATTTAATCCTGTCAGCTGTTGGCAAACCCGGAGTTCCTCACCTTCGATGGCTATATTCCTTTCGCCCTCTCTGAAACGGTTTAGAATAGTACTCATTATGGTGAATTCCTGACTTCCCAGCTTATACTTGCGTAAGAACAGCAGGGAGGAAATCAGGAAGGCGATGGGTATGCCGCAGAAAAGAATGCGAATGCCCCAATCGGTTATGTTTGCTATTTTTCCTGCACTGACAGCCTCCTTGCTGTAACCGATCACATCCAGCGCAATACCAAGGGCACCCACAACCACACCGCCCGATAGTTTACGTAGGAAAGTCGATACGCCGGCGTAGAGCCCCTCCCTGCGATGCCCGGTGATCAATTCATCCACATCGGCAATGTCGGGCAGGGCGGACCATGAGAAGAGATTGCACCCGGCACTTCCCACACCAATCAGCGAGCAGATGGAAATAACAAGAATGCCCGGTGTGGCGGGAGTCAGGAAAACTATGCCAATGCTGGCAGCGATCCACACGCTGGCGGAGATGTAAGCCGGAGTGGCCTTGTTTGTTTTTTGAGCGATGTATGAGAAAACAACGATAAAAACCAATTGGGTAACAAGGATAGATCCCATTATCGGGACGAAAAGTTCATCCTTCTGCAGGGAAACCGTCAGGAAATAAACTGCCAGTGTCATAACTGTATCAATAGCCATCTGAAAGAGGATAAATACGGTTACATAAATGCGGAAGGAACGGTTTTTGAGAACGAAAAACCAATCCTTAAAGCTTGTCACTGGGCTGGGTTTCGTCGTATTCTCCCAGGTACCAAGGAACACCACCAGCCAGCTCATGGCGAATACCAGTCCGAAGGAAAGTCCCATGATCAGGTAACCCTGTTTGGGATCTGTGTAGGCTCCTGTGATCAGTGCCGGAACAGTGGCGCATAAAATGGCAGCAGCAGCAGAAAATCCTAGACGCATACCGGTGAATGCACTACGCCTGTTATAATCCCTTACCATGTCGGACAGAATGGCGTTGTAGGGAACCATCACAATTGTAAAGGCCGTGGAGAAGAAGATGAAAGACAGTGTGTAGTAGATAAATTTAGCCGTGGTCCCTGTGATACCAAAACAGTACCACAGCATTACCCAGGAGGCGAAAACAGGAAGGCCACCCAGCAGGAAAAATATGCGGCGACGACCAAAACGGGACCGGGTTCTGTCCGACAGTTGCCCCATAAAGGGATCGATAATGGCATCCCAGGCTTTCCCGATGAACAAGATGATGCCCGCAAGGGTTCCAGAGAAGCCCACCACATTTGTCAGGTAAACAAGCAGAAGTAAACCTATAATTATAAAGGCTCCGCCACCGTAAATATCACCACAGGCATAGGCAATCCTGTTGATCAGTTCTTTTCTTTTTTTCATGGTCCGGTTTTCTTTTCATAGTATTCATCGCGGATAAGCCGGATGGCGAGTACCCATTTCATCATCATCCTGACATCGTCCAGCACAAAACGCCGGATGTCGGATCCGTTGGCTATCTCGAAATACTCACCGGCTGCAAAGGGTACCATAAGAATATTTTTCATAGCAAAGTAAAGGATTTCTGTGCTTTCAAAAACCTT
>PMNJ01000218.1 GCA_003162595.1 Bacteroidales bacterium | reverse complement strand
AGTATCTGGCATAATACATCTTTGCTTGATAATGAGGAATGGAAAGGCTGGCGTGAAGTTTTTGAATTTTTGGTCAGAAATCAGAAACCATGATAGTTTACCTTAAGCATAATGAAATAGACAGGGAACAATGGGATAATTGTATTAAAAACACTCCCGGGGTAAAGCCATATGCATATTCGTGGTATCTTGATATTATGGCTCCGGGCTGGCAGGCGCTTGTCGATGACGATTATGATTCTGTTTTTCCGGTTCCGGGATTCAGCCGTTTCGGGATACAATATATATCAACCCCCGCTTTCCTTCAGCAATTGGGTGCATTTTCTCCTGACAAACCTGCTTCCACAGCAATAGGTGAGTTTCTTGACTATATGCCTGATTTCTTTAAACTTATCGATTTATGCATCGGGCAGAAAATTTCTACTGTCGGGTACAAAGTGTCTGAAAGAGTCAATTATGAGCTGGATCTTTCTAAACCATATGAGACAATATTCAATAATTTTTCAGATCACTGCAGGAAAAATATTGAAATTTCAGCCAGAAAATGTCCTGAAATTGTTTTCACCATTAAGCCTGATGAGATCATCAATCTTTTTATACAGAATAGCGGGAAAGAAATAAATGGAATTAAAATTCATGATTTTCAGCGTCTTAAAAACCTGATGAATTTTTGCATTATCAACAAAAAGGGAAAACTGATTGGTGTAAGAGGAGCAAGGAAAAAGCTGATTTTCGGGCTTTTCCTTGTTGAGATTCGTGGAAACAAGACTATCCTGTTAATTGTCAATACCCCATTGAGCTGTGAAAGACGGATTGATTATTTTATTGTCAATGAATTAATTAAAAACTATTCATCAACAAGAAATATACTTGATTTTGCAGGTTCATCGATACCATCAATTGCATCTTTTAATGAGTCGTTTGGTAGTGTGAAGGTGCCATATTATCGCCTTTATCTTAACAGACTTTTCTGGCCGTTCAGACCAATAGCTCCATCTCCTCATCATTAATCACGTCTCTCAGCTCTCCGTTTTCACATTTAAGTGTCCGTGCAGCAAATTTCTTAAGGAGCGTATAATTATGTGTGGCGACAACAACAGCTCTGCCAGTTTTACTGATATCTGTCAGGAGCCTTAATATTCCTTCGGATGTTTCAGGATCGAGGTTGCCGGTGGGTTCATCGGCAAGGATTATTTCAGGATCGTTTAACAGGGCTCTTCCGATAACAACACGCTGCTGTTCGCCTCCAGACAACTGATGGGGCATTTTATAACCCTTCAACCCAAGGCCGACCTTTTCAAGAACTTCACCGATACGTGTATCTATCTCTGTCCTGTTTTTCCACCCTGTTGCTTTCAGGACAAATTCAAGATTCTCATTTACCGACCTGTCGGTAAGTAACTGGAAATCCTGAAAAACGATCCCTATTTTTCTGCGAAGGTAGGGAACCTCCTTTTTTTTAATTTTTGAAAGGTCATACCCGGCAATAAGTCCGGTACCCTCTTTCAGAGGTATCTGGGCGTTCAGAGTTTTAATCAGGCTCGATTTTCCACTGCCAACTCTTCCCACCAGGTAAAGAAACTCACCTTTGCCAATCCTCAGATTAACATTGGACAGGACTAAATGATTCTGCTGCCAAATACTGCAGTTTGTCAATTCTATGATAACATCCAGTGGAAGATTCTCCTGCATTTTCCGGTGATTTAATGTGCAAAATAAGGAAAGAATTGATAATTAACATTTATATGTTGATAAAATCAGTAATAAAGGCCTCCTGACGGCGTTTAATAGTTGTAATTTTACGATTAATTAAAAAATCCGGGTTATTGTTATATGTGGCTTACAATTAATATGTTATATGCAATTGTTATTATTTAAAGCATAAACAGGTTTTTTTTGTGAAGGGCCAAAAAAAATAAGTTATGAACAGAAACAAATTCATTTTAATATTCAGCTTCCTTTTATTATTCCTACTTCCCGTATCATCCCAGGTTCAGTTTACTGCCAAAGAAATCGGGTCTGAATTTTACAGGGGAATGGAATTATTCAATAAGGAGAAATACCCGGCTGCAATAAGACTTTTCGATTCTTTCGTCAGAAATGGCGATAAATCCAATCTCATACTTGTAGCTGATGCCGAATATTACAGTTCTATTGCAGCATTGAAACTTTTTAACCCGGATGCCGAATACAGGATGATGATGTTTATATACACACATCCTGAAAGTCCGCGGATCAATGATGCCAGACTCGAGCTAGGCAACTATTTCTATCAGAATAAAAACTTCAGGAAAGCAGCAGACTACTATGAAACTGTGAACAGACAGGAACTAAAATCAGATAAACTGACGGAATATTTTTTCAGATTCGGATATTCACTGTACATAAAGGGTGACCAAAGTAAAGCTCTTCTTATGTTTTCTGAAATTAAAGATATCGACACAGAATATACCTCACCTGCAGTCTATTATTTTTCTCANNGGTGTGGTGCCATTCTATATTGTTCAGATTCTATACATGCAGAAAGATTATGATGGCATTCTGTCAATGGCTCCAGATCTTCTTAAGTCGGCAGGAAAAACGAGGGCTGTTGAACTTTACAGATTTATAGGAGATGCTTATTACAGCAA
>PMNJ01000172.1 GCA_003162595.1 Bacteroidales bacterium | reverse complement strand
GAAGATTACAGGGTTATTGAAGTAAATGCCCGTTTGTCACGGTCAAGTGCGCTTGCCTCCAAAGCTACTGGTTATCCGCTGGCATTTATTGCAGCGAAACTCGGAATGGGCTACGGGCTTCATGAACTTAAAAACTCCGTCACAAAAAACACAACTGCCTGTTTCGAACCTGCTCTTGATTATATAGTATGCAAGATACCACGGTGGGACCTTAATAAATTCGAGGGAGTATCTCATCTTATCGGCAGCAGTATGAAGAGTGTCGGTGAAGTAATGGCGATAGGCAGGACTTTCGAAGAGGTTATCCAGAAAGGATTAAGAATGATCGGTCAGGGAATGCACGGCTTTACAGGAAACCGAAATCTTGGCTTTGAGGATATTGAGAAAGAACTTTCTGAACCAACGGATATGAGGATCTTTTCAATTGCGGAAGCTCTTGAAATAGGGATGCCCGTTGAAAGGATCTATGAACTCACAAAAATTGATAAATGGTTCCTTTTCAAGCTAAGGAATATAATAAACATTAAAAATGAGCTTTGTAAGTATCAATCTTTGGAATCTATACCTGCAGATCTCCTCTCCCATTCCAAGATAAACGGATTCAGCGATTTCCAGATTGCCAGGCATGTATTCAAATCTGGGCCCGATAAGATCAACGACGATCTTATGAAGGTAAGAAATTATCGGAAAACTTTAGGGATAGTCCCTTATATCAAACAAATAGATACACTCGCTGCGGAATATCCGGCTGTAACAAATTATCTGTATCTTACTTACAGTGGTTCCGAACATGATATAATATGTGAAAACGATAAAAAATCAGTCATTGTTCTTGGATCAGGAGCTTACAGAATCGGATCGAGTGTTGAATTTGACTGGTGTTCGGTAAATGCAATTGACACAATAAAGAAAGAGGGATTCCGGTCAATAATGATAAATTATAATCCCGAAACTGTCAGTACAGATTATGATATATGCGACCGGCTTTACTTCGATGAGCTGACTTTTGAAAGGGTTCTCGATATAATTGAACTTGAAAATCCCGGAGGTGTTATTGTGTCAGTTGGCGGTCAGATACCAAATAACCTGGCGATGAGGCTTTATAATGAAGAAGTGCCGGTACTCGGCACCTCGCCTTTATCGATAGACAGGGCGGAGAACCGGCATAAATTCTCCGCAATGCTTGATATTCTGAAGGTTGACCAGCCTCGCTGGAAAGAATTATCCACAATAGATGATATTTTTGAATTTGTCGATCGTATAGGATTCCCCGTTCTTATAAGGCCATCTTATGTTTTGTCAGGAGCTGCTATGAATGTAGTCTCAAATAAAAATGAATTGTCACATTACCTTAAACTTGCATCCCAGGTATCAAAACAATATCCGGTGGTTGTATCTGAGTTTATCGAGAATGCAAAGGAGATCGAGATCGATGCGGTGGCCCGCGATGGGGAAATGATCGCCTATGCCATCAGCGAGCATGTAGAGTTTGCGGGTGTTCATTCAGGTGATGCAACAATGGTTTTCCCTGCACAGAAAATATATTTTGAAACATCAAGGAGAATAAAACGTATCTCACGTCAGATATCAAAAGAACTGAATATCTCAGGACCTTTCAATATACAATTCCTGGCAAAGGATAATGATATTAAGGTCATTGAATGTAACCTGCGAGCAAGCAGGAGCATGCCCTTTGTTTCCAAAGTTCTCAAAACAAATCTTATTGAACTTGCAACAAAAGTGATGCTGGGCCTTCCTACTGAAAAGCCCGTAAAAACAATATTCGAAATTGATTATGTCGGAGTCAAAGCTCCTCAGTTCAGCTTTTCACGTCTTGCCAAAGCCGATCCTGTCCTTGGAGTTGATATGTCATCCACAGGAGAAGTAGGGTGCATTGGAGAAGGTTTCTATGAAGCAATACTCAAAGCCATGTTTTCTGTCGGGTACAGGGTGCCAAAAAAGAGTATCCTTCTATCCACAGGTCCCGCCCGGTCAAAAGTTGAACTTCTTAACAGCGCAAGAGCTCTTCGCGAAAAGGGACATAAGCTATATGCAACGAGAGGCACACAGCAATTCCTGAAAAATGCCGGAGTAGAAGCACATGTGGCATACTGGCCGGATGAGAATAAATCGCCAAACACAATAGACCTTATCAAATCACGCGAGGTTGATCTTGTTGTAAACATCCCTAAAGATCTAAGTGATAAAGAACTTAATAACGATTATACTATAAGAAGAAGTGCAGTGGATTATAATGTTCCTCTTATTACAAATGCACGGCTTGCAAGTGCCTATATCCTGGCTTTCTGCAAGATGAGTATCGACGACCTTGAAATCAAGAGCTGGGACGAATACAAGTAAAAGGCAAAAGACGAAAGACGAAAGACGAAAGACAAAAAACAAAAGACAAAAGGGAAAAATAGAAGCAAATTCAAAGTAGAAGGAATTATACTAATATACAAAGAATTAGCCCCCCTTTAGGGGGGTTGGGGGGCAAAACAAGACATTATGACAACAATACGTAAAGCTACACCCGAAGACTCCGAAGTTATAATTGACTTCCAGCAGAAAATGGCCTGGGAAACTGAACATATGACCCTGGTCCCGGAAATAATTTATAAAGGGGTCAAAGCTGTTTTCAAGGATGGCTCCCGGGGACAGTACTGGGTGGCTGAAGAGAAAGACAATATTGTTGCATCCCTGCTCATCACTTACGAATGGAGCGACTGGAGAAATTGTAATATCTGGTGGTTCCAATCTGTTTACGTCTTGCCTGAATTCAGAAGAAAAGGTATTTTCAGGTCAATGTACCTGCATATTAAAGATGAGGCAGGTAAAGAAAGTATTGCAGGGCTGCGTCTATATGTGGAAACCAATAACTCAGTGGCACAAAATACCTATGAAGCTCTTGGAATGAAGAGCCTTCATTATAAAATGTTCGAATGGATGAAGGAATAAACTATGCACTGGCTTCCGGCTATACTGATTCTTCCTTATTTATTTCTCCTTCTTAAATTATACAGAAGTCTTTTTAAAATTAAAACCTTTAATGCTTCAACGCAACCGGTAACTTTTGTATCTGTGGTTGTTGCATGCAGAAATGAGCAGAAAAACCTCCCCTCTCTTTTAAACAGCATTGCCCGCCAGAATTATCCTGATTACTTATTTGAAGTGATAATTGTTGATGATAATTCCACAGATAAAACTTTTGAAATTGCTGAGGGATTTAACGGGATTACCAATCTTCTTACCTTATATAATAAAGGGAAAGGGAAAAAACAGGCTCTCAGAACAGGCATAACTGCTGCAAAGGGTAATCTGGTTCTCGCAACCGATGCCGATTGCAGTATGGGAGAGAACTGGATTAGAATAATTGCAGCATTTTATGAACTTAACAGACCTGATATGATTATTTGTCCGGTTCAGATAGAATCAATACCCGGGTTTTTGAGAAAATTCCAGGAATTGGAGTTTTTGAGCCTTCAGGGAATTACAGCTGCTTCTGCGATTTCGGGGGAGGCTACAATGTGTAACGGTGCAAATCTTGCTTTTACAAGGGAAGCGTATCTTGATCATTCTGATAATCTGCATGATGAAGTAAACTCAGGTGATGATATTTTCTTATTGCATAGTTTGAAAAAAGAAAACCGTGCAAAAATATTATGGATGGAATCGCCAGACACAATGGTAACTACGAACTCAACATCAACTTACAGATCGTTTCTCAAACAGAGAAGCAGATGGATTTCAAAAGGTAAAACTTATAAAGACAGATATACAATCGTTCTTGGGATTGCAACATTTGTTGCGGTTGCTTTACAGATTTCGTATTTTATCGCCTGGTTAATTTATCCGGACTTAATCTGGGTTTTCCTTTCAATTTTAATTTTAAAATCAATTCCCGACTGCTTAATCCTGTTGAATACATCACGGAGATATGGCAAAAGAAACCTAATGAAATGGTTTCTTCCATCTCAGATAATCTACCCTTTCTATGTTCTCTCTGTAGTATTTTACTGCCTGATATTCCGGAACAAATGATTGCGGATTTCGGATAGAAGATTAATCCGAAATCGAATCCTGATAGATATATAATTCTAAACAATTATGGTAAAATTTTTTAATAGTTGCATTGAATTCTTTTTCTAGGCAACTACCCCCTTCCCAGCCTTCCCTCACGGGGGAAGGAGTATCAAAACCTTTCCCCCTTGGGGGAAAATGAAAGGGGGTGAAACTCGATAATGAAAGATATGGAATCTGTTACTTGAATTCTGAAGTGTCATATAGCTATCGGGACTCAAATCCGAAATGATATTATCAGTTCCCCATCTCCGAAAGAAATTTAATCCTTACAAGCCTGATTTCTTCTTCTTCGAACTCATTACCAAGTTCCTTAATAGCCTCCTCAAGTGAGTCGGATTCAGCTTCTTCCCTGAAATATGAATAGATATCGTGCTGCCTCTCCTCATCGATAGTCATATCGATATAATAATCGAGGTTTAAGCGTGTTCCCGAATTTACGATAGCTTCAATTTCTGATACAAGTTCCGACATCTCCAGTCCTTTCGCTTCGGCAATATCATCAAGAGGCCTTTTCATATCAATACTCTGGATAATATAGACTTTAATTCCCGATTTATTGACAACCGATTTGACCACCATATCCAGGGGTCTGATGATCTCCTTCTCCTCAACATATTTTTTGATTATATCTATGAATTCTTCTCCATAGCGCTGAGCCTTACCAGCTCCGACACCTGAGATATTCTGAAGTTCATCAATTGTTATCGGGTACTGAATAGCCATGTCTTCCAGGGAAGGATCCTGAAATATCACAAATGGGGGTACATCTTTCTGTTTCGACAGCTTTTTACGCAAATCCTTCAGGATACTGAATAATTCCTCATCAACTGTAGCTGTTCTTGCCCCAAAGGCATTTTCTTCATCTGTTGTGTCAGCATAATCGTGATCCTCTGCAAGCATGAATGAAGTTGGATTTTCAAGGAACTCCATACCTTTTTCCGTCAGTTTCAGAAGGCCATAATTCTCAATGTCCTTGGTAAGAAATTTGGCAATGAGAGCCTGTCTGATAACCATATTCCAGAATTTCTCATCTTTATCTTCCCCTATGCCGAAAAACTCAAGCTTATGATGTTTATAAGATTTTATTGCCGAGGTTACNNAGAACACTTACAACTGCCTCATTACCTTCAAACTGCGATTTAGGATGCAGACAGTTATCGCAGGCTTCACAGTTTTCTTTCAGATACTCCTCACCAAAATAATGTAGCAGGAGCTTTCTTCTGCATACGGAGGACTCAGCATAAGAGACTGTTTCAAGAAGTAGTTGTTTCCCGATCTCCTGTTCCGCAATCGGTTTCCCTTGCATGAATTTCTCAAGCTTCAGAATATCATTATAACTGTAATAAGCAATACAGTTCCCCTCACCACCGTCACGGCCTGCCCGGCCAGTCTCCTGATAATACCCCTCGAGGCTTTTAGGTATATCATAATGAATTACGAACCTGACATCCGGTTTATCAATCCCCATTCCGAAAGCGATAGTTGCAACAATAATATCCACCTCCTCCATAAGAAACTTGTCCTGGTTCATAGTGCGGGTAGCCGAGTCCATGCCGGCATGGTATGGGAGGGCTTTAATCCCATTTACCTTGAGGACTTCAGCCATCTCTTCAACTTTCTTACGGCTCAGACAATAAATTATTCCTGACTTCCCTGTATTGTTCTTAATATATTTAATGATCTCCTTTGTAACATCCTGTTTTGACTTTACTTCATAATAAAGATTCGGCCTGTTAAAGGAGGATTTAAATACATCTGCATCCAGAATACTAAGGTTTTTCAGAATGTCGTGCTGAACTTTTGGAGTGGCAGTTGCTGTAAGGGCTATGATTGGCGATCTTCCAATCATGTCTATTATAGGTCTGATCCTCCGGTATTCAGGTCTGAAATCATGGCCCCATTCTGAAATACAATGAGCTTCGTCGATAGCATAAAAAGAAATGTCGACATTTTTAAGGAATTCAATATTCTCCTCTTTTGTAAGAGATTCGGGAGCCACATACAGGAGTTTCGCTTTCCCGGACAATACATCTTTTTTGACCCTTGCAATCTCAGTCTTTGTTAGTGATGAATTCAGGAAGTGAGCGACATCATCGTCGGTGCTGAAGTTTCGCATAGCGTCAACCTGGTTCTTCATAAGGGCGATCAAAGGAGAAATTACGATGGCTATTCCCTTCTTCATAACTGCAGGTAACTGGTAGCACAGAGATTTGCCTCCTCCTGTAGGCATAAGAACGAAGGTATCCCGCCCCGACAAGACATTCATTATAATAGGCTCCTGATTACCTTTGAAAGTATCAAATCCAAAATACTTTTTTAAGTAGTCATGTATAGTAGAATCATTCAACATAGTCTTCTAAAAATGATAATATCAGTCTACTGTATAAGGACTTTGATTTTACAGTTTATATAAAGTTACTAAATTTCTTAATCAAATAATATTTTTAAGAATTAATTAACAAAAATGATAATGCGCTAAATGAGAAGGAATACACTGAAAGATTAATATTGTTTTGCAAAAGAAGA
>PMNJ01000234.1 GCA_003162595.1 Bacteroidales bacterium | reverse complement strand
TTTGCAAGCTCCGATTCAGCTTCTTTCAGGGTACCACGAAGATGGGTTTTGATTAATGTCTCTCCTTTAATTGTAACAATTGTAATATAATTGTCATTAGAACAAAGGTAGACGATATTCTTCGGGTTAAATTTATATTCGTTTTTTGGGTTTCCTCCCCTTATTATAACTTCACTTTCCCACAATACCTCCTCAGGATGAATTGCAGCTTCTCTTAAAGCACTTTTGTAAATCCTGTTGAACGTAACGATATAGCCTATTGTAACAGGGATAATCCCTACAAGAATTGCTGTCCAGATGGCTAATAAAAAATATTTGAACATAAAGATATGGGGGAAAATAATACTCACATAGAAGTAATTGGCTGCTCCAATGCTTGATGCAATAACTAATCCCCATAGAATACTCTTTCCGAAAGTCCAGTTCTTTTTTATTACAAGAGGTTCAAGCAAGAACTTGAAAATGGAAAGCATAAATGTTGTAACAAAGCCAAAGCCAAGTGAAACAAAGAACTGATATTCGGTCTTTAATTGAGCCATTCCGAATGGCTTAAATAGAAAGAGGAACAGGAAGATGAAAAGACCAAATACAAGGATAAAGACAAGCTTTTCCTTTGTTGTTTCTACTTTGCCGTATGCTTTTCTAAAAGGATTTTCCATTATAGATATCTTCCAGACAAATCTATAGAATATTTGGAAAATATAAGTTCTTAATAAAATGAAATCCTATAACCTCAAAGACCTCAAAGAGTTTTATTTGCCACCCAACTGCCCTTTTTTCCGTTGTTTTTGCCCCCCAACCCCATAGCCGTCAACCCCCCTAAAGGGGGGCTAATACTCGATTTTTAAGTGAAGCTTCGTTATGTGCGAGAATTAGTCCCCCTTTAGCGGGACAGGGGGCATTCTATGAAGAAATTTTTTTTGCTATCGCCTCCGCTGCTCTCATGCCGTCAACTGCAGATGATACTATACCTCCGGAATATCCCGATCCTTCTCCGCATGGATATAAACCTGAGATTCTTATATGATGAAGTTTTTCAGGATCTCTCGGAATTCTTAAAGGGGAGGAAGTCCGTGACTCGACGCCAAGAACAACAGCTTCGTTTGTCAGGTAACCATGCATTACCTGCCCAAATAGCCTGAACCCGTCCCTGAGCCTTCTGCCTATTGCTTTGGGCAGCCAGTTATGAAGAGGCGAGGAAGTTACTCCCGGAAAATAGGAAACTTTTGGAAGTGAGCCGGAACTGTCTCCTGCAACAAAATCAGCAAGGCGCTGAGCCGGAGCTCTTTGTGTATGTCCACCATTCTTCCATGCTTCACGTTCAAGTTCCTTTTGAAATTCAAGTCCTGCCAATTCACCAAAACTACTGTATTTAATAAGGTCTTCGGGTTTAATCTCAACCACAATACCTGAATTTGCATAGGGTGAATTCCTTCCTGAAGGTGACATCCCGTTTACAACAACCTCTTCCTGAGCAGTAGCCGATGGTACAATAAACCCGCCGGGGCACATGCAAAAAGAATAAACTCCTCTCCCATCTATCTGTTTCGCAAGATAATATGATGAAGCCGGCAAAAATTCTCCCCGAGAATTTCCATGGTATTGAATCCTGTCTATTAATTCCTGGGGATGCTCAACTCTTACACCCATGGCGAATGATTTCATCTCAAGCTCGATTCTTCTTTTTTTGCATATTTCATATATATCCCTTGCCGAATGACCTGTTGCAAGAATTACAAATTTTGACTTGAACTGTTCATTATCCGATGTAATGACTCCATTAATTGTGTCTCCCTCAATCAGAAAATCAACTACTTTCTTTTCAAGGATGAACTGACCACCTGCTTCCAGTATAGATTTCCTGATTGCAGTGATAATTCCTGGCAGTTTATCGGTACCAAGATGAGGATGAGCTTCATACATTATATTTTCATTCGCTCCATGCAGGCATAGCAATTCCAGAACTCTCGTGTTGTCTCCTCTCTTTTTCGATCTCGTGTAGAGTTTCCCGTCAGAATAGGTTCCGGCACCTCCTTCTCCAAAACAATAATTGCTATCCGGGTCAACAATCTGTTCGCGGCTTATCCGGGCAATATCTTTTTTCCTGGATGAAACATCGCGGCCTCTTTCAAGTATTACCGGACACAGACCCAGTTCAATTAATCGCAAAGCTGCAAACAGTCCGGCTGGTCCGGCACCAATAATTATGACCTCTTGCTTTAAAGAAACGTTAATAGGAATAAAGGGTGCAATTATGGGGAGAGCAGAATCTTTTCCGGAAAAAATTTCAACCGTCAGATTAACACGGATATTTTTCTTTCTTGCATCAACTGACCGTTTAATAACTCTCAATGAAGAAACTGCTGCAAGATCAATGCCAGCAAGAGTAGCTGCAATCTTTCTTATAGTTGATTCATCGGCTGCTGCAGAAGGTGTAAGATTAATCTGAACCTGTTTACCCATTTCTATTCGAAATGAAATGCAAGAATCCAAATCTGAGACTTCATTTTTTCAATGGCATTCTCATACTCCGGATGCCCAGGTGCCGCTTCTTTGACCAGCACATTGCCAAAACCGTTGGACATTTTCAATTCAACAGAAAGTTTAAAGTAAACCAGGTAAAAATCGAGTCCTGCTCCCAATTCATAGTAAAGATCTGGTCTCTTAATCCTTAAATAGATTGATTTAGTATCATCAAATTCTTTCTTGCCTGCCAGATCATACCGGTAATTAAACCCCCCTATCACATAAGGTCTGACGTTATTTAATCTATCTCCTTTATATTTAAGCAGAAGCGGGAATTCAAGAAATGATGATTCGAGACTTTGCTGACTATTTACCAGCACTCCGTTTTTATAAAACATGATAACTCTCTGACCAAAAGCTACACCCGGAAGAAACCTTATGTCCATATGATTGGCTGGTCTTAAATCAGTGACAATCTGGATATTAATTCCAGGGTTGAGTTTACTCACTTCAGGGTAAAGAGAATTTATCTGAAAATATTTTTGAGAAGGAGTTATATTGAAATCCATTGTATTAAATCCCAGGCTGAATCCGAAGTGAAGGGGCTTTTCATCATACCATGACTCGTTTTTAGGTTTCTGCTTCTGTCCATACAAAATTAGATTGTTCAGAAGAAAAACGATAAATAAGACTATAAAAGCAGCTTTTTGTTTCAACCCTCTTTAAGCTTTTTAATAAAGTGCTACAAGATAATAAACTCGTTTGAATTTCATTTATTGCATTGATAATTTGATGCCGGTATAAATACTTGCCACACCTCCGGTCAATTTTATCTGATGAGTATCGGAGCATCCGGCCTTAACAAGTAATTTCAGGAATTCTTCATTATCAGGAAATTTCATAACCGAATCTGGTAAATACCTGTATGCCGCTTTATCCTTGGAAAAAAGTCTTCCAAAAAGTGGAAGAATATTTCTGAAATAGAAATTATAAAGCGGCTTAAACGGGAAACCAGAAGGTTTAGAGAATTCGAGTACCATAATCATGCCCTCGCTGCGTATAACCCTGTACATTTCTGTCAGGCCTTTCAGCGGGTCCGAAAAATTTCTTACTCCGAATGACACCATAGCAACATCAAAAACATTGTCCTTAAAAGGGATTTTCTCCGAATCACCAACCATAAGATCTATCTTCCCGGCAAAGCCTTTTCTTTCAATTTTTTCTCTACCGATTTCAAGCATTTTATGTGAGATATCAATTCCTGAAATCTTTGAAGGATTAAGCTTCATAGCTGCCAGTGCGAGATCGCCTGTACCTGTTGCAACATCCAGGATATTAGGTGATTTATAGTATTTTGAGATTGTTTTTATTGCTCTCCTTCGCCATAGTCTGTCAAAATTAAAAGAGAGAAAATGATTCAGAAAATCGTACCTCCAGGCTATTGAATCAAACATCGACTCAACTGCTGCTTTTTTCCTGTTATCCAATTGCGCCGGCTGATCTTCCATTATAAATTCAAAACTCAAAGATAGAATTAATTTGGAAGGCATCGAATCTCGACTCCTCCTTTAATCTTTGCCCCCCTGCCCCATAGCCGTCAACCTAAG
>PMNJ01000109.1 GCA_003162595.1 Bacteroidales bacterium | reverse complement strand
TGTTATTATGCTATAATTTTACATCGAATAACAGACATATAATTATGGAAGATATTTCAGTTCTAAAAAGGCCGGTAAAAACTATCGATAGAAAAGTCAGGATAAATTTAAATACAACAAAAATTTCCCCTGAAGCAGGAAAAAATAATCTTGTTCCCAATAAACTGTCTGGAGAGGTTGACGAGAACTTTATAAATTATCTTAATTGGCATGGTCTGGCAAATGAAAACAATTTACTGGTCCTTTCTTCAAAAATGCACTATTATTATGATTATGAAGAACTGAAAGAAGTGACGACTTTAATTAACCTTAAAAAATTGAACCTTATTAACCATCTCGATGATTTTTTACATACTCTCTGCAGTGGATTGTCTCCAAAAGCCAATTTTATCGGATGCTTTTCTGACAAGAAAACTCAAAAGGGAGTTAGTGTGACTTCACGTTTGTACAAGAAAGTCATTAATTTTTTGGATTCAAAGATCGATGTTGATATTGATAGTAAGGATTTCTCGAGACTTCTTGAATCTCACGGATTCAAAATAATTGACATGACAGAAATAAATGGGTTAACATATTTCAGAACACAAAATCTCAGAAGGGCAGCAGTCTGATCTTCTTTAACTTTTCATAAAATTATAATTCAAGGATTTTTAACGGGGAATTGCTAACGTATTGCGACCGGTTCGGTTGTACAAAAATCTTCCGTGAAATTGTATCAGAATGCTAATTATTACCTAAGATACACTGGTCTTCAATTTCAATGGATTCGACTCAGGTAATAAAGGATCGCTTATCATTATAAAATTAAAAGGAATATCCAGGGCGGATGATATATCTTCTCCTTTCTCAAGGATATCTTCATCACCCTCTTCATAATACCAATTGACAGAATACTTTTTGTTAATCAATCTGAGAGATCCAATCTTATTAAGCAGGTTAAAGTAAATTTTAAAATTGACTATATTAAAATATTCAAAAGAAATATCAACAGTAGTAAGTTCAGCAGGATTACACATATACTCATCGATCCATTCATCTATCTGTTCAGAGAATCCTGTACCATTTTCACTTATTGACCTGCCTGATATTTTAATTATCCCATAAGGATCAAGGCTGATCTCCGGCGTGCATTTCGTCGATAATATCTTTTTCCCCAACATATATTTCCCCTTTCGCTGTAAATATAATGCATTATCTATGGAATATAAGGTCAGTTCCGCCATCACTTCAAAGATTTTTGATCAATGCTGAAATAGAAATGACAAAAAGAGATGAGCATATGATTAGCAGGAATTATAGCATAAAAAGAGAGGTATCGATTTTTTATTGGTTGAATCCCCGCGAGCGCATTGGCTTCGCCGAGCTCTCCCGCTTCGCGGGATCGGTTCTCCGTTGCTCGCTGCGAAGAGCTTCAATATTGTCGGTTGAAAGTTTGTTTATAAAAGAAATTGATTTTCATTAATTTACAACAAGTTATGTTGTAAATTTGTGTAGAGGTAGTGTGTTCTTAATAAATAGCAGCGAAATAACCAGAATAACCCGGTTTGCATATTAAACGAATAATTCGGAATTTCACTATGAACACAAGTCTAAAAAGGATAAAGGTTGTCTGTTTTATTCTGTTATCTTTTTCATTGGAAGTTTCCGCACCCAGCGAGAAATTACTGACAGTTCTTAAGTTTGCTCCCATAGAACCATATAAGCAACTTGCATTCGCTGTAGGAATGGTAGAAACAAAGGGTGATACACTGGCATACAATCCATTAGAAGAAGCGACAGGAGTTTATCAGATACGTCCTATCAGACTTATTGATTATAATAAACGAACAGGGAGCAGCTATACCAGGAATGACCTGTTTAACTTTGAAATATCAGAAAAGATCTTTTTATACTTCGCTGATCAGGTTGGTCCTTATAATTTTGAACAGATTGCCAGAAAATGGAATGGATCAGGACACCTTACAACCAATTATTGGTACAGGATAAGACAATACCTTTAAGATTATGTTTATGCAAGGTGTAAAACCGCCTGCCCGGACGGAACAGAATCATCCGGTCGGCCTTGAGTTATTCATTTTGAATCGAATAGTACCTGTTGCATCAGTTTTATTGAAGATTTACCTGATTTTTTATCTAAATTAATAGACATTTAGTCAAATTCTCATTTTAAGAAATAGCTCTAAATTAGAGATGTTAATATTCATATATAGCTCTGATAATCTTTGTTCTATATTAAAGGAGTTTTTGTTAATATTTACCTTTTACTCAGATTTTTAGTAAATTTTAACTGCATTTTGACGAACTTTCCCGATTTGTTTATTAATCACTAAATCTTATAATTAACCGTATGGTTTTCTGTGATTAGACAGGGAAAATCGTTACACTTTAAACCCGGATCGGAGTCTGACGCAATTGACTTCAGTTTATATAAGGTCTAACTTTGCAGAGATATGTAAACATTTGAACTGAAGGAATATAATTCTTAAAATTTTTTATCATGAGAAAAGTATTTCTGATATTATTGTTAATTTTTATTTCTCATATCTGTTGCGCTCCGAATATTGATTTCCGATTGGGGATAATTAAATTCAAATCGTTATCAAAGTTCGTCCTTGAGAAATTTCATGAATCTGAATTATCCAGGTTTATTAATGATCTGGGTTACAAAGAATCCGGAAACAACTGGCTATGCATAAACCAGATAGGTTGTTTCGGTGAATGGCAGTTTAATGAATCCACCTTGAAGTATCTGGGATACAAAAAGATAACATTAAAAAAGTTTAAAGCACATCCTGAAATTTTCCCGCGGGAGTTGCAATTGGAGGTACTAAAGACACTGATTAAAGTAAATCTTATAATTCTGGAGGATTATGAACATTATATCGGGGATTCAATCAATGGTGTTGCAATTACAAAATCAGGAATGATAGCCGCATCACATCTTGGTGGTGCAGGCTCATTGGAGAAATTTCTGAATTCAAATGGAAGGATAAACAAGAAAGATGTTCTTGGGACATCAATATTTGATTATCTGAAGAAATTCAGCTATTACGATCTGGAGTAATCAAACCAAAATTGAAATGAAGCAAGTATGAAAACGATCTACAGGATTACCTCAAAAGAAGTTGGAGATGTCTTGCTTAAAAAAAGAAAAATAGCAAAGGCTTATCGATGGTGGTTACGTGAAAATGGATATACATATAATTCTACTTTCTTCTTCAGATAAGAAGAATAACAAATGATTTCACTACTGCCTTTTTATAATCCCTTTAAAAGTCCTTCTGCTTCACGCCAGTCTCCTTCCGGAGTTCCATGTTCGCCACGGGCGATACGCTCGTAATAGATTTCCCTGGCTTTTTCGCGAATCTCCTCTTCACTGGGGACATACTTGACTGATGTAACCTTTTTTTTTGCTAATGCTTTACCGGCATCTGGAGTTTTTTTTGGTTTGCTTAATGTTTTTGTTTTGGCAGTTTTCATCATTCCCGATTTTATTGAATTAAAACTTAAGAATCATTTTACTTCATCACTGTTTCTTTTTTCAACAATAATAGTGCAATGTGTTGCCAGTGCCGTCAGGGCGCCGACAGCTGCAAATATGGGTGCCAATACAACACCTATTGCACCGATTGTAAGGGGAAATTCCATAATAGTTTCGTCCTTTTCGTTTTTAATAATTATTTTTCTGGCATTTCCTTCTTTAATTATCTCTTTAACCTTTGATAATATCTCGTCGCCCGAAACTTTATACGACTCATGATTTGATTTCTCATTCTGTTCCATTATATTTCAATTAGTTAACTAACAAAATTAGTCTTTAGTTTAATTTTAAGCAATTTTATTTTGTTCTGACAGCTATTAAACTGAGGGATGAACTAGAAACAAGCCGAAGGCCATATTGTTTAAAATCAATAAACAGCCGGTTATGCTTTTGATATGCTATGTTATCACGAGCGCCAGTGAAGGATCTCATTTTAAGAAAGCTGTATACCGGTTCAGTTTTTTCAAAAGTAAATGTAACCAGCATCATACATCATGCAATTGGTATACTACAGGCCGGAATTCTATTTATCAATTATTATTTTTATCTTTAGTATGAATAATGAATGTTGAAGGTCATCTAAAAGTATTGTATAAGTGTGTATTTCAGCTCATTGGTAATGCAATACTTTTGTAAATGGCATTGCATTTATTGACCATAAATAACCAGTGGAATATAAATTGCATAAAAACAAAAAGAGAAAATGAAAAGTATTAAGTATTTTTTAGCGATAATCATTATTTGCATTTTCAATTTTACTAATTCTTACTCGCAAAAAAATTTCAAGACCGGTTATGTTGTGGATATTCAGAAAGACACTATAAAAGGTTTAATTGATTATCAAAATTGGGATAAAACCCCGAAAGCAATAGTTTTTAAAACCGTTTCTGATTCAAAAGAAACTATTTACACTCCGAATAATATTCAAAGTTTTAGTGTCGCTGGAGAAAGATATATAAGTGGGATTGTGACAATTGATGAAAGTGCTTACAGGGATAATGAACTGTCAGAATCTGAGAAACCCAGGTACAAAACTGAAAAAGTTTTTCTACAAATATTAATAAATGGGGAGAAAACTCTCTATTACCTGAAGGATGAAAATTTAAAAGTGCACTTTTTTATTGGTCAAAATGGAATTTATGAGACACTTGTCATTATTAAATATTTAAATAATATCGGTGGAGATTCATTTATCCAGACAAAAGAAATATTTAAAGGTCAATTAAATATTTATTTACAGGATTGTCCCTCAATTCAAAAAAAGATTTCCAATGTAAGCTACAGTAAAGATGATTTGACCAGATTATTTAAAGAATATTATAAATGCACCCAAAAGGAAATTTTATATCAACCGGAATTAGAAAAAATTAAAGCGGAAGTTGGAATTTTAGCGGGATTATCTTTAACAAAATTAAAATTTATAGGCACTGATGATTATTTCATTTCACTTATAAATACTGAATATCCCTGGGCGAAAAACTTTACAGCAGGAGGGTTTATTAATATAGTTCTACCCAGGAAAAAAGGGAAATGGTCAATTAATAATGAATTAATGTTCACTTCCTACAAAGTCAGTGGCATGAATAAAGATTCTTATAATACTAATATTTACACAAACACCTATAGTTCAATTGGATATTCCTACTTTACAATAAATAACCTGTTGAAGTTAAAGTTCCCGGTTAATAAAATATTCTTATACATTAACGGAGGGTTTTCAAATGGAATTACTATTTCAGAAACAAATTACTTAAGAGTTGAATCACACGTATATTCAGTAAATAGTATTTCAGAATCCAAATTAAATAATGCGCGTAAATGGGAAAGGGGATTATTATTAGGTTTGGGGAGTGATTTCAGGAACTTGTCAATTGAGCTCAGGTTTGAAAGATCTGACGGGATGTCAAGTTATCTGGAATTAACATCGCCGGTAATAAGATGTTTTTGTATTCTGGGATATAAATTTTAGTTTGATGCGATAAAAAATGTGACAATAAAATGCAATTAAATCTATGAAGAAATTTCTAATAAATTGGATACTCTTTTTTATTTTGCCCATTGCTGTTTTGTCGTGTAAAAAACTTTTAGACAAACCTTTCCAAAACGGTTCTTCCAATGCAGAAATGTGGAAAGATCTGCCTTTGATAGAAACTTTCGTGGACTCAATATATCATGACGCACTGGGATTCCCTTTCGCTATCATACGGCTATCGGATTTCTCAGATGAGTCATTATTCCCCCCCGACTGGGGCACTTATGATTTTAACCTTGGCGATATATCTCCAAATTATCTTCCGGGTTGGAGCCCGGCAGCATCATCTCCCCAGACAAATCATCTCCTCTGGGATCCGATGTATTCAAATGTAAGAAAGATCAACCTCTTCTTTTCAAATATAGGCTCACTCAGAACTGACGAAAAGGACCTGGTAGCCCGTTTGAAGGGTGAAGTCTATTTCCTGAATGGCTGGACTTATGCCTGTCTTATAAACATGTATGGCGGCGTTCCGATTATCATAAAAGCCTATACTATATACGACAATTTTTATGTTGCCCGCAATTCCTATGAGGATTGTGTGGATTTTATTGTCAGTCAGCTTGATTCAGCTGCAAAGTATTTACCACTGGAATCTATTGATGCAAATCAGGCGGGCCATGTAACAAAGGGTGCGGCACTGACATTAAAATCGAGGGTATTGCTTTATGCAGCCAGCGATCTTCATAATCCTTTGAAAAACGGCATAGTTACCAGTGGATATTCCAATCCTGAATTATCAGGCTATACCTCCGGTGATGAAATGGCACGCTGGCAGCTGGCTAAAGATGCGGCTAAAGCTGTGATTGATATGGCTAAATATGATTTGTACAGGAAAAATCCCGCCCCCGGAGATTCCATAGCCCAGAATATTGTTGATTTCTTCCTGTCCAAAGGAACGGAAGAAGATATTCTTTTACAATATTTTACAGCTTCCACGAATGAAGGTTTGACCGGATATAACCCGGGATTTTATTGTGGCCCTAATGGATATCATGATTGTGGCTTCAACACACCGACAGGAGATATGGTGGATGAGTATGAAATGAAAGATGGCAGCCGGTTCGATTGGAATAATCCTGTACATAAAGCATCGCCTTACACCAACAGAGATGCCAGGTTTTATGCTACCATACTTTACGAAGGTGTCCCCTGGAGAAAACGCCCGTCAGATTTAATCGCTCAGGACCCTTTAAGCAGAATCCAGGTGGGGGGCATTTATAATCTCAATGGCGATACACTTTTCAAACGGGGAATGGATAACCCATATGGACCTTTGAGTGATTATAGCGGTGATTTTATGGGTTATTTCCTCCGGAAATTTATTGACCCGAACGTTGACCCTTTAAAAATCAAACAGGATATTCCTTTTAAGCACCTCCGCTATGCCGAAGTGATCCTGAATTATGCAGAAGCCTGTATTGAGCTTGGGCAGGATGCTGAAGCCCGGTCATATATAAACATGATAAGGAAACGGGCCGGACAACCCGATATTTCACCTTCATTAACTGGCGGTACTTTGCGCCAGGCTTACCGTCATGAGCGACAGATAGAGTTGGCTTTTGAAGATCAGCGATTCTGGGACATCCGCCGGTGGATGATTGGCCCGGAAGCATACCAGCAAACACATAAGGTTCAGGTTAAATATCTTACTGAGATTACGCACGATGAAACTGACTCTACTAAATTTTTCGTTCCACCTAGTGGGTATTCCGGAAGAAGGTCCGACAATTATTTTAAATCAAATGGATCATCCTGGGCAGTCCCAATATTTGTGAAAGCAGACTTTGGGGGCGGTAACAGGTCGTGGAATAACAAATGCTATTTCTTCCCCATCATGCAGGCTGAAATGATAAAAAATAATAAGCTTGTGCAAAATCCTGGTTATTAGAACATAACTTCGTGATCTCAAAAGGAGCAATTAATTTGACAACAATGGGGCTAGAATTTATAGAAGGAAAAACTTTTAACAAAATCGATTTCACCCAAAATCCTTTGATCAAAGGGGAATACGAATCGTGCAACTTTATAAGCTGTGATTTTTCAAACACCGACCTTGCAGATGCTATATTTATGGAATGTGAATTTGAAAATTGCAACCTGACTATGTCCAGGTTGAATAAGACTGCTTTACGGGAAGTACGGTTCAGGAACTGCAAAATGCTGGGACTACATTTTGAGAACTGCAATAAATTTGGTTTGTCAGTAAGTTTTGATAATTGTAACCTCAGTCATTCGTCTTTTTATCAGCTGAAGCTTAAAATGACAACATTCAAAAATTCAAATTTTCATGAAGTAGATTTTACAGAATGTGATTTAACCGGTTCAGTTTTTGATAGCTGTGATTTCATGAAAGCGACCTTTGAAAATTCAATTATTGAAAAAGCTGATTTTCGCACTTCTTTCAATTATTCGATTGACCCTGAAAAAAACCGCATTAAAAAAGCCATCTTTTCATTAACTGGAATTGCAGGACTTTTAGATAAATATGATATTGAAATAGATACCAAGGATTAGACCACCTGACTTATTGGAACCAAGAATTGAAATATTGCCTGAAAAGAAATTTGTCGGCAAACGGATTAAAATGTCATTTTCGAACAACCAAACCCACGAATTGTGGAAGAGTTTTATGCCGTCACGAAGAGAGATTAAGAATAACATTGGTTCAGACCTGTATTCAGTTGAGGTATACGAACCGCTCTACTTTAAAAATTTTAACCCTGAAAAGGAATTTGATAAATGGGCAGTTGTCGAAGTGACTGATTTTGAAACAGTTCCTGAGGATATGGAAACTCTGATATCGCCCCGCGGACTCTATGCCGTTTTTCTGCACAAAGGAGCTGCAAGCAAAGGACCGGAAACGTACCAATATATTTTTGGCACCTGGCTTCCTGCTTCTGATTTTCTACTGGACAACAGACCTCATTTTGCAGTAATGGGAGAGAAGTATAAAAATGATGACCCCGATTCGGAAGAAGAGGTGTGGATCCCTGTAAAAAAGCACTAAATTTATTAACCTAAAAACTTAAGATATGTTCAAAATGAATTTAAAAAACCTATACGGTATGATTGTTACAGGCTTTATGCTTTTCATTCCGGTTGCCGGACAAAATAAAGACAAAGCCGTATTTATCGTACCTAAACCCGGGTTCTACCAGATTACCTGTTGGCAGGAAATTCCATAATCATGAGGAAATGATTACAGAAATGAAGACTTATCTTCAGTCGTTGAAAGCCACTTCGGCATGGGATGAAGAAGCTNNCAATTGCGACCATAAAATCGATTATGAAGCATTACATTGGTGAACCTCCTTCTGAAATAGTCCATCTTGATGTTTTTATGGAGACATTAAAAAAAGTAGTCCGTAACGGGTACACAGCAAGTAGTGGCGGTGATGTATCCGAACCCGGATTCGACAGGCAGACACAACGTGCAATTGTCCCTGATTTTGATATTCCCTCAGCCTACATCAACGATGATGCCCGGCAGTTCAGGTACTCTAATGAGACTACAACAGATGATCATGGCCTGCACCTTGTGGGTTACCTCGAAAAAGACGGGAAGGACTGGTATCTTATAAAAGACTCGGGTTCGGGTTCACGGAACAATGACCCGAAGGCTGGTGAATTCGGGTACTGTTTTTTTTCTTCAGATTATATAAAACTGAAGATGATGGACTACATGGTACATAAGGATGCTGTAAAGGATCTTTTAGAGAAATTTAACTCAAATTAATTTTTACTCATATGAAAACACATACATCAAGGAGAAAATTTCTTCAGGAGCTTGGGGGAACTGCAGTGCTTTTATCTGCAGGACCGTTAGTCGGTTTCGCATCCCGTGAAAAAATGGAAGAACATATCATCACCTATAATAAAAATTTCTCTTCCAACGATAAAATAAGGATTGCAGCGATTGGAATGGGCATTATGGGTAATAATGATATCGATACTGCTTTAAAAGTCCCTGGAATAGAATTAGTTGCCGCTTGCGATCTCTATTCAGGAAGACTTGAGAGAGTTAAGGAAAAATATGGGAAGGATATCTTTACAACCAAAGATTACAGGGAAATTCTGAACCGTAAAGACATTGATGCGGTAGTAATTGCCACCAGTGATAACTGGCATTCAAGGATATCGATAGATGCCATGAATGCCGGTAAATCGGTTTACTGCGAAAAGCCAATGGTGCATAAACTAAGTGAAGGGCTGGACGTTATCGCAATCCTTGATAAAACAAAAAAAACAATGCAGGTGGGAAGTCAAAGGGTAAGCAGCATTGTTTATCGCAAAGCGAGAGAGTTATATAAAACAGGTATTATTGGCCAGCTGAATTGTATTGAGGCTTCATTTGACAGGCAGGACGCTCTTGGTGCATGGGAATACACCATGCCTACTGATGGATCACCCCAGACAGTTGACTGGGACAGGTATATTTCAGGTACCCCTCAAATGCCTTATGATGCAAAGAAATTTTTCTGGTGGAGAAACTACCGTGATTTTGGCACCGGTGTTGCCGGCGATCTGTTTGTTCACCTGTTATCAGGAATACATGTATTGACCGATTCCAAAGGACCTGAAAAAATTTATGCTTCAGGCCAGCTCACTTACTGGAAAGATGAACGTGATGTTCCCGATGTAATGGTTGCAGTGATGCACTATCCTGAAACTAAGGAACATTCATCCTTCCAGGTTATGCTAAGAGTGAACTTTGTGAGTGGCAATGGAGAAAAGTCTTTTACAAGGTTTATTGGAAGCGAAGGTATTCTTGAAATGGGGGATAGCGGATTTATTATCAGAAACAGCATCATGTCGAAGGCTCCGGGAATAGGAGGATGGGATGCTTTTGATACTTATCCTAAGACCATGCAGGAAGAACTATTGAAAAGATACAATCAGAAATATTCAAAAGCAGATCAGCAAAGACCGGTAAAAGCCGATACAAAATATTCTGCTCCTGAAGGTTATGATGAACATGTTGAACATTTTGCTAATTTCTTCGAAGGAGTAAGAACTGGAAAACCTGTAGTTGAGGACCCTGTATTCGGCTTCAGGGCTTGTGCTCCGTGTCTTGCCTGCAATGACAGTTATTTCCAGAAGAAAATAATAAACTGGGATCCGGTGAATATGAGGCTGTTTTGCTGATAAGGATTGCTTCATTTTCAATTTATTAGTAAAAGATCTTAAAGCTTTGTTACAGCATTATATCAATGCTTTTTATATGACAGAAGGGGGCTGAAGAATTTTATTAATTGGGTTAAGAAAGAGAATGTTTATTTTTATAAAAATTTAATACTTTTATATTTTACAAGTTAGATTTTAATGGTTTTCTAGTTTTAAAATTAAAATTGGAGGAAATAAAAATGAAACGCAGAATTTTTTTATTGTCAATTTCAATCATTCTATTGAATCTCGCCTTTAGCGCTGAAGCCCAGGTACACAGGGTTATTAAGGTTGAACAGATTGCCCCGCCTGAACTTATTGCGCCGATACCAGGTGCAAAAATAAATATGTTTCCTCGTACGACAGTGTTCGAGTGGAAGCATGTTGAAGGTGCTAATAAATATGAAATCGTGGTCGAGTATAACGACGGCAAATGGAAGCTGTTAAAAAATGCAACCACCAATGTGACTTCTTATACCCTTAACTTTGTCGGAAAACAACAAGGGCGATGGAGAGTAAAATCATTTTCCAAAGCTACCGGAAAGCCAGGTCCATATAGTGAATGGAGGGAATTTGAATACCTCAAGTAATGAAAAATTAAAACAAACAGCTTCATGGTGCCGCACTATGGGTTGCGCCAGCATAGATGTTCTCAGAATCTTCAACCCTAAAAAGAACGGTTATTCTGTTCGTTGTATAAAGGATTAATAAAAGTCATATATAGTTGATTGGGTCGCTCTCTTTATGTAGTTGAAACCTTGGTTTAATATTTTTGTACTATGAAGAAAAAAGTAATAATTCTGCTTTTTGCAGTTTTTCTATTTCCTGTTTTAATGCATAGTCAGGCTGGTTATCAGCTTACAGGTGAGCAGAAAGCATGGCTGACAAAAGCAAATCGTCATGAAAAAAACGGATGGATTTATCTGCATATCGAAGGCACTCCGGAAGAACGTGGTTTCCAGCATGGATATTTACTTGCAAAAGAAATAAAGGAAGCGCTCTTGGAGATGAGCGAAGTCTGGCATTATGAGACTGCCCTCGATTGGCAATGGCTGGTTCAGAAAGGCTCCAAAATGTTCAATTCCAAGATTGATTCTGAAAATATGGAAGAAATTGACGGAATTGTTGAAGGAATGAGGGCAGCCGGTGTGCTTTCCAACCGGGATGAAATTGTAACTTATAATGGTACCTCAGAACTCATGGAATATTGGTGGCCGATGGTAAAAGACACAATTTCCCCAAATTCACCTGATCATAAAAAGGAGTCATGCAGTTCATTTATTGCAACTGGAAGTATGACGACAGATGGCAGTATCGTTCTGGGACATAATACAATGAGTTCTTTCTATTATCCCCTTTGCAATATTATTCTGGATATTCTTCCGGAAAAAGGCCACCGTATATTAATGCAATCTACTGCCGGTCTGATTCACAGCGATACTGACTTTTTTATTACAAGCGCCGGCCTTGTCGGTTCCGAAACAACAATCGGAGGCTTTTTCCCATTCGATGTACATGGAACTCCGGAGTTTGCCCGTATGCGTCATGCAACGCAATATGCTTCCACAATTGATGAATGGTGTGAAATAATGAAAAAAGGTAACAATGGAGGGTATGCAAATGCCTGGTTGATTGGTGATATAAATACAAACGAAATTGCCCGTCTTGAGCTTGGATTAAAATATGTTGGTTTTGAAAAAAAGAAAGATGGCTTTTTTGTAGGCTCAAATGTTGCTGAAGATTTAAGAATCCTGCGGTTCGAAACCAAAACCTCAGAAACAGATATAAAGAATTCTTCAGTTGCCCGNNGGAAACAATTAATGAGAGAAAATGCAGGTAAGATTAACCTGGAACTGGGGAAAGAATTCGAAGCCGATCATTATGATACTTATTTAAATACCGGTACCCCCGACATGAGAACCCTGTGTGCTCATCCCGATCTGGATTCTGATATTTATGGTGTTGATATTCCATTTTCCCCCTGGGGAACACTCGATGGGAAAGTTGTCGATTCCAAAATGGCAAAACAAATGACATTTGTTGCGCGATGGGGTTCAGCATGCGGGATNNTAAACTCAAGAATTATGAAAAAAACGATCATTATTATGGCAGGTATTTTCCTGTCTCTGATTGGTCTTAATGGCCAGAATGCTTCCAGCGGATATAAGATTGTTCAGAAAATTTCTCTGCAGGGAGATGGTTTCTGGGATTACCTGAATGCTGACGATGCTACAGGAATGCTATATGTTTCACACGGTAAAATGGTGAATGTAGTGGATATGAAAACCGGTAAAAATGTTGCCACCATCACAGATGTAAATGGGGTTCATGGCATCGCAATCGCCCCGGAATTCAAAAAAGGATTTATAAGCAATGGAGCTGACAGCAACGTAACAGTATTCAACACCACAGATTTCAGCGTAATTGAAAAAGTGCCCGTAAAAGGGAAGAATCCTGATGCTATTTTGTATGAACCGTTCACCAAAACTATTATTACATGGAATGGACGTTCATCTAATGCCACCGTGATAGATGCCAAAACAGATAAGATAATACAAATCATCGCCCTGGCAGGAAAACCCGAGGCAGCAGTAAGTGATGGGAAGGGCAAGGTGTTTGTGAATATTGAAGACAAGAGTGAAGTTTGCATGATCAATGTGAAAACCTGGAAGGTAGAACAAACATGGTCCATAAGTCCTGGTGAAGAACCAAGCGGTCTGGCTCTTGACGTTGATAATCATCGCCTTTTCAGTGCCACAGATAAGCTAATGGTAATCCTGGATTCAGAAACTGGCAAAGTTATAACAACTGTTGTTACCGGAGGTCGTGTAGACGGGGCAGGTTTTGATCCGGGTCTTAAACGTGCCTACAGTTCATGTGGAGAAGGTGTACTTACAGTGGTTCAGGAAGAAAATCCGAATTCATTTAAAGTACTTGAAAATGTGCCTACTCAAGCCGGCGCCAGAACTATTTCAGTAAGTGCAGTAACACATAGGATCTATTTACCAACAGCCGAATTTGGACCTACACCGGAGAAAACTGCTGATAATCCCCGACCACGTCCTGCACTGAAACCAGGCACATTTACAGTGCTTGTTGTCGAACCTGTCAAATGAATTTTATGATTCCCTTCCAGGCATACTGATTGCTCATGAAGGTTATAATCCATCCATCTGAGTTATTTCTCAGGTGGATGGATTTTTATATATTTTCTATTTTTCACACTGTGTAATTGCACTTTTGAAAGCTTCGGCAATATTTTTGGCTGTTTCTACATCGTTTGTTGAGATTTCTACATCGGTTCCCCAGGCTTGCTGTGTCCCGTTTTTATATACTTTCACCAGTTTTTCTTTATTTTTGCAGGAAAGGGTCACCTGTACATTTTGACCGCTCACTTTGAAATCGACCATCAGCTTATTAATATCGGTAAGGGCAAATTCATAAATTTCATCCGTTGTTTTGCCTTTATCGTCACTGCTGGAAACGGTATATGAAATTTTACAAGGATCATTATCGGTGAGTTCTATTTTTTGAGTTACCTCTTTTCCTTCACTTTTCATAGCGCCAACATTTTCCATGACAAACTTCATGGCAGATTGTTTATCACCCCAAACCCTCTCTTTGGGTTTGCTATTATTGGAGAGATACTTAATGGCTTCAGCGATATCCTGGGCTTGCCTGGCATCGAAAGCCATGATTTCTATACCCTCGGCATATGCTTGTTGTTTATCTTCTTTAAATACTTTTACGAATGGTTTTTTGTTATTAGATGATGCTTCCACATTCAGATATTTACCCGATGACCCAATTTTTACCGTGCCAGCGTCTAACATATATGGGTAAAATTCAAATGATTGTCCAACCATTGTACCTTTTACATCGGTTTTGTCGAACACATATTTAACCTTCAGTGGATCTGTTGACATTGAACTAAAATCAAGCTTATATATGTCTGACCCGATGGTTTCGCCCTTTAATGTGTTGCTTAAATATGTAATTGCATCGCCGACAGTTTTCCATGTTGGAGGCTGAGTTTCGGAGTTTTCAATGGCTGCTTTAAAAGCTTCCACCATTTCACGGGAAGTTTCCAAATCGGCAGTTAAAATGTTGATCTCATTTTGAAAATCCTGAAGTACGTTGTCTTTATAATACTTGATGAACTTTGTTTTATTCTTAGACATGGGAACGATGGTTATCTTTTTCCCGTTTACTTTAAAGTTTAAGCTGTTTGCATCGATGTCACTGAGATAAAACTCATACCGTTCTTCAACGGGTTTTCCTTTTGAATCAGGCTCGGCATAAGTAAATACCGATTTTGTCCCATTCCCCGGAGTGAAATTGAATTTTTGATTCAGTGTTTTTTTATCTAAGGTCAGATCTGTGGTGTTTTTCGAAATAAAATCGAGTGCTTTCTGTAAGCTGCTAAAATCCGGGATCACCGATTTACTTTTTTCAATAGCTGTTGAAAATGCGGCAATGATATTACGGGCCTCGTCTATATCTTCTGCAATGATTTCAAAACCATTATCAAAGTTTTGTTGTTCATTATTCTTTGTATATTTAATAAAATGGTCGTTTCCTTTGGTTTCAACAGAAACGGAAAGTTGAGTTCCACTAATCTTAACCGTTAAGTTTTTCTTGTTGATATCCAGGATACTGAATTCATATTTTTCTTCAGTGGAAACATTTTTCTGATCGGTCTTTTTCACGTCAAAACTGGCCAGGTAGTCTTTGCGCTCACCAAATGAAAATGATTGTTCGACAGTTACTGAACCTGAATTTACTTTGGAAATATGGTTTTTGAGCCAGTTCAGTGCATCAGTATTTGTGTTCCATACTGTTTCGCCGGAGTTAACCAATGGTATTGCGGCCTTAAAAAGGCCTGTCAGCTCCTGGGCTGCATCTGCACTTGATAATTGGATCTCTAAATAATTGGTATAGCTGTCAAGCTTATCTTCCTTGAAGTGTTTTATGAACTTTTGATTATTATTGATCGATAAACTGATAAAAAGCTTTTTCCCGGAGGTCTTACGGATAATTGTATTTTTGTCAATGTCAGACACATAGAATTCAAAGCTCTCTTTTGCAGTTTTGCCTTTTTCGTCAACAAATACAGAAACGAAACTTAGCTTGCCTTTATTTGCATCCAAAATATCGATGGACTGTTTAAAGGTGGTTTTATCAATCTCAACATCCTGTACCTTATCCTTTATTGAGGCAAGGGATTGGCTCAGCTTATCCTGTGATTTAGCATCAAAAATCGAAACCACAGAGAGAACAGCTATACAAAAAATTTGAAAAGAACTCGTTTTCATGGTATTTCATTTTAAGGTATAGCATAAAGGTACAAAATTTTAAGAAACAGCATTTGCTTATTCATTTTGTTATAATCTTGCTGAACTGTTTTTGAGCACCCGGGTGTGTAATCCGGCCTCATTAAGTCTCGAGATTCCAATCTTTATGAGAATCTCTGTCAAAAAAATGCATGTTTAATGAGGAGAGTATTAATAATGCACACAAACTGCCAGAAAATGTGTGAATTATGCAACTTATTTTTAAAATTTTGTAATGCCCTAGTGAGTTAAATGGCATATTATTGTATCTCAAAAGTTCATTCTCAAATTCTAAAAATGAATACAACAGAATTAAAGGGATACTGGAATGAGCAGAAAGTCAGGCTTAAACAGAAACCTGTAGTTTTTAAACCAAATAATTTATTATTTATGAAAAAAGTATTATTAGTTCTTGTATTAATTATGGCAGTTCTGGCAGTCAATGCACAGGCCACCAAACCTACTGTCACAAAAGAAAAACCCGTCCGTGCTGCCGTCATGGTAGCTGATCTTCAAAAAACTATAACTGATAGTATTGCCAAAAATTATGTTGGTTATACAATTAAAGAAGCAACAAGCGTAACAGCAAATAGTATTGTTACATATGAAGTAGTTGTTGTCAAAGGGATCGCCACTGAGACACTTGTATATGACAATAATGGAGTATTTGTTAAGAAGCTTCCACCACCAACTCCAAAGAAAAAATAAACATATAGAGGTTTAGTTTCTTCTTTTAAGTTTTTTGTATTGAAGCCATCCATCTGAATTTATTCTCAGGTGGATGGCTTTTAATATTTATATTTAACTATGTATTGTGAAAAATAATTATCCAAATGAGATATAAATCTTCCCGCATAAGAAAGATATACCCTATTGAGTCTCCATGTAAAAAGACCATGTATAATTCATTAATTGATGCAAAAGAATCGTTAGACTATCTTCAGGAGAATAAAGGCGTTAAAGACTTGTCGGTATATAAATGTTCAGTGTGTGGATTTTGGCACTTAACAAGCAAATCAAAAGGTTACTTGTCTTAACTTGCATAATAAAGTCTTTCTAAGCACGTTTAATATCTGATGCTCAGCAAATACAAAAACTAAAATGAATATCACAATAACCGGTGTTTTAATTCTTTTATTTTCTTATGGAAATATTTCAGGTAGTATAGATCATTCGGGTGGATCAAATTCGGACATGGCAAGATCAAAATCTAATCAGACAAAAACAAAATCCACACAAACAGATTCGAAATCTGTTCAGACAAAAACAAAGTCTGCACAGACGAAATCAAAATCCACCCAAAAGAGTTCAAAATCTGAATCAGAAAATAAAGCCAAAGATGTTGGAACTGTCAGGATCGGAACACAAATCTGGGCAGTAGCAAACCTGAATGTAAGCACTTTTCGGAATGGTGATTCAATTCCTGAGGCAAAAACCAGCAAAGAATGGGTAGCCGCAGGTGAGTCAGGAAAACCCGCTTGGTGTTACTTTAATAACGACCCTGCAACCGGGCTGAAATACGGTAGACTGTACAATTGGTATGCAGTGAATGACCCAAGAGGGTTAGCTCCGGTTGGCTGGACATTATCGGGAGCTAATGATTGGGCAATGTTGATTAATTATTTAGGAGGACAAGGAGCTGCAGGCAGCAAAATGAAAAGCACAGGTGGTTGGGGTGAGGGTAACAATGGAACCAATGAATCAGGTTTTATAGGTTTCCCTGGAGGTTATCGTGTTGAGAATGGATCTTTTCTCAATATTGGCAGTATTGGTACCTGGTGGAGTTCAACTGAAAACAATACTCCTACCGCCATAGATCATTACCTTGCACAGAGCAGCAGTGTAGGCAGGAGTAACAGTCCCAAACAACGCGGTGAATCAGTTCGTTGTATCAGGAAATAGCTTATATTCGCTTTGCCGGCCCAAAATAAAAAGCCGTCCTGAGCGTAGTCGAAGGGCGGCTTTTTGTTGTCATGTCAGGTCCTGGATTTTCATTATTTGGTCCCATTTTGCAAGCAGCGAACAGAAAACCCAGCCTTTTTATCACTATCATCCCTGGCTCCATTGTCAGAATCATAGAATAAGTCAGTATAGTAAGCATTAACTGATGAGCTCTCGGTAGAAGACCACCAGTAACCGTTCCTTCTAAGACTGGAGAATGAGCCATCGTTAATGCGGTAACCACCTGGAAGGGCTGTATATCCACTTTCGTTAGTAGCTCCTGTATTCGGACTCTGCCAATGAGTTAATCCGGTTTCTTTTTGTTTATCTCCAGCAACGCTTTCACCACCTAAATAGGTTGTTAGGGCAGTCCATTCGACGTCAGAGGGTATATGCCAACCCATTGGGCATAGTTTACCTGTGTTTATAGTATAAAAGTTGTACAATGCTCCATATGAAACTGAATCATTAGTATACCAGCAGTAGCCGGGTGTGGCTAACTCTGTCCATGCTACTGCATCTTTTACCAATGGAATTGCTGTCTCATCATTATATTTGGTAGTTTTCAGATTTTCAGCCATCCATGTCTGGGTTCCGATTTGAATAGTTTTATAAGTATTACCATCATTATCTGTAACAGAGCCATATGTCAGATCAGGATTAAAGATGATCCTGCTACCCCCCGTACCTGCAGTAGTAAATGTCGTATCTCTTCCATATATTGTTCCACTTGAGTTTACTGCTTTTACACGGAAGTGATATATTGTACTTGCTTTTAAACCTGTTATATAAGCACTTCCATCGATAAATATATTCCCATTTATAGTATCGGGAGTTGCATTTATGCTCTGTTTGTAAGAAGTAGTCGTATCATACTCAAAAGTAACAATAGTGCTTTGATTGTTGGCATTTATTGAACCCTCTAAGGTTGCCCATGTCGGGCTAATATTTACAGCATATTTAGTTTCGACTGTTGGCGCAGATAATATAAGCTCTTTACCTTTTTTGCATGCAGATATAACCATTAACACACTCAATAGAGCGATAAAGTTCATCAATTGTAAATTAAAATGTTTTCTCATAAAAGTTGCAAATATTAGAAATTATTCATATTCAGTTATTATTAAGTTTGGTCCTTGATTATTGTCAATCAAAGTGTAACATTAGTCAGGCATAAATTAAGAAATCTCTTTTCATTTTTTTATTAATTCATTCAGTTTATCTATTCCTTGAATTTTGTTTAAATCTTTTATTGGAAAATAAGGGAGTTGTATTAAGAGTCCAGAATGGCATAATCGGGATAACCTTGTATTGAGCACTAACGATAATTGCTGTAAAGAACATATTTAAGATAAAAGAAATCGATTGTTTCATATGCTGAAATATTTGGAATTAACGCATTAAAATGTATATATATTGTAATATCAAATAAAATCAGGAATGGGAAAGCCAGACAACATAGCCATATTTAGCTGATCCTATTATCAATAGCATACATAATCAAAAAACAAATATTTAATTCTGGTTAAGTCAATCTCATTCGGCAGTAAAGTGTCAGGGTAACCTGTTTTTCCAGATAGGGGAAATAGATATGTTACCACCACCCTCTTGACTTTTCAGAACGTTTCAGAGTGATAGCATAACTATCTCACGATGATTTTAGTCTGCAAAATCAATTATGTCTAACTTTATTATCTCCCAATGTTTTTCCTTTAAACAAACCGGATCAAAATCCACATCTGCAGTTTTAAAATCTAAGAATCTTCTTCTAATGTGTGTTTTGTCGTGATTGTATGGATATCTTTTCTCATGCAGGGCAAGCATTTTTTTGTTTATTCCAGTTTATCTTTTCAATTTTTGTATCCCAGAACAAAACAGGCCTTAATTTGGTCAAATCAGGATGCTCAGTATTTTGATTTATTTTTTCTTTCTCAATATCATAATATACCTGCAAAATCATAAAGTATCCTTCTTCAATTCCGAGCGCATTTTCTATTTTCAGAGCAAGGGAAGTGTTCATTTTTCTCTTTCCTTTAGTTATTGACCCAATAGTTTGAGGAAATTCCTTCAAAGAAAGAGCAAACGGCCCTTTACGAAGATGACGTTGTTTAAGTTCACGCTCCAGTACAAATCCCGTCTGGTTTCGAACCGGACCGAGCGTAAAGAAATTGCCCGGTGAGCCTGTCCCGATTTATCGGGAGCAATTTTAGGGAGAGCCTGCCCCACAATAGCGGGGAGCCTGGCAAGATAATTGGTCAAATTGGAAATAGATCAAGATATAGGGAAGCTGACATTTTGAATAAACTTTCTTCATTACAGATACTATTCTATTATTTTTCTCGTTAATTTTACCTGACTGTTTAACAAGGATTATCATTGACCATGTCTGGATGTAAATGTAACATAAGCTTAATTGTTGTCCTGGTTTCACTATTTTCTATTCAGGCTTTTTCGCAACAGATCAATTACCGCGATAGCCTTGCTGAGTATAATTCCCCCAAAGTAAATTTAAAGCCCAGGCTGTATTATTCGGTGGGAAGTACCTTTATAATTGTTCCTCATTTGGGTACTGTCACTGGTTTTACACTATCTCCTTTTTTATCAATCCCCTTGTCTCCAAAGTTGTCGGTTGATGGCGGAATTATTGCCGGGCGCTTTTATTCTGCGTTATGGAATTATAATCCTGAAGGTGCCATAAATGGGGCCTTTAACGAATTATCTGTATACGGATCAGCTAGCTATCATATTAATTCTCAGTTGACTGTTTATGGTACCGGGATGAAACAACTTACAGGTACTTCTCCATTTTATTTTCTCCCAAAAAGTAGTTATGCCATTGGATCCACTTATAATTTCGGAAATTTTTCAATAGGTGTTACTTTGCAGAGGTCGAAATGGAATGATATCCTCAGCCCATTGCCATTCAATGGCTCTCAGGGATTTTATTCTCCATATGCGCAAAGACCGGGCACATTGACCACATTTGGCCGATGAAAAAAACCTTTGCTTACATATTTCAACATCAAACTTTTAACTCCGGCCCTGGCTGGTTACAAAAGCCGGATACCTTGACCATATTTGGCCGGTTTTATTACAGTTAACATACATAACTTAACAACAAGGATTTAACTACACTTTTTGATGGTCAATTTATTCCGGCTAACAATAATCAGGGTCATTGGATTTTTCAAAAAACCTTTTGATGTTATAACAATTCAAACAGCAATATTCACAAACGTATAAATCAAGTACTTAGTTGCTGGCTTCCCTACTTAAAAATTAAATTGCATCATTAGTTTAAATATTTAATAACTTTACATTTATAACAATCGGAGAATAATATTTCATAGGTATTATTCATTAATAAAAATCTTTTAAACATGGCTGCATTGAATGAAAATCTTATTCTAAAAGTGTTTGCCGAAATGTTAAAAAATAAACCTTCTCCTTCAAAGCACCTGCCTGAGATAGATGAAGAGATTGACTATCGCATAATCCCCGACCTACTGATTAAAACTTCCCATGGCCAGTTAGTGTTGAACTTCGGCATCTTTTCTCAGGTACTATGCGGCAACCGGGAAGAGCGAGGCTTGATCAGATTTTTAAAACAGTTGAACGGACTATTCAGTTTGTCANNTAAGATGGCCTATAAACTTATTAATTTGGTATTATTATTCTTGTTGTCTCTTCCACTAAGTGCGGAATACAAAAAAAATGTCTATTCCATTTCACGCCGTGAAGGATTATCAAACGGTGCAGTGAATACAATTGTGAAGGATAAGGAAGGATACATCTGGTTTGGAACCTGGAATGGACTTAATCGCTACGACGGCAACAGAATAGTCACATACCTTCCCGGCAATAATCCCAACTCCATTCATAATCACGTCATCCGGGAAATGTATCCGGCATCTTCTGGTCAAATCTGGATGCTGACAAATAAAGGCATTGGATTATATGATAATATCCACGATCGTTTTACATCTTATTTTACACAGGAATCAGTGCAGATTAACTATGAAAATGATATTGCAATAAGTCATTCAGACAGATATGGGACACTGGCCTCAGTATTCGGACGTGGCATTTTCGGGTTTGACAGCACTACAATGCAATTCAATAAAATAGTTTTTGACTCTTCTTCACAACAGGCTTCACTAAGCATTAAAAGGATTATTCAGGCGGGGAATCAAATATATTGTATTACCGGAAGCGGGCAGATATTTAAAATGTTGGGGAATCAACTTGAAGAGATAATGCAGTTAACATTAACAGGAACTCTATCTTCATCAATTTCAGTTTTAATTGATCAGCGTCCATATCTACTGATCACTCAACGTGCAGGGAATGCTCTTATGGTTGATCTTGAAGCAAAGGTAGTCAACCAGCTAAGGATTCCTGACGATATAATAACTTCATTTTCCCTTTCTCAGGAAAACAACAGGCTCTGGACCGGTACCGAAAAGGGAAGAATTTACAGTTTCAATCTGCTGACCCGAAGTTTTGAGGTGCTTAACAGACCTTCAGACTTATTTGAGAACAATCTGATTTCTACACGTATATTATGCATCTATGAAGCAACTCCTGATATATTATTTATTGGAACCGATGGAAATGGAGTATATACGCTTAAACTCTCAGAATTTCCTG
>PMNJ01000082.1 GCA_003162595.1 Bacteroidales bacterium | reverse complement strand
GCTATGGTAAACTCAATGTCAGCTCTTGCAAGCGCATTCGCTGTTCTGTTTCTCTTCTGGAGTATAACTCATCTTGCAAAAAAGATGATGATAAAGAATCAGAATCAATATACATCGGGAAGGATTATTGCAGTTATGGCCGCTGGTCTCGTGGGATCAATAGCATATGGCTTTTCAGATTCTTTCTGGTTTTCTGCAGAAGAAGCAATAGTCTTTGCCTCGTCAGCGTTCTTTACGGCACTTGTTTTCTGGGCAATCCTCAAGTGGGAGAATGTTGCAGATGAAAAATATGCCGACCGATGGATTATCCTCATTGCATTTCTCGTGGGACTGGCTATTGAAGTTCATCTTCTTAACCTGCTTACTATACCTGCAATTGGCCTGGTGTACTATTTCAGGAAATTTGAATTTTCATGGAAAGGTTTTATTACAGCAATTACCAGCTCGGTCATTATTCTTGCGCTTCTGATGTATGGTATCAGGCCGGGAGTGGTCACAATTTCCTCCAAATTNNATTGACGGGTCAAATCTGAAAAAAACTGCTATTCTGTCTTTTATAGCGCTGTTTCTCAGCGGAATATGGCTATTGTCAGGGTCAATTATCTTCAACCTGTTAATGATAGTGTTGCTGGCAGTTACTGTATGGATTATCTCTGAAAAGAACAAGGTGGTTTTGAATACAGCCCTCACTATTGTCATGGTAATACTTTTAGGGTTTTCCTCTAATGCAATAATAGTGATAAGGGCTTCTGCCAATCCTCCCCTCAATGAAAATAATCCTTCTGATCCATTTAATCTTTTGTATTTTCTTAATCGGGAACAATATGGAGACAGACCATTATTCAGGGGTCAGTATTTTAATGCACCGAGGATTGGTTCCAGGGATGGGAAGCCAAGGTATAATAATGTGAACGGCAAGTACGAAATAACCAGCCATGATGTTGTTATAGAATATGATCCGCGTTTCGTTACATTGTTTCCAAGAATGTGGAGTCAGGAGAGCGATCATGCCCAGGACTACCAGACATGGTCAAAAATGAAAGGGATACCTATCCAGGTAACTGACGATTCAGGCAAGACAAAAACACTCCGTAAACCNNAAACAAAATGATACCCAGGGAACGGGAGGTTCAGTGAACGGAAACTGGATTACAGGTATTAATTTCATTGATGAACCCAGGATCGGTACATCGGATATGCCTGCTGATATGAAAAAGGACCCTTCAAGAAATGTCTACTTTATGCTTCCTCTTATTCTGGGCATTATTGGATTGCTATATCATTTTAAGAAAGACAATAAAAACTGGTGGGTCATTCTGTTATTGTTTTTTATGACGGGTCTTGCAATTGTTTTGTACCTCAACCAATATCCTGATCAGCCCCGCGAACGTGACTATGCTTATGCCGGTTCATTCTATTTTTTTGCTATCTGGATCGGAATCGGAGTTCTTGCGCTCTTTGAACAGCTTGCCAAACTGGTTAAAGAAAATATCGCAGCACCTGTTGCCGGACTGATCTGTTTTCTTGCTGTGCCAGTTATTATGTGTTCCCAGAACTGGGATGATCACGACCGCTCGGGCCGTTATCTTACCCGCGATGTAGCCTTCAATTATCTCAATTCATGTGCTCCCGATGCCATACTATTTACCAACGGAGATAACGATACCTTCCCATTATGGTACGCTCAGGAGGTCGAAGGAAAAAGAACCGATATAAGGATCTGTAACCTGATGCTGTTAAATACCGACTGGTATATTGATGAGATGAAAGTCAAATCACATGAATCTGACCCTTTGCCAATAACCCTTCCGGAGAAGAAATATTTCGATGGAGTAAATAACCAGGTTTATATTGTGGAAAAAAGCAAAGATCCCGTTGATATATCCACAGTTATTGAATGGATAAAAAGTGATAATAAGGCAACTAAGGTGCAGATTTCAGAAACTGAAGTGCTCGACAATATTCCTTCGCGCACAATCAGGATTCCGGTTGATGCCGCAAAAGTGATTGCATCAGGCGCCGTGAAACCTGCTGATGCTGATAAGATAGTTCCATACATTGATATTAAGCTGAAGGGCAGTGCAATTTTGAAAAGCTCATTGCTGGTTCTTGATATTCTGGCTCATAATGACTGGAAACGGCCGATATATTTTGTTACCGGCTACCATGAAGATGCAATGGGACTTGAAGAGTATTTTCAGCTTGAAGGATTAGCTTACAGGCTCGTGCCTATAAAGTCGGAAAACAAAAGCTGGCTGAAATATGGCCGGATCGATACCGATATTCTTTATAATAATTTGATGACGAAGTTTGTTTGGGGTGGTGCAAAAGAGAAAGGAGTCGACATTGATTATAATCATAAGAGAAACCTGCTGGTTATTAAAGCAAGATATGACTATGCCAGACTTGCCAATGCTCTTTCGTCAGAAGGAAAGAATGAAAAAGCTTTGAGTGTTCTTGATTATTGNNGAGAAGCTTGATTATTACCTGAAGCAGAAGCCCGATATTATTGCTTCAGCAGGATATGAAGTGCAGACTGCGATTCAATTTACCTCACAGGCAGCAGATGCATGTAAGACAGGAGGAAAGTCCGAATTTGCAGATGAAATAACCGCTAAACTTCAAAACTATTACAATAAATATGTAAAAATGGTTCAGCCGGGAGGGAGGTAAGGACAGACATAAAAATTATATGACCGCAAGACCGTAGTACCTCAGTACCTTAGGACCTTAATTAACTACTCATTAACAGACATTTAACTTTAAATTAACCCTTTTTTATATTAATCTTCAGTAGTTTTGGTGTCGACTGACTCCAATATGACCGGTTGTTCTATTCAACAACTATTCTATATACCAGGTCCTTCATAATTTATTATTATTAAGCTGAAAACCAACACTATGAAAAAAATAATGACTATCCTGTTTATTGCAGGATTAATTCTTATCTCCGTTACAGGCTTCTCGCAGACTGCTTTAAAAATCGGACACGTAGACATAGCTGAAATACTGGCCGCTTTACCTGAGCGAGACAGCGCCGCAGTTGTAATAGATAAAGAGACAAAGGAGATGCAGTCAACTTATGATGATATGACTGCTGTTTATAACAGGATGCTTGATGATTATGAGAAAGAACTATCAACCTTTTCGGAAGTTGTGAAGAAGAGTAAAGAATCCGAGTTGCTGGATAAGGAAAAAAGGTTGCAGGAATTTGAACAGAATGCATCTTCCAACCTGCAAAAAAGAAATTCGGAACTTATTCAACCCATCCTGAATAAAATACTTAAAGCAATAGATAAAGTTGCCGGTGAAAACGGTTTTACCTATGTCCTTGATGTAAGCAAGGGATCAGTCGTATATACTTCAAAAGACAGTCAGAATATTAATCAGCTGGTGCTTAAAATATTAAAACCATAAAATATGTGTCTGGCGGTCTTGCGGTCCCGGATACTTGTGACTTATCTCTTTTGCATTTTGAATTTTGAATTTTATCCTTTTACCTTTGTCTTTTGTCTTTTGTCTTTAAAATACTTTCTGTAGCATGTATCAGAAAGATTATATCCTTCGGATGATAGAGATGCTGGGCGATTTAATTGCCGGCATCCTCGGACTGATTAAAAAAGGTGAATTTGAAAAAGCCGCAGATAAACTTGAGAATCTCTACCTGGGAATGCTAAAGGAGGATTCTGCCTTTTTCAGGGATATACCTATTGACGAGCTGACAGACAGACTGCTTCACCTGCATAACTATACCAACGGTCATCTGGAGGTACTGGCAGAGCTCTTAAATGCTGAAGCCGAACTATGCCTTGCACAGGGTAATAAAACAGGAAGTCTTGAGTATTCACGCAGGTCGCTGCGGCTGTTTGAATTTATCGATGCTGAGTATAAGACATATTCTCAGGATAGAATCGATAAGATAGCAGCCATCCGGAATAGAATAAAAATATTGGAAATCACCTAAAGGTATCTGCTCTATGCTCTAGCTTTAAAAGGTTGTCATGCAAGTTTCCGATTCGCTTCACTCTCGGAATTTCGGCACAGCCTCAACTTGCGGTCTCGCGGTCTTGAGGTCTCGCTTACTCATAATTAATCTCTTTTTCATTTTGTCGGCAACCAATTTGGATAAAAACACTTTTTACAAAATATTTTGTTAATTCTGTGATTTTTTACTCTTTTCTGCGAATAATATAGAAAACACAAAAATACTCAAAGTGGAAAAGGATAGGTTTATTTCAATTATTAAAGACAATCAAAACTTGATTTTCAAGATTTGTTATTCTTACTGCTCGGATTCTGAAAACAGAAAAGATTTGCAGCAAGAAGTTCTAATGCAATTATGGAATTCATTTTCAAAATTTGACGGACGCGTTAAGATTTCAACATGGATTTACAGAATAGCATTGAATACAGCAATATCATATTATCGGAACGACAACAAACATAAAGGCAAAAAAGTAACAATAGATGAATCAGTAATATCATTATCCAATTTCGAGTATTTTCCTGAACAGGACGAGAAAATTGTAATGCTCTACAAATTTATTGAGAACCTGAATGAGATGGACAAAGCTCTGATTTTGCTCTATCTTGATGATAATAAATATAAGACCATTGCAGAAATTCTTGGAATTTCAGAAACAAATGTAGCTACAAAGATTTACAGGATTAAGAAAATCCTTAAAGAACAGTTTAGTAATAACTAAAAACTTGAAATCATGGAATTAGATGAATTAAAAATCGCATGGACGAAAATTGACAAGAGACTGAGTGATAATTTAAAACTCAACGAGGACTTGCTGGAAAAGATGACTTTAGGCAAGTCAAAAATGGAAATGAAAGAAATCCTGAGTAACGAGATTCTAAGTGTAGTTATAATTAGTTTGTTTCTCTTGTTATTTGGATTCGTAACATGCAGATTCACTTCCGAGATGAAATTTTTCATTCCAGGGACAGTTTTATGCCTGTTCTCAATAATGGAACTTATACTGTCAATAAATAAGGTAAATGATCTGACTAAAATTGATTATTTTAATTCTCCGGTCGTTGAGCTACAGAAAGCGCTTAATAAGTTCAGGCAAAAGACGATGTTGTTCCGGAAAATTGAGTATTGTTCAATTCCGATATTTGTTATATCATTTATACCAATATTTAATAAAACGGTGCTTAATAATGATATGTTTAATAAAACTCTCCCAAATATTATCGGAATAATTGTAGGAATAACTGTGGGTTTGGTAATATATTATCCATTAGCCATTTGGATTTATAAAATCGGATACGATAATAAAATAAAAAGCGCATCAGATTTTTTGAAAGAATTGAAGAAATTTGAGAAGGAAGAATAACGGTCGGTTCGTCACTTCTCCGATAAATCGGGTCAGGTTGTTCCTCAATTTTTTACTTTTGTCTTTTGTCTTTTAACTTATTATATGCAGAGTCAAATCTGTTACTCACACCTGAATTTCATCCATTTACCGATAATCCATTTTTAAAACACCCTAACAGTTTTATATTTGTATATGATTAATTAAACCTTTAAAATTAACCTGATGAAAAAGATTTTGTTATCATTTGTTGCAATCCTGTTTTGTTTCTCACTTATGGCCCAAAACAGTGTCAATCTTAAAATGAACCTTGAGAAAAACAAAGTTTATCGTTTTAGTGCTGTTTCGGAACAGACAATTATACAAACTGTAAATGGAAATCAGCAAACTATAGAATCGAAAACCAATAATGCTGTTTCATTGAAAATGGTTGATGCTACCGCCGATTTTATAGTCACTGAAGTACATTTTGACACCCTTATAACCAATACAAATTCAATGGGGAAAATGGTCAATATGAGTTCCGTTAATGAAGGTAATATCAAATCAACAGAAACAGCTGATGTCATGTCGTATATCATGAACCGGCTTAGCAAGAATGCCCTTTATATTAAAATGGATTTTTCAGGCAAGGTTCTTGAGATTGTGAATTCGAAAATGTTGTCTGCTGTGATAATGAAAGATACCAGTTCCATAACTCTTACCGGTCCGATTGGTTCCGGTGTAAAATCTCAGATTAAAAATCTGATCAGCGACAACACATTAAAAACCATGATTGAAATGTTTACCAATTATTTACCCGGTAAACAGGTAAGCACGGGTGATAACTGGAATGTAACTATTAATACGAATTCCGGTGGTATGGCACTTCAGATAATAACCGGTTATCATCTGGATGGAGTGAATGGCGATGCTGCAAATATAACTGCCGAATCAAATATTAAGGCAGCGGAGAATGCAGCCCCCATGGTGGCCGGCGGGGCAACCATAACCTATGACGACATAAAAGGATTGAGTAAATCAACCATGGTGATTGATACACGCACCGGTTTATTAGTTGAAGATAAGGCAAAAACTCACATTGCCGGAAATCTGGGAGTAAGTGCACCGGGGTTGAGCATGCAAATACCAATGGATATCAACGGGACATCAAAAGTTATTGCATTGCAGTGAATTTGTAAAAAATTAAAATGAGAAAATATATATTCTGGTTAATGCTGTTAACCACTGCTATTGCCCAGGGTCAGAACATAAAGGGAAAAGTGTGCCTGGAGAAAGATAAAACACCCGTGCAGTTTGCTTCTGTCGGACTTGTTCAATTACCTGATTCAAATATGATCACGGGGGTCATAACATTGACAGATGGGGGCTATTTTTTCGAAAAAGTTAAACCGGGCAATTATTTTATGAAGGCAAGTTTCCTGGGTTACAAAGCCAATGGGAAAAAAGTCACTATGGAAGCCGGGCAGGGCGAAATTGCTGTTGATACCATTTTTTTAGCTGAAACAACAGCCACCCTGAATGAAGTGACAGTGGTCGGGGAGCGCCTGAAGGGCAAGGAAATGGTCGATCGGACTGTTTATGCCATTCCTGCCGTAATAGCCAAAACTTCAAGTAACGGATATGATATATTGAAGAAAATACCACAGGTGAATGTGGATTTTCAGAACAATATTACTCTTAACGGAAGCAGTAACTTTATTATACAGGTGGACGGAAGGCAACGCGACAGGGAATATCTCGCAAAACTACTTCCATCGGATATAGAAAGCATTGAAATTGTCAGCAATCCATCGGGTAAATATGAAGGCAACATCGATGGGGTTATAAATATCATCCTGAAGAAAGAAGCGAGGTATGGAATGAACGGTAATGCTTCAATAAGCATCAAGCCATTTAATAAACGTACTACCTCGGCTTCAGGCAGTCTCGATTATGCGCTCGGTAAAATTACCTTTTATATAACTGCTTTCACATTTTCCCAGAACCTCGATATCAGTTCATGGAATATTAACCGTTTCACCACTATCGATTCTACCAGTAGCTTTGCAGGAAACGGTGGTATAAAGGTTACAAATTCGTCGGTAAACACCGGATTCGATTATTACATTAACGATAAAAACAACCTGAGTTTTAATATAAGTTACAAACCTATAAGTCAGGATGTAAATATACCAGGTGAAACCGTCCTCCTTAAAAACAATAATCCTCTGAATACATTATCATCTCTTACAAAAAATGGATTGCAAAGTGATGAAACCTCAATATCCCTGTTTTACAAAAAGACATTTAAAAAAGCGATCCAGGAATTCACGGCTGAGACCAATTATTACACATTTAAATCTAATGAGCTAAATGATTATACGAATACACGGTTCCTATATGGCAGCGATTCTGCACTCATTAACTATGCCCGGCTGGAAAATAATATAAACGAACGGAATTATTTCTCAGAAAAGCTGAATTATGTCCAGCCAATCGGGATGTCCGCGAAAATTGAAGCAGGGTATCAGTTTTATTACCAGCAACTGAGCTATGATTTTATTATCGATAACCAGGAATCAACCAATATGTTTAAATATAATGAACTTCGTAATTCGGTTTATGGCGGAATAACCTGGAATTTGAAAAAAATTGGATTTCAGGCTATGCTGAGGGTCGAAAACAGCCATATCAGGGCTGATTCGGTTACCACGCCTAACTATTCCTGTTTTTTACCTTCTTTCAATTTTCAATATAAATTCTCGGCATCGCATAATCTGAAATTTACCTATAACAGGAGAATTAACCGTCCGGGAATCTATGACATGGATCCGTATTATAAAATAGACCAGAATTATAATATCACCCAGGGGAATCCCAACCTGAAACCCGATTATCGCGACCGCTTGCAGCTTACTTACACGTGGAACTTCGGCAGCAACTATTTTTCACCCTATGTTTATAAAGAGTATTTTACCAATAAGGTTGGTAGGGAATATCAGGTAATTAATTCGCCCCTCACCAACTCGCTGACAACGATCACTAAACCTTATAACCTGCTCAGCGGCTATGAGACCGGTGGAGGTGTAAATGCCATGCTGTGGTATATAAATATCAATGCCCGTATCTATCAGGGACATTTCAACGAGTATAACGGACAATCAATTAATATCCCGGCTGTTGATTATTTCTCCTATAGCATAACCAGTTATGCGTTTGCTACCCTTGCCAAAAATAAAAAAACAACAGCATACGTATTCCTGAGTTATAATGGCGTAAATATGAGTGCACAGAGTAAAACTTACAGCATTCCTTTTTATGGCATTGGCGTGCAACAGCAGATAAAGGATCATAGTTTCGGGGTATTCTGGTTACTGCCCTTTTCAACTAACATAAAATTAAGCAGGACTGAAACCCAGACACCAGCATTTAATTCAACGAATACTGTAGGTTTTAATGTTTCAAACTATATCCAGTTCATGTATTCATATAAGTTCAACAAAGGGAAGAATGTTAAAAAACTCGATCATAAGGTAGACGTTGAGAGTGACAGCAAGAGCCAGGCAATAGGAAAGTAAACCGGGTGCTGGGTTGCTGGGCTTGCCTTATTATTTCCTCTGTGGTCCTCTGTGCATCCTCTGTGTAACTCTGTGTAACAAAGATTTTTTTGCGTGCAATGCACATTTCTTTGTGCCCTTCGTTATTATATCTTTGCGAGCTACCCCGGGCGAAGTCTCGGGGTGTGTTTAATGTATTTTGCGTTTTACTAGTCACTTTCAACATTTTTTGGAAAAATAGTTATAATTTTATTAAAACAAATAAGCCCTAAACAGGTATTCAAATGCGAAAGGATGAAGTTAATATAACCACAAGGTTAATAAATTTTCTGTTGGATACTTTTGCATTTACTTTAATAGCAATTATTACTATTTTAATCCTGAAGAGATATCTCCCGTCTTTTCAATATTATAATAAAACGAACAACAGGATTTTAGCATTTGTTTTGTATTTCATTTACTACTTTGTTTTTGAACTGACACTTTCATCGACCCCCGGAAAACTTGTTACCGGGACAAAAGTAATAGCTAACAGTTCACAATCGAGGCCATCTGTTCTGAAAATCTTAATAAGAACATGTTGCAGATTTATTCCACTTGAGGGCCTTAGTATTTTCTTCACTGAGAATAAAAATGTTTTACATGATATTATTTCAGGGACATCTGTAATTAATAAACCCTGATACTTAATTCATTTATAAATTTAATATTATCGTTATGAGAAAAATGAAAATCAAAATCCTGGCTTCCGTGTTATTGGTAAGCATTATTCTTCCATCATGTGCAACCGTGTTTTGCGGACCCGTATCCTCCTGCCAGAGGACAAAACCCGCTCCGGGACAGCCCCAAAGAGAAGTGCGTGCAGGAGCCTTGATTCTCGATGTCCTCCTCTTTGTTCCGGGAGTTATTGTTGACTTTGCCACCGGAGCAATATATAAACCCTGCACAAACAAATAAAGAATGACATTGAGTTAATGCATAAAACTTTTCAGTCCTCTATTATGTGATTAACGCTTAGGAACTATACCTGCTCTTTGCTTGCTTTGCCTGCCGAAGCTATAGCGAAGGCAGGTTGCTGGTTGCCTTTGCATTTTGCATTTTTACTTTTTGTCTTTTATCTTTTGTCTTTGTTTAGTGTTAATATTGAACGAATGCAAAAAAGATTATTCTGGATTACCATTATAGTATTGCTATTAACATTTAGTGCATTAGCCCAGGAAAACTGGAAACTTGTGAAAGAAGAAGCCGGAATCAAAGTATACACAAAAACCGAATCAGGTTCTGAATATAAAGCTTTTAAAGCTGAAATGAAGGTAAGCTGCAAAATTGAAAATATTGTTGAAGTTTTAAAAAACAGCGAGATTATCAACAAATGGATTGTTAATTGCAAGGGAATAAAATTACTTAAAACGGATGATAATGATCAGTACTATTATATCGAAACATCCTTGCCCTTTCCCTTTAAAAACCGGGATATGGTATATCGCTTTCAATATATCGAAATTAACAGCGAACAATTCAGAGTAAATGTAACGGGAATTCCTGAGTATATTAAGCCCAGGGAAGGAATCGTCAGAATGGCAAAAACGAATGGTTTTTGGCTATTATCCTCAATTGATACATCCACCACTGCTGTAACTTATCAAATGCATGTAGAGCCCGGAGGATTAATTCCAGCGTGGCTGGCAAACCCCTTTATTGTAAATGTGCCCTTTTCGACTTTTAAGGATCTAAGAAATATAATTCAGAAATAAAAACGCGATACTCGGTACACAGTCCATGGTCTTTTCCTTCATTTTCCCTCCTCTCAAAACTTTCCTTATTTTTACTGTTTAGTCAGATATAGCAAATTTAATTTACGATGCAATTAAAACCATGGATTATAGCAGCCCGACTTCGTACATTGCCATTGGCTGTTTCAAATATTTTACTGGGAAGTTTTCTTGCATACTACCATGGAAAGTTTAGTGTTATAATTTTATTATTAGGACTTGCAACAGCAGTACTCTTGCAGGTTTTATCAAACTTTGCAAACGATTATGGGGATTTTGTAAATGGAGCCGATGAAAAACGTATCAGTAAATACGAGAGAGTCTTGCAAAGCGGTAAAATAAACCCCAAACAGATGCGATGGATGCTTATAATTCTTACTTTGTTAACATTTGTTACAGGAATCTCGCTAATTGTCTTAGCTACCAGGACGCTGGGGACCATTGCTCTTGTAGTTTTCTTTTGTATAGGGATACTATGCATTATTGCTGCAATTACCTATACTATTGGTAAAAAGCCCTACGGATATATTGGAATGGGAGATATTGCCGTTTTTATCTTTTTTGGGATTGTAGGAGTTTGCGGTATTTATGTTTTGCAAACCCGGCAATGGGACTGGCATGTACTGTTCCCTGCCGCTTCCTTTGGCCTTTTAAGCATGGGTGTATTGAACATCAATAATATTCGGGATTTAGAATCGGACCGGCTATCAGGTAAAAAAACTCTTGTAGTTAGAATTGGCCTTGAAAAAGCAAAAATTTACCATACCTGGTTAATCCTGATTGCTGTTATTTTGGGAATTGTATCAACACTTCTCGACTTCCATAATGCTTTTCAACTACTTTATCTATTGACTATTCCCTTCTTTATTATGAACGTTTACAGGGTTCGTTCTTCAAAATATTCTGGTATGCTTGATGATGAATTAAGAAACCTCTCTCTAACAGCATTCTTTTTTTCTGTTACTTATGGTTTAGGTCTCATTTTGTAATAAATTGATTCTCCCCCGCTAACGGAACAAACAACGCAAGGCTCATGAGAATCATTGGCAGGTTATCCGACGCTCACAAGCCTGGTTTTGCTTTATTCAGGACTTTAAAAATGCTAATGACAGATCTATTAATTAAACCAAAGTTTCTGATACTATATTCCTTTTTCAAAATTAAACCTGTTCATTCTGCCCCTTTTAACTACCATTTTTCTGAGCTGTATCTTCTGCTCAGTTGACAGAGTTGACCTGAACTCATCCTTCATTGCCTTTATTTCCTTCCGGTTTGCTTTTATGATGTTAACCTGCTGATCCGTAAGAGATGCTCTGAAGGATTTCTTTCTCTCTGAAGGCATTACCCGGGGATCAGAAAGCATATCTTTTTGATCCTGGGTAATTGTGGCCTTGAAAGCCAGCCTTAATTCCTTCCTCTTTTGGAGATCGTTTTTTAAAATAGCTCTTTGTTCTTCAGTTAAAACGCGTTTTGTCATCTGCGTTCCCACCACCGGCTGTTTGGATTGAGTTTGTTCCTGAGCCACCAATATACTGCCCGAAAATATTGTTCCAAGTAGTATAGTTATTGCTGTTTTAACAATTGTTTTCATTTTACTTTGTTTTATTTTGTGTTCATTGTCTCTTAGATATCAAATAGTAAAAAAGGTTTAACCGGATTTTTGCTTTTTGTGTTAAAATGGAATTAGTATCTCTGAGACCAGCGGAATAGAGGAAATCAATGTGCAAGTAAATTAATATCCTTCCTTCTCAAAACAGTATTACAAAAGATTTGATATTTGATTAAAAATGTCATTCAAGACTACCTGAGAAAAATTATCAGGTATACCAGGGGTTTCAGAATGGCATCAAATTTGTTCATTGAAAATCAAACCTTATCCTTATGAAAAAAACTATTCTGAAACTGATTGCTCTCCAATGCATAATTGGTGGATTATTTCTCCTGATTTCGACACCATTCCAAAGTTGCAAACCCGATGAACCCGGATGTGATACCTGTAACAGGGTGGTCGTCTATAAACCAAATATTTACCTTTATCCCACAGAGCAATCACAAATAAATATTAATCTTAGTTTCCCGTATGGAGGTAAAATAATCACCTCAACTCCATATTATGGGAATGGATGGATAGTAGATGTAGATACTTCAGGATTAATAAATAATAAATATGAATACCTGTTCTATGAAAGTGAACTGCCTGACGTCTGGCAACTAAATGAGGGCTGGGTCATAAAGAGATCAGAGCTAAATAAATTTTTCACTGATAATATGTTAAGATATGGTTTCTATGGCAGGGAGATAAAAGACTTTACTGATTATTGGATTCCACGATTGGTAAATTCTGAGTATTATGAAATTTATCCCCAGGAATCAGATATTATAAATACCGTTATAAAACTTGGGATTTCCAAACCCCCAGATAATATATTGAGATTATATTATGTGATCAAAGGCGTCAATAATGATACCAATAATAAAATCAATATGCCCATTGAAAATATTCAATTCAAAAGAAGCGGTTTTTGTGTAACTGAATGGGGTGTAATTTTAAAATAGTTAAAGGTGTCTTTTTCAATACCACACCGACTTCCTTCAGACTTTTCCTTCAGCTTCGTCTGATTCCGACTGACTTCTGCCTGTTTCAAAGTCGACAGTTCCAAGCTTTAACAATAGAAAAATAAAAGTATATTTGGAAAACAAAGTTGTTTCTGAAATGACTGTAAAGAACTCAGTGGATGAGATTCAAAAAAGAATTGATCTTGGACAAATAAACAGGACTTTAACATTTCTTTCGGTACTTGTCAGACCCGCGCTGTTTATTGGTGTACAGGGACTGATGGTTATTTTGTTTATTGCTTTAAAATACGAGACACCGGCCCTTGCAGTAACCTCCTGGTGGACAGTATACGGAACACTGGTTGATTTTGGCTGCCTGCTGACAATATTCCTATTACTCCGGAAGGAAAGAATACGTATCATCGATTTGCTTTCTTTCGATAAATCTAAAATTGGTTGGGATCTTCTGATCGGTCTTGGTATAATCATAATTGTATTTCCTCTGGCTGTGTTCACAGGTTATCAGATCGGTAGTTCTTCGGTGTATGGAAGTCTTCATCCTGTCTTACCTCCTGGGAATCCAATGACAAGAACGTTACCGGTATGGGCTGCAGTATATAGCAAAATGTTTTGGTGGATTATCTCAGCTTCTACAGAGGAGCTTATTTATCAGGGGTATGCCCTGCCCCGCCTGCAGGTGTTTTTTGGACGCAAATGGCCTGCAATATTATGGGTTGGTTTTGGATGGGCTCTGCAACATAGCTTTCTTCCTTTTATCAATCTGAAATATGCAATATATGCTTTCCTCCTTTTTTTCCCATTAACTATAGCGCTGCAACTGATCTATCTGCGGGTGAAAAGACTTTTCCCTCTGATCATCGGGCATTGGGGTATGGATTGTATTTCAGTAATTTTTATGATCTCAGGTTCTTGATTTTTTTCAATATAAAAACTTTCATTAAACAATATTGTATTAACTTTTTTCAAAGGGACAGGCAAAAAAAATAATAAACTAACCTGACCCGGACATTGTAATTAATTAGGCTCACCTGGGATCGCAAAAATTACACAAAAAAAGGTGACCTTGCTTCAACCTGTACTTTAGTATTTATTTTCATATCTATGAGTAGTTTCAGAATTTATCAGATTGATCATTTTGATCCAAAGATTGTTGGACAAAAGGCAAGACGACAGGTTATTTTATACACTGTATTATCTCCAATTCTGTTCTTGATTTTTGCTATATTTCTTATGGCTGTAAAAATGAGCATGGGACTATTATTGGTAATCTTTATCCCACTTATCGCTTTCTATATATACATTTTCCACAAACTAGGTTCAAAAGTGAAAAAAGTAAAGACTATTGGTGAAATTGAATTTACCCGAACCGGTGTCAGGAAAAAAATAGGTGACTCTATAACTGAATATAAATTTGAAACAGTTAAAAAATTTGAACTTCGAAAACATATTCCTGCCGTAGGGATAAGTGGCACCCTGAGTGATAATTTTACATATATTCTTAAGATTACTTTCCTTAATTCATCTTCAGAATCTATGGTTGTCTCAAAACAACCTGTTGACACCAGATTGAGTATTAATATCGTTGAGACAATGAAAACACTAAAGAAAATTATTGAGCCTGAGATAACGATTGAAATTTAAATAATCGACCCTCCTCTAAACTCTGAACACTAAACTAAAAGTTCATAATACATGCCTCAGGTAAGACTTTTAGCCTCCCGAAAGATATAGATGGCACCAACTCTTAACTTCTTACCTGCCCCTTGCTACAAGGGCTATTTCGGACAATGACTCGACTTCACTGGTAAACCTCTCATTCTTCATAAGTTCTTGTCGTTATACAATTCGGGTTCGTTTTTCATGCTTTAAATAAAGGATATACAATATCCCGATTTATAAAGACATTTACTAACTTTGATAGGTATTGCAAATTATTGAAATGATCTTCAGATCAGCCCGATAAATTTGCTTTGTGATACAGAAGGATGGTATGATTTTTGTAAATAATAATTTTATGATCGTTAAACCAAATAATTCTATCATTATGAGAATAATCGCCGTGTTTTTACAGTTTATATGCTTCTCCGGATGCATACTCGCCCAGGATATGAAACCCATTACCCTGAATCCTCCTGATCTTAAAAGAGGTTTACCCGTTATGGAAGCTTTCTCTCTGAGAGCTTCAGCAACGGAATTCAATGATAAAAAACTTACTCTGCAGGATCTCTCGGATCTGCTATTCGCAGCAAATGGTATTAACCGTAAAGATGTCAGCAAAAGAACTGCTCCTTCTGCAATGAACGCCCAGGACATTGATATCTATGTATTCATGCAGGAAGGCATTTATTTTTATGATGCGGCAAAAAGTATTCTAAACCAAATAGTTGCCGGTGACCAGCGTCTTATAGTTGCCGGAAGACAGGAAGCATTTGCAAAAGCGCCTGTAATGTTATTGCTGGTCTCAGACATTTCAAGGTTTAAAATGGCTGACGATGCTGCGAAATTAGATGCAGCTGGCAAGGATGCAGGTATTGTGTCGCAGAATATAAACATCTTCTGTGCTGGTACAGGTCTTATCACCCGTCCGCGTGGGACTATGGATCTTGAAAAAATCAGGAGCATTCTTAAGCTCAAAGAGTCACAACGCCCGATGCTGAATAATCCGGTTGGATATCCTGTGAAATAAAAGCTGATTTTAAAATACTTACTTCCGAAGGCGCGGGGTACAGAGCCATGACAGAAAAAATTAAAGAATTCATCAACGATCCTGAAAACCTTGAGAGACTTTATCATGAAGATAAAAAGTCTTTCGAATCGGGTTTTGAGAAAATATATCCTGAGATTGCCAATACTGAAATGGCGAAATTCTGGAAAAGCCGGTTGGATTTTGACAAATCAAACGATAAAATAAAGATTTATTTCGGTACCGACATCTTCATTATGATTGCCGTTTGTATGTTTGCCGGGTTCCTCATCAAAATTCCTGATCTGTTTAATATTAAGGTAAAGAGCTTCTTTTTTTATGAGAAGGATGCAGCGATAATTGTCTTCCTTGCTCTTTCAATTTATGCATTTGCAATCAACAGGGATTTCAGCAAGAGGAACCTTCTCATCACCCTTCTGGTTTTTATAGTATCTATAATATATATCAATCTGCTTCCAAATNNGTCTACACTGACTTTGATTTTAAGGATCAGACAAAACGGATTGAGTATATAAGGCATAACGGTGATATGGCAATAATGGGCGCGCTGATACTGATAGCTGGTGGAATATTGATGATGATTACCATAGGATTATTTCAGGCAATCGGCATTCACGTTGAAAATTTTTATATGAATTATATTCTGTTAATAGGGTTAGTTTCTGCACCTGTTCTCACGAGTTACGTCCTGAGAAACTACACTACCCTTACAAACAGGATAGCACATATTATTGCTACTATCTTCAGCCCATTGGTACTGATCACTTTAGTAATTTATCTTATTGCTATTCCGATATCAGGAAAAGATCCGTACAACGACAGGAATTTTCTTATGATTTTTAATATAATGCTTCTGGGTGTTATGGCACTTATAGTCTTTTCGGTTTCTGAGACTTCAAGGAATATGAAACAAAAGTTCAATGAACTGGTTCTGTTCATCCTTTCAATAGTTACTCTTTTAATTAATTTAATTGCCCTGTCTGCAATTTTTTACCGTCTTGGTGAATTTGGACTAACACCAAACAGACTGGCAATTCTGGTTTCTAATATTCTGATTTTTGTCAACCTGATCATGATTACAATAGATCTCTATAAAATTAATTTCAAAAAGGCGGAACTTGAAAAAGTGGAATTGACGATCTCAAAATACTTACCTGTTTATGTAATCTGGGTATTAATTGTGGTGTTTGGTTTTCCGTTATTTTTTGGAATGAAATAGCTTGACAAATCAAACCCGCACTGGTACTTAATGCGAAATATACCGGTCAGAATAGTTTAGTTCCACAAGCGGAAACGAAACGTTCAATTACATCCACACTATTTTTCGGTGCTAAGTTATGGCAGGGAGCTGGTATTTATATAAATCCTGAAATTGGCGGTGGCGCAGGACTTAGTTCTTCATTGGGTGTTGGCGCTTCAACAAATGGCGAAACTTACAGAATTGGCGACCCTGCACCAGCATTTGAATTAGCAAGGCTATTCTTTAAACAAATCATATTTTCAAATAAAGAAGTCTCATATCAGGTACTTACCAGTTTATACTAAACCCGGGATATAATAAAGACAGGGGACCTGTAAATGTTTTTTCAGTTCGTATTCATGTTATAATCTGAAAATAAGTAATATAATCACGTTCCTATGAACCATGTTTAAAAAAGTAGCTTCGTGGTTTAAACAGCTGATTAAATATTCCATTCTTTCTATCTATGAAGTATACTTCAGGCTGCAGGCTTGAATTTACAATATATTCATCAGGACTTTCTCCTTTATAACATTTAATTGAAAAGCTTAATGAATTTATCCCCTGAACTATCATCTGATATACAGGAATTGAAACTGGCATAAAATCATCTTTTATTTCCTGACCTTTCATCAAAACAAGGGTATTAAGATAATTTGCCACACTTGATGAATCGGCTATCAGATCGTCCGTATACCATATTGAGTTTTTTTTGATGAGCTCAAAACTGCTGTCCGCTGGATATATGTAACTAATATTGTCTATTTCATTCTTGCCGGAGCATAAGAGGGTTTTATCCCTCCAGTCATTAAACTTTATATTAAATGAAAATGGTATTAAACCATCAACTGCATACACTTCTTTCCCATTATACAGTCTCACATATGATGTCATTTTAATATTGTTCCCACTAAATCCTCCATTTGGTCTGTCAGGTTGCTTAAAGTCGAGTTTCCCTATCATAATATCAGCAAGTATCTTTCCTTTACTATCTAAAAATTTAATGCGCGTTGCAAGACTGTCGGTCAGGTCGAATTCCTGCCATCTTGATTTGTTAATCGATGCAAGGCTCTGTGGTTTAATATTAAGTACTTCACTCAAGATATTCTGAACCGCTCCTTCCTCAGCGGCAGAAACTATCTTACCCTGCCGGACTGTCCATTTATCATCGCTTCTGTTAAATTCAACAGTATTCCCTTCACTTATCCTGTTATTAAGAATGATTTTGATTACGGCTGAAGTATCGAAATCAACAATATCACTTTTAAATGTTGCCTTTTCTTTTGGGATTTTTATCAGCATTGTCACAATCAGGATTGTAATCAGCCCTGTAAGCAGGTATAGCAGTCTTTTATTATTAAACCTATTATTCATTGCTTACCTCCATTCTTTTTATTCTTTTCCTGTGGTTAAGTTGCATTCTAACGAGTCCATAGACAATAATCAGGATAATCGGTGCAAGAAAATTAAACCATTTTAAAAAAGCTGCTGTACTATTTTCCAGATGTTTTATAGGACGTGAAGTTATCTCTTTGGTCCTTAGTTCAATTAAACCTGTATTATCAGACAACCAATCGATGGAGTTCACCAGGAGACTTATATTATCTGACGGTAATTGATTCCTTCGTTGAGAACTGACAGCGAAATCACCATTTGAAACAAGAACTATCCTTGAGTTATTGGTACCTGATAATTTTCCTTCAATAATACATGCTACAACAAGTGAAGACAATGGGAAATCACTCAGTTGCCATTGTTTTTGAAGATCAAAAGTAAGGGGTGTTTTTAAGATGCCCGATTTATCAGAAGAGAAAGCAACAGGGGTAAATTTAATTGAATTGTCTCCGGAAAAAACTATCGGACTTGTAAACTGTAAACTAACAGCTTCCAGACCTTTGGTAACAGGGTTATTGGCAAACTTATGAATTATTGGCAAGTATGGAAATTTAACTGTGTAATTGCCAATTTGCTGCTGGATTTCAGCAGATCCACAACTTGCATCAATAATGAAATTATCAGAGATTGTAACTCCCTTTTTACCAAGCCAAGCTTCCATTCCAACACTTACAGATGTTCCCCTGGCATTTGTAATGTTTCCTGTCACACGATTCACTGCTATAAAGAGGTTCCCTCCCCGTGCAAGATATTTATCCAAAATCAATAATTGTGAAGGAGGGATTGTATCTCTTGGTCTTATGATGGCAATCGTCCTATATTTATCCGGAATGGAGGCAGTATCAGACAGAGTTAATGTTTCAACATTGTATAGAACACTTAATTCATTATAAACCTGGCCCATATCGCTAACAAATGGCTCTCCATGTCCCTGTATCAAGGCAATTGAAGGCTTATCAACTATTGAAAGTTTTTTTATAGCTGCTGACAATGAATACTCCATTGCAGAACCAGGTTGGAAGAAAGGTATTATTTCTTTCTCTTTTCCCATTGAAACTACAGCACCAAGAAATGCTTTTTGTTGTTTAACCTGGTCCTTTTCTCTTAAGTTTATAACAATAGGGTGAATACCGTTCTGAACAGCTTCTTTCTCCATTTCATCACTTTCATTCGGATCTATAAACTTATAAACCACCATTCCTTTCGACCTGTCACTATATTCAATCAGAAGATCTTTAAGTTCCCCTGATACATTTGCTATTCTCGAAGGAAGGTTTTTCGAAAAATATACTGAAACTGTTACTGGTTTGTCCAGGTTATTCAGAATATCCCTGGTTGCTTTGCTCAGGGTGTATTCTTTCCTTTCTGTAAGATCGAGTCTGAACTTGTAGTTCTCAGAAAGTATATTCACAATGATTACAATAACTGCTGTTAAAATTAATGTAGTGGATATTTTTGTTGATTTCATTATATTTTCTTCTGATTTTCAGATCTTTAATTGAAAGCATTTCGTTTCGAAAGGGATACTTCAGTAAGAAACAATCCCAAATATATGATTGATCCAAAGTAGACCAGGTCTTTCGAGTCTACAACTCCCCGGGAAAGACTTTCAAAATGTACATTTACACTTAAATAATTGATGATCCGTCCAAAAGATCCGGTCATATCGGCAGCAATTATTTCAAAAATAAAATGGAAAAACAAGCCGATGAATAAAGCTGAAAGGAAAGCCACAATCTGGTTATTGGTTATACTACTTGCAAAAAGACCTATGCTGGTGTATGCTGCGCTCATAAGTATTAAGGCCAAATAACCGCAAATAACACCACCTGTATCAAGATTGCCCAATTTTGAAATGGTGATTACCCAGGGAAAAGTAAAAAGAAGGGCTATTATAATTAGGATGAGTGCTGCAAAATATTTACCAAGGATTACCTGCCTGTCGGTAACAGCTTTCGTAAGAAGCATCTCAATTGTCCCCGTTTTCTTTTCTTCGGCTATCAAACGCATAGTTAAGGCAGGTATAAAAAAAAACAAAGTCCAGTATGATATAGAAAAAAACGATTGAAGAGTGGCTTGTCCGGTCATAAATATGTCTGAACCTGATATCCAGGTAAAAAACCCGGTGAAACCAAGGAAAAGAATAATTATAATAAAAGCTATCAGTGAATCAAAAAATGAACTCAATTCCCGTTTGGTAATTATCCAGATTGTTTTCATCATTAAAGGGTATTAATTCATTGTCAGGTCTCTGAAGATGTCTTCCAGTTTTGTTTCGAATGATGTCATTTCAGTAAGCGCCCACTTATTTTCGACGCAAAGTCTGAATATTTCGCGGTTCACATTTTTGTCGGTCGAATGAACATCGAAGCGGTTTAAATTGCGGTCTGTCAATTCAACTGATGAAACAGATCGCAGGTCTTTTATTGTTTTCACAATCGTATCCGCGTCGCCATCCTCAATTTTTACTTTTAGTATATCTGATCCTTTCGCCTGATTACGAAGTGATTCAGCAGTTCCATCAGCCACAATCCTACCTTTATTAATTATGAATATTCTGTCGCAGGTTGCCTCTACTTCAGGTAAAATATGGGTACTCAGTATAACAGTTTTCTCACTTCCCAATTCACGAATCATTTTTCTGATTTCCACAATCTGGTTCGGATCGAGTCCGGAGGTTGGCTCATCAAGTAATAAAATTTCAGGATCATGAATTATTGCCTGCGCCAGACCTACCCGCTGCTGATAACCTTTTGATAATTCTCCGATTTTTTTATGTTTCTCTCTTTTAAGCCCTGTAATGTGTATCATTTCAGTAACACGATCAGCGATCCTGTTTCTTTCAATTCCCTGAATTTTTGCACAGAAATTCAGAAAATCGATTACAGGCATATCCTGGTATAAAGGATTGTTCTCGGATAAGTATCCGATATGCTTTTTAAGTTCATGGTAATTATCGGCAAGTAATTTTCCCCCGATATAAACATTCCCTTCATCAGGTGCAATAAAACTTGTAATGATTTTCATAGTTGTAGTTTTTCCAGCACCATTAGGACCAAGAAAGCCCAAAATCTCGCCGGTGGCAACTTTAAGTGATAAATTATCAACTGCTTTCTGACTCCCGTATCTTTTTGTGAGATTCTCAATAACAATATCCATAATAAATTAGTTTATAGACCTAGCAGCATGTTTTCCCCTGTACATTCTGTGAACTATAACAGGGAAAATTAAAAGTGTAAGCAGAGTCGCGCTGACTAACCCTCCAACAATAACGATGGCAAGCGGTTTTTGTGTTTCCGAACCAATACCTGTGGAAATTGCTGCAGGTAGAAGTCCGAAAATTGCCATGAGGGCCGTCATTACGACAGGGCGCACACGGCTCATAACTCCACTTTTCAAAGAATCATAAAGCGACATCCTTTTCGCAAGGTTCTGTTTGAATACCGAAATAATAATCACACCATTCTGAATACATATTCCGAACAATGCAATAAATCCAATTCCAGCAGCAATATTAAAGTTAGTCCCACTTATGAGCAATGCTAAAATTCCTCCAATGAGTGCAAATGGAACATTCATAAGTACGAGCAATACATCTTTTACTTTACGGAATAGAACCAGTAAAATAACAAATATGATTATAAGGCTGACCGGAACCACGATAGATAATCTGGTCATTGCCCTGATTTCACTTTCATAATCACCGCTCCATTGAATAGTGTATCCTTTTGGCAACTTAATTTCATCTGATATTTTTTTTTGTCCTTCGGTAACTGTGCTTCCAAGATCTCTTCCACGCACTGCAAATGCCACTGCTGTAAAGCGTTTGTTATTGTTACGGTAAATGAATGATGGACCGCTGCCCAGTTTGATATCGGCAATTTCTTTGAGTGGGATTTTTTCACCTGAAGCAGTAGGAATCATCAATTCGCCGATTTCAGTTTCTGATTTTCTGAACAAGTATTGATAGCGTACGCGAATATCGAATTTCTTATCACCTTCATATAATTGAGATGCAGCCTTTCCGCCAACAGCAAGCTCGATTACTGCATTTGCTTCAGCAGCTGAAATTCCATAAACAGCCATCTTTCCTCTGTTTAGTTTAATCTGAAGTTCCGGCTGACCCAGATTTTTCAGAACACCCACATCTTCCATACCACGAACAGAAATAATTTTTTCACATACCTGCCTAGCAATTTTTGATATAGTATCCAAATTTTCACCAAATACTTTTACAGCCTGGTTTACATTAATTCCGGCAACTGCCTCATTTACATTGTCAATAATAGGTTGAGAGAAACTCCAGACTGCTCCAACATATTTTGAGTCTAACCGTTGCTGCATTTTATCAATCAACTCATCTTTTGTAAGATGGGATTTCCATTTTTCTTTAGGGTACAGATCTACGAGACATTCAATATCATAAAATCCTTTGGGATCAGTACCATCATCAGGTCGACCGATCTGTGACACTACTTCGTGTACTTCAGGAAATCTTAACAGATCATATCGCATACTGTCAGCAAGTATTTTAGCTTCTGGCAATGAAATACTCATTGGCGCACTACCTTCTACCCAAAGGGAACCTTCATTCAAATGCGGAATAAATTCAGAACCCAGAAATTTCGCTGAAAAAAAGGTAAGGCCGACAATTAACATTGCAATACAGAAGCTGAGTCTTTTATGCCCCATTACCCAATCAAAGAGTCTTTCATAATATTTCATCATCCCTGAGACAATGGGATTATGTTTTTCAACAACATTTTTATGAAGCAAACGGCTTGTCAGAGCCGGAACGAAAGTGAGTGTAAAAAATAAAGCACCAAGCAAAGCAAAACCGAGTGTATAAGCCAGCGGGGAGAATAACTTTCCTTCTACTTTTTCAAAAGAGAAAATGGGAATAAGTGCTGTTATGATAATTAGTTTTGAGAATAATATGGCTTTCCCCATGTCAACCCCTGTACGCCTGATGAGACCAAGCTTTGCCACCTTGTTAAATTTTTCCATTCCGATCTCAGCAGCATAATATCCCAAAGCTACAAATACCCCTTCAACCATCACTACAGCGCCATCAATTAAAATTCCAAAGTCAATAGCGCCAATGGAAATAAGATTTGCAAACATTCCTTTTAAATAAAGCATAATGAAAGCAAATAGAAGCGAGAGCGGAATAATAAGCGAAACTATAAGAGTTGCCCTCCAGTCGCGCATAAAAATAAACACTACCGCAGTAACCAGAATTATGCCCAGTAATACGTTGTGAAATACTGTATGCAAACAAAAATTTATGAGATTTTGCCTGTCGTATACGGTTTGAAGTTCTACCCCGGCCGGTAATATTTTTTCGTTCATCTCTTTTACTTTTTCTCTAAGAGCGTTTAGAACTGGACCCGGGTCAATACCTTTTCTCATCAGTACAATACCTTCCACCACATCTGATTCATGGCCACGAGCTACCATGCCTAATCGTGGCTGGTTTGATTCTCTTACCTCGGCAACATTTTTGACAAGCAGTGAAGTGCCTTTTACATTTTTAATGACGATGTTACTTATATCGTCCATATTATTGATAAGACCGATACCGCGCACAATAAATGCCTGCGCCGACTTTTCAATCACATCACCACCTACATTTACATTACTCTTGCTTATTGCATCATATACGTCGAGCGCTGTGAGGTCATACTGCGAAAGAAGGTCCGGATTGACATTCACATCATAAGTTTTAATCGGACCGCCAAATGCAACCACATCAGCCACACCTGGTACGGTACGAAGATTACGGTCAATCACCCAATCCTGAAGGGTTCGCAGTTCGGAAGGAGTATAATGTTTTGAAAATAGCGTATAACGGAAAATTTCATCTGTGGGACCTGTTGGCGGGGTAAGCTCAAAATCAGTACCTTCAGGAAAATCAATAGAAGGTAACAATCCTGTAATCTGTTGCCTTGCATACATATCTTCCACATTATCTTCAAACACTAAGGTAACTACTGAAAGTCCGAATAATGACTGTGAACGGAGATTGGTTTTTCTTTGAACACTGTTCATGGCAATTTCGACTGGAATCGTAACAAATCGTTCCACTTCCTGTGCACTGCGTCCGGGCCAACGAGTAATGATCTGTATTTGAGTATTGGTAAAATCAGGAAAAGCTACAATGGGCGTCTTTATAAAACAATAAATGCCTGCGACAGTAAAAATTCCGGTCATGAAAAAAACAAAGAGCTTATGTCGCAGTGAGAAGGAAATAATGTTTTTAACTAAATTGTTCATATGCTATGGTTGTACAATGGTTTTGTCAGGAAGCTTTATAAATTTTTTAATGCCGTATAGATAAACAATCCGTTTCGGGCCACAGTTAGATCGCCTTCGTGTAACAAATCGCCTTCAATAAAACTCACATCGTTGACTGATTTTAGAATAGTAACCTGTTGAACAGATATATCGCATTTGGTTCGAAAATGCAACAGATAGCTTTTGTTATCATCAAAAATGATGGAGCTGGTTTTAACAGCTAACATTTTCTTATCGTCAGGAAATCGAATAACGATGTGAGCAAACATACCCGGCTTTAATTCATATCCTGAATTTCTGAGACCTATTTTTACACTCATAAGTTTTGTTTCAGGATCCAGAATATTAGAGATACGTTCTACCTTACCGGTAAATCTTTTATCAGGATAACTTAAAGTGACAATTTCTGCATCAGAGCCAATCTTAATTTTTGAAATATCGGTTTCATAAACATTAGCTGTTGCCCAAAGTTCTTTAAGGTCGCTGATTGTGAATAGATTATCGTTAGCATCAGGCCTAAGATCCATACCAACTGTGACATTCTTATCAACAACAAATCCGCTTATCGGGGCTTTAATTACATATCCGGAACCGATAGAACCATTTACAGGGAATGAACTCCCATTAATTGTAAGAATCTCTTTTATCTTCTCGTATTGAGCCATGGCTTTCTGATATTCGTTTTGAGCGACCATGTAATCTTTCTCTGAACTCACTCCGCTGCTTCTCATACTGCCTGTTACTTCCAGATTTTTTTCAGCGATGGCTAGTTCTGACTGAGAGGATTTATACTCATTAAAATAATTTGCCATTTCAGTACTCCTTATCACTGCAAGAACTTTACCTTTTTCAACATAATCGTCCAGCGAAACTTCTACATCAGTTACATGACCGCTCACCATAGGGAAAATTTTTGATACCTTATCTTCGTTGAAGGCAATTTTCCCCAAAAGAGCGAGTTCGCTATTAACATATTCCATATGTAATGTATCGTAGGTAAGATGTTTCATGAGCGAATCGGGAATACAAAATTTTTGATGAGCATTGCCATCTGATGGAACATGATTTTTGCATGAATACCCTAATAGAAATGCAATAATTAAACCTGAACCAAATATTACCTTCCTTCGTTTCATGGGAATTTATTTTATAATAATTGTGCCTGTGGCCATATTCAAGTTTTCCATGGCATCAAGACGGCTATTTTGAAGCTGATAGTATTCGCTTTTTGAGTTTTTATACATTTCATAATAATCAATGAACTCAAGTAAGCTTATAGTATGGTTCTGATAGGCAGAAGTAATTCCATCAAAAAGATTATCATAGTTACTGTCAAATTTTTGCAATGATGATTTATAAAGCTTATCTGTTTCAATAAGTTGTACAAATGCTTTATTAATATCATTTTTCACTTCAAGCTCTTTCTGGTTTTTAAGCGCTTTGCTTTCTTCAATTTTATTTTCAGCTATTAGTATATTACCCTGATTGCGGTTCCATAACGGAAGGTCAAAACCTAAAGAAAGAGAATTATAATTATGAACATAGCTTCCTGCCTTATCGTACCTCGCTCCTATTGTTAAATCAGGTATGCGCATTGCCTTTTGCAATGAAAAATTCATTTGTTCGGATTGTATTTGTGCTTCGGAAATCTTCAGATCGTACCGGTTAGACAAACCCCAATCAAATAACTGTCCGAGGCTGAATGATGCAGGATTTATATTATCGAAAGCGGAAACATCAAGAACAGGTTTTATAGGCCTCGCAAGGGAATCACCGGTAAACAGAACAATAATACTTTGTCTTTCAGTCAGGTTTTTAAGTACATCAATCTTCTCGTTCTCAAGATTAAACTGTAACGCCTGTAAACGTGCAAGCTCTTTAAAAGGTATATTACCTTTTTTATATTCTATTGCATAAGCATTTGTAAGTGATTTTAATGCGGTAAGTTCGCGGTCATAAACCGAAAGCGATTTTTGTAAAAAATATAATTCAAAAAAAGAGGTTCTTAATTCATAACGTAAGGAACGCATTAAATCATAAAACTTGTACTTAGCAATTTGTGAATTGATTTTTTCAAGATTAATCCTTTTATCCCTTTTCCCGGCAAGATAAATGAGTTGCTGTAAAATGACAGCCGTTTCACCTGTTGGGGAGATGTCAAACCATTTTTTAGTATCATTATTGTATGCACCCAGTTCAAAATTTAAATTAAGATTGTCCCACAGTTTTGCCTGAATTATAGCTGCATCGGCTTCGGCAATTTGATATTTTGCAGCAAGCAGATCGAAATTATTTTTCAGGAAAGAGGTCTCAGCATCCTGAAGTGACAATAAAACAGTATCATTCTGAAATTTATATTGTGCCTCTACTTTTACAGCAATGAAACAAACTGAGAATAACAAAATAATTATTCTAAGCATAACTCTAATGTTATTATAAATAATATGGCGCAAATTTATGCCAGGGATATTATAATAAGATTAGAATAAGATTAGAAAATGATTAGAATCAGATATTCCGGAATTATTTAACCTTTCCTTAACAGAACACTTACCACAGTGCCTTTCCCTAATTCTGATTTAATTGAAAGGTTGCCTTTGTGCTGTAGAATAATTTTCTGGCATAAAGATAAACCAACTCCCGAGCCACTGAATGAACGTGCGTTTTCTGCACGAAAAAAAGTTTGATATATATTACTGAGGTCCTTCTCAGGAATGCCAATCCCAGTATCACTTATAACCACTGTAATGGCCTCAGGAGAGTTAATGAGATTAATTTTTATATTTCTGTTTTCAGAAAATTTATTAGCATTTTCAAATAAATTTTCAAATGCAATAAGTAAAAGATTTTTGTTTCCTTTAATAAGAAGATCATCAGAATTAACCGGCATATTTTCAAAATATAGGTCCATTTTGCTTTCAGACATCTGATTTTGCACTGCATTTTTTGATTCTTCGAGCAATTCATCTATACGGATATATTCCATTTTAATGTTATTAATGTCAGAACTGGCCTGTGCAATATTTAGCAGACCGTCACTTAACTTATGTAATCGTTCAGCTTCCTCAAGAACAGTTTGCAAAACAATTTTGTATTCTTCCGAATTTCTTTGCCTCGAAAGCAATACTTCAATATTGCCGATAATTGAAGTGAGCGGAGTTCTTAATTCATGTGAAGCGCTCGCAACGAAATTTTGTTGAAGTTCAAACGCATTTTCAAGGCGTTCGAGCATATTATTAAATGTAATGGCAAGTTCAGCAAGTTCATCTTTCCCATTCCCTTGGCTTAATCTTAAATTCAGATTAGAATCGGTGATTTTGTTAACATAATCAATAATTTCGTTTATAGGTTTAAGCATCTTCATAGTAAAAAATCTTCCTATAAAAAATGAAATAAAAATACTGAAGAAGAAAGCGATTAATAAGCCATTTCCAAGCTGAGTCAGTTTTGTATCACCAATTTTATCGGATGCAGAAGCAAGGATTACGAAATCGCCCTGATTGTCAGGATAAAAAATACCATATGTATAAATACCATTCTTCTTGTTCTTGTAAGTTTTTTCTTTTCTTGTTTTTTCAATAGTCTTTATAGGGTATACTGACGGGATAGAATCCCTGATAAAAGCAGGTTGATTCAATGAATCGTAAACCATAATTGTTTCTCCTGGTATTCTTTCAAGCAGTACTTTCTGAAATCCCTGAAAAACCTTATTACTAACCTCATCTTCTTCCAAATACACATTTGCAGCAGCATATGTCCGCATCCTAAGCCGATAAAAAAAATCATTTGATGCATAGGATTTACTTATTGAATAAATAAAAAGATTCAGTGCAACCAATAGAAGAGCAATAGTCAAGGTAAATAAAAGAGATAGTTTAGTCTTAATTTTCATTTCCGCCCTCTTTAAAGATATATCCCATTCCGGTCACGGTATGAATAAATTTAGGAGAATAGTCTTTATCTATCTTATTTCGCAGATAATTAACATAAACATCTACAACATTTGAATTATTATCATAAGAATTTCCCCACACTGATTCCAGGATCTGAGTGCGCGATTTAACAATTCCAAGGTTGCTGATAAAATAATGCAAAAGAGAAAACTCCCTTGCTGTTAATTTTATTAACTGCCCGTTTCTCCTGACTTCTTTGGTAAAGTCATTTAATTCCAAACCGGCAAAGTTAAAAGCCGGATTTATTATCCTGTTTTGGTTTCTTCGGATTAGTGCATCAATTCTTGCAAGGAGTTCTTTAAATTTAAACGGTTTTATTAAATAATCGTCTGCACCTGTTTTTAACCCGGTAACAATATTATCTGTTGAACCAAGTGCTGTGAGCATCAAAATAGGAATTTCAATTTTTTCTTCTCTTAACATCCGGCACACCTCTAATCCATTTATATGAGGGAGAATAATATCTAATAAAATAAGATCATATGCTTCCTGAAGCGCTAATTTTTTCCCTGTATAACCGTCAAAAGCAACATCAACATGATATGATTCCTCCTCCAACCCTTTTTTTATAAAGGTGGATACATTTACCTCGTCCTCAATCAAAAGTATATTCATAGGAACTTAAATAGTTAGTTACTTGTCTGAAGCAAAGTTATTAAACATACAATAGTTGTCAAAAATGATCTCTGTGACCTGAGTCTCTGAAATATTAGTTAAAAGGCAAAACTTTTCCCAAGGATGCATTTTATTATCCACGGATCAGTTGATGAGTTGAGACCACGGCCAATGCCTGCATTAAACTCCCAGTTAGTTCCGAAATTGATATTGGTGGCTATATACAGCACCTGGTGCTGCTGGTCCCATGGAAGGATATCCTGAACCGGGCCATAGCCGCTGTACCATTCGAGACCAAGGTCCGCTATTTTGCTGATTTTATAGCTGGCCATCATGCAGGGATTGAATTCAAAATCAGCGGATCTGTCTATATTCCAGTCGAAGGTTGGATTAATGGCGATGTAAAACCTCCCGAATTCTTTATCAATTATCGGATGGATCTCAAATAACCAGTGATTATTAAAAAATCCAATCCGCTGATAACCGATTTCCGATCCAACACTTAATCCTACCGGAAGATTCCATGATTCCGGAATTCTTACACGGGGTCGGATATGAGAACCTGCATAACCTGTTCTTCCATTGCTGCCAATGGCATTGAAAAAATAAATACCCATTTCAAATATATCAGAAAAACCATGAGTTATTTCCAGTGTTTCATGCACGATCTTATCTGAAGGAAATATATTATCTGAATATTGCTTGTTCCCAACAGGGGTAAAATTGCTGTGAAGTTCAAAAAGAGTATTCCCTTTTGGTGCTGTTTGTGAACTGTAAACCTGTATCTCATAATCATCCTGGGCTGAAATACTTCCGAATAGGAATACCAATAATAAAACCGGCAGGTATTTTATCGTTGATTTATACGAAAAAGTCATATATTCTTCGAGTCAATTGAATACAAAAATACATCTAAAGTTAATATTAGAACTCTAATCTGACATAGTCTTCACTATTTTATAAACTTCAGATCGCTTTTCAGCTTATTGAAAATCGACTTGTATTCATCAGGCACTTTTTCAAGGTCAACAAGAGTGCTCTTAGTTCCTATGTCCAGTAAATAATAGTGACCATCTTTGATCGGCGATGCAATACGGTCAGGTTGAATAATTTCAAGCAACTGCTTAACCTGTTTATCAGACAGATTCACATCAGCTTCTGCTTCCTTTGTTATCGGAATAAATCCTCCTGTTCTAATAAGTTTTATTTTCATCGTACCATCTAAACTTTTGCTTCAGACCATCCCTGCTTTACAGCTTTTACCTCAAGACTATTAATGCCATAGGTTTTTTCTGCATGAACAATGGTCAGGTTTTTTACATCAATAAATTTGGCATCCTGAGCTAAACTGGCATCAGTTAATACTGCGTACCAGATACGTCCCGCTTTTTCCCATGCATAACCTCCCATATTGAAAGCCGTTACATAGAATGCAAAATTCGGGATCCCCGAGTTAATATGCACTCCTCCAAAATCTCCTGATTCTGTATCCGGCTGGTTTTGGTACTTATCCATAGTTGCAGGCTGCGGATCACTTCCTAATTCAGGATGATTTATATATGCCGTTCCAGGAGCTTTGAGACTGCGTAATGCATATTTCGGGCCAATCATCACCTTTTCGCCAATCAACCAGTTTGATTTTTTAACATCCTGATTATTAAATCTTTGTTTAATCATTATGCCAAAAATATCGGAAAAGGATTCGTTTAAAGCGCCCGCCTGATTTTCGTAATCAAGGTTGGCTTCATTTTCCGTCACTCCATGTGTGAGCTCATGACCGATAACGTCTATATCGCTTGTGAAACTGGTGAAGACAGTTCCATCACCATCGCCGTAAACCATACGCCTGCCATCCCAGTAGGCGTTATCCATACCCTTATCAAAATGCACATACTGTTTGATGAGCAGCCCTTTGTTATCAATGGAATTCCTGCCAAATAACTGCCAGTAGAAATCCCATGATGCTTTTCCTCCTTTAATCACATTTTTCCCTGCTACAGACGTTAATTTCTG
>PMNJ01000136.1:290-13657 GCA_003162595.1 Bacteroidales bacterium | reverse complement strand
ATGAAAGGATTCAATGTACTCCATCCGATGGGATGGGATGCATTCGGTCTGCCAGCAGAACAATATGCAATTCAAACCGGAACACATCCTTCAATCACAACAAAAAATAACTGCGATACATTCAGAAGGCAGATAAAAGAACTCGGACTCAGCTATGACTGGGATAGGGAGATAAATACCACTGATCCAAAATACTTTAAATGGACCCAGTGGATATTCATCAGGCTGTATAATACCTGGTTTGACGATAAACTTCAGAAAGGCAGACCTGTTTCCGAATTAGAGATTCCATCGGGATTAGATGAGAAGGAAAAAGTAACCTATGTTAATTCAAAGAGACTCGCATATTACGACAATGCTCAGGTCTGGTGGTGCCCAAGCTGCAAGACTGTCTGTGCAAATGAAGAGGTACTGAATGACGGCTCCCATGAGAAATGCGGTAACAGAGTTGAAAAGAAAAATCTAAAACAATGGATGCTTCGTATTCCTCTTTATGCCGAAAGGCTGTTAAAAGGAATTGATAAACTCGACTGGCCAGAGGGGATCAAGGATATGCAGCGCAACTGGATAGGCCGTTCAACCGGCGCTGAGGTCGATTTTAAAATTGAAGGACTGAATTCTAACCTCACCGTATTTACAACCCGTCCAGACACGCTTTTTGGTGCCACTTATATGGTAATTGCACCGGAACATCCTCTTACTGATATTATTACAACAAGTGAACATAAAAATTCTGTTAATGGGTATATTAAAGCAACCTCGCTGAAATCGGACCTCGACAGGACGGATCTGGCAAAAGAAAAGACAGGGGTCTTCACCGGCAGGTATGCCATTAATCCTGTAAATAAAAAGCAGATACCCATCTGGGTAGCTGACTATGTATTGACCGGTTACGGGACCGGTGCGATTATGGCTGTTCCCGCTCATGACACGAGAGACTTCGAATTTGCACAGAAATTCAATCTTCCGATAATCTGCATACAGGATCCCGATGTTTCTGACCCCGAACAGAAAAAAAGAATTCTAGCAGGGACAGAATGCTGGACGGAGGACGGGAAATATATTAATTCATCGGATAAATCGACAGGTATTGATATTAACGGGTTAAATAAAGAAGCCGGAATTGCACAGATAACAGCATGGCTTGAATCCGAAAAACTGGGTTCTTCAAAAATCAATTACAAAATTCGCGACTGGCTTTTCAGCAGGCAGAGATATTGGGGCGAACCCTTCCCGGTTATCCACTGGGAAGATGGTGAGGTTACAGTTATGAACGATAATGAACTCCCTCTTGAACTGCCTGAACTTGAAAATTACCTTCCGGGGGAATCAGGTGAGTCGCCTCTCTCCAATTCGGAGGAATGGTTGAATATATCTGACAAAAACGGACGCAAAGGAAGAAGGGAAACCAACACAATGCCTCAGTGGGCAGGATCGTGCTGGTATTATTTACGTTTCATTGACCCAAAAAACGACAAGCTGATTTTTAACAGGGAAAAAGAAAAATACTGGATGCCTGTTGATCTTTATATCGGCGGAGCGGAACATGCAGTGCTTCACCTTTTATATAGCCGGTTCTGGCATAAGGTATTGTTTGATCTCGGGATTGTTTCGACCGATGAACCCTATCAGAGATTATTCAATCAGGGGATGATCCTCGCCTTTGCTTATGAGTCAGAAACCGGATCAAAAATATCTGGTGACCTGATAGAAGAGAGGGAGGGTAAATATTTTCATAAAGAGACTGGCGCCGAACTCAGGCAGATAGTCGCCAAAATGTCAAAATCGCTTAAAAATGTGGTAAATCCTGACGATGTTACATCTAAATATGGAGCTGATTCCTTAAGACTTTATGAAATGTTTATGGGACCTCTTGATGTAACAAAGCCATGGGATGAAAAAGGGGTAAAAGGTGTATTTGGCTTTCTTGGGAGAGCTTGCAGGTTCCTTACAAACAGTGAGAATATTTTTATCGGCAATGAAGATCCTGAAATTTTAAAAGGTCTCCACCAGACAATAAAAAAAGTTGAAGGTGATATTGAGAGTCTACATTTTAATACAGCAATTTCAGCAATGATGATATTCCTGAATCTTGCGACAAAAAAAGGAAAGATCACCACTGACTCTGCTGCCAGATTTACAAAAATCCTGTCTCCTTTCGCGCCTCATCTTTCGGAAGAAGTCTGGCATTCTCTTGGCTACGAAAAATCTCTTGCATACGAGTCCTGGCCTGATTTTAATGAGGATTATATGAAGGAGGATAATTTCAACTATCCTGTTTCGTTTAATGGCAAAACAAGGTTTAATATTGAGCTCCCGGTCAACCTGTCAAAAGAAGAGATCATAAAAATTGTTCTTTCAGATGAAAGGTCACACAAATGGATTGGAAATTCAACACCTTCCAATATAATCGTTGTACCAAACAGGATTGTTAATATAGTTATAAAAAATTAATCTGAAAGAATTGATGTATTTACGTAGGAGGTCACTTATCATACTATTACTTGCTTTTCTTATTATTTCCTGTAACAATTCAAAAAATACTAAAACTGAATTTGTAACAGCTCCATCAGATACAACTGCCAGTCAACAAGTCAATAGTCCTGTATTTATGTACGGTATCCCGACCGATTCATTCGACCTGGTTTCCGGTCATATTAAAAGAAACGGATTCCTTTCAGAAATCCTCCTCAAACATGGAGTCAGTATGCAAGAGATTGATCAGGCATTAAAAAACTCCAGATCTGTTTTCGACGTAAGGAAAATAAGGTCGGGCAGTAATTATATTCTTTTCTGCGATAAAGACAGCATCGCAAGGGCCAGATACCTGGTTTACGAGCATGATCCAACAACCTGTTTTGTTTTCAGTTTTAATGATTCATTGAATATTACTCCTTTCAGAAAAGAGATTAAAAGTGAAATAAAATATTCATCCGGTACCATAGAAACCTCCCTATGGGATGCAATGATTAATGGGGGTCTGCATCCTTCTTTAGTTGTTGAACTATCTGAAGTTTTTGCGTGGACCGTTGATTTTTTCGGTTTGCAGAAGGGAGACAATTTTAAGGTTATTTATGAGGAGTTTTTCATCGATGGCAAATCCTTGGGTGTCGGGAAGATTTACGGGGCACAGTTTAACAGGACCGGTTCCTCAATAACTGCTATCCCTTTTATTCAGGAAGGGAAAGAGTCTTTCTTTGATATTGAGGGTAAAAGCCTAAGAAAAGCATTTTTGAAAGCTCCTCTGCAGTTTTCGAGAATCAGCTCTCATTTTTCCTCAGCCAGGATGCATCCTATCCTGAGAATAGTACGACCGCATTATGGGGTTGATTATGCTGCGCCTGTAGGGACGCCCGTTCGTGCAATCGGTGATGGCAGGATTACATCTGCTACAAATGAGGGCGGATCAGGAAGAATGGTAAGAATCCAGCACAATAGTGTATATGCGACAGCTTATCTTCATCTGAGCAGGTTCGGAGAAGGGGTTTCGCCAGGGGTATTTGTTAAACAGGGAGATATCATTGGTTATGTTGGCACCAGTGGTCTTTCCACCGGACCCCATCTCGATTTCAGATTTTACAAAAACGGATCACCAGTAGATCCGTTGAAAGTTGATGCACCGCCTGTAGAACCTGTATCAGATGAGAACAAGGATAAGTTTGAAAAGATCAAAACTGTTGTTTTAAGCCTCCTCGGGACTTTTAATTAATAAATCAGGCAATTTTTCCACCAATCCCTCAATGATCTTTGGATAATGCAGATATTCAAGGGCATGAACTTTTTCAGCAAGTGAATCCGGAGTATCAGNNAAAATTATATCTCCTTTATCATACATTTTGTTGACATAATGAATTGTAATTCCTGATTCTTTATCATGATTGTTAATCACAGTCTTATGAACAATCTCGCCATACATTCCTTTTCCACCATACGCAGGCAATAATGCGGGGTGAATATTTATTATTCGCCCTTCATATTGATCGATGATATTTTCAGGTACAAGCCATAAGAAACCTGCCAGAACAATGAAGTCTATTTTATAAAGTAAGAGGTACCTGAGTACTTTACCGGTGATATAAAATTCTTTATGTTCGAAAAAAACTGTCCGGATATTATTAGCTTCAGCCCTTTTTAGAACCGTAGCCTGACGCTTATTGGATAAAACGAGACTTACTTTAGCAGTATTTTTGTTCGAAAAGTATTTAATTATGTTTTCAGCATTGGTGCCGGCGCCGGAGGCTAAAATTGCTATGTTCCTCATATTTTGATAATTAGCATATTTGTCAATAATTTTTAATAATCGATTAAAGTAAGATTATTTTTCTAATTATCAACACATTAAACTGGAGCATAAATAAAAAAACATCAAAAGTCTTGAAAAATATGGTACAAATATATTTCTTTGCATGTTCAAAAATTAATATTAATTAAAATTTATTATTATGTCGGACATTGCCACAAGAGTAAAGGAAATAATAGTTGATAAACTTGGAGTAGACGAATCAGAAGTAACTCCGGAAGCCAGTTTCACCAATGATTTAGGTGCGGACTCTCTTGATACAGTTGAGTTAATCATGGAGTTCGAGAAAGAGTTCAATATTGGAATTCCCGACGATCAGGCAGAAACCATCGGCACGGTTGGTGATGCTATCAAGTACATTGAGGAGAATGCAAAATAATTTGCATTTTTAAAAAATCATTTATGAGAAGAGTTGTAGTAACAGGACTAGGAGCCTTAACTCCTTTGGGTAATAATTTGCATGAATATTGGGAAGGATTAAAAAACGGTGTCAGCGGATCAGTATTGATTACACGTTTTGATACTGAAAAGTTCAAAACAAAATTTGCATGCGAATTAAAGAACTACGACTCATCAAAGTATTTTGAAAGAAAAGAAGCCAACAAACTGGATTTATATGCACAATATGCGCTTGTTGCTACTGATGAAGCATTGATTGATTCAGGGTTAAATCTTGATACAGTTGATAAAGACAGGATTGGTGTTATATGGGCTTCAGGTGTCGGGGGAATTGAAACCTTTTTTCAGGCGATTAAGGGTTATGTCCTTGGGGATGGGACGCCCCGATTCAGTCCGTTCTTCATCCCAAAAATGATTGGAGATATTGCTGCAGGGGCAATTTCTATAAAATATGGTTTCAGAGGACCAAACTTTGCAACTGTATCAGCATGCGCCTCTTCCACAAACTCAATAATTGATGCTGTCAATTATATACGTTGGGGAAAAGCCGATATTTTTGTCACAGGCGGGTCCGAAGCCAGTATAAACGAACCGGGAATTGGAGGTTTTAATGCTCTGCAGGCTCTCTCTACAAATAATGCAGAATTTCAATCTGCATCAAGACCATTTGATAAAACCCGTGATGGATTCGTTCTGGGGGAAGGCGCCGGATCTCTGATTGTCGAAGAGTATGAACATGCTAAAGCAAGGGGTGCAAAGATATATGCAGAATTTATTGGCACCGGATTAACTGCTGATGCCTATCATCTTACAGCTCCTCATCCGGAGGGTCTCGGTGCACGTAATGTAATGAAGCTTGCTGTCGCAGATGCCAACCTGAAGGTCGAAGATATCGATTACATTAACATGCATGGAACATCCACTCCGCTGGGAGATGTCTCTGAAACAAAAGCTATTGTAAGTGTATTTGGGGAACATGCTTATAAAATGAATATCAGTTCAACAAAATCCATGACTGGTCATCTTCTTGGCGCCGCAGGCGCTATTGAAGCTATTGCAGCGATTATGGCTGTTGTTCACGATATTATACCTCCAACAATCAATTTTAAGGTTCCGGATCCGGATATAGATCAGAACCTGAATTTAACACTTAACAAAGCACAGCACAGGAAAGTCAATATTGCCATCAGTAATACATTTGGGTTTGGTGGTCATAATGCTTCCGTTGTTATAAAAAAAGCTGAAGTTTAGTGTCGCTATTCCGAAAAAGAATAAATGGAACATTTTTATTGGATAAACGGGAATTCAGTTCCCGTTTAAAGAATATTTTGGGATTCAGTCCCGGAAACCTGGAATTATATGAAGTAGCCTTTATTCACCGTTCAGCTACGTTTACACTTCCAAATGGTAAAAAAGTGAACAATGAAAGGCTTGAGTATCTTGGAGATGCAGTACTGGATGCAATTCTATCAGATTACCTGTTCGAAAAATTCCCTGAAGCTAATGAAGGATTCCTCACAAAAATCCGTTCCCGGATCGTTAACCGCGATGTGCTTAATCAACTGGCTGTATCCATGGGGATCAATAAAATACTCATTAGCAAAATAAGTTCAACGCATCTTACAAAAAACCTTTACGGAGATGCTTTTGAGGCGCTTATCGGAACTGTTTTTCTGGATAAAGGGTTTAAGAAGACTAAGAAACTTTTTATAAAAAATGTTCTTAATAAATATCTGGATCTGGATTTGATAGTTAAAACCGATTCAGATTATAAAAGCTTGGTTTTTGAATGGGTACAGAAAAATAAATCAAACCTGATTTTTACATATAATGAGGAATATGATTTCAATATGAAAAAATCTGTATTCTCAACAACTCTTTTTATTGACAAGCAGGAGTTTGGTGAAGGTCAGGGTTCATCAAAAAAGGAGGCAGAACAGGAAGCCGCCAGCCAGGCCTGGAAAAGACTAAAAGATAATTACAACTGTTAAGGATTTGTATCTCTTTTTTTTTCTAACTTTATCAGTTTCAGTTATAAAAGATGAAGAGTACTAAAAAAATCACAAAGTTAAAACTTAATATTGATCAGAATAATGATTACCTTCTGCTGGGAATCGTTTCTGCCGAACCGGATTATAAACTATCCCTTTCATTAAATAAAAAATTCGGGATTTCTCTTAAGAACATCAGCCCGCTCAAACTAACCGGGGATATTCAATCTGAACTGGCGTTCAGCAGATTTTCTAATAATGATGATCCTTCGGATCTTAATTTTAGCCTGATCTCAAACCGCGCCGATAAAAACTTTCTTCTGAATAAGCTTAAAAACATCGATTATCTTTTACAAATACAGATTTCTGAAAAAGAATCCGACCTTAACACTATAACTTCAAAACTGAGAGAAATTGACTCTGTTACTGCTGTTTTTAATATTGATCTTGATACGATGAAGGATAAGAATTTACATTACCTAACCCAATAAAGTATGGAAAATTTGTATTATAGTCTGTCAGAGGAGGAATTTTCAAAAGGAAGAAAAATCCTTATATGGAGTTTTGCTGCATTATTTTTCCTGGCTGGAATATATGTTTTGTTTATAGGTCTCATACTTGGGCAAAAAAGTATTTCACCTGTACTTTCCATCGCTCCTTTCGGTATTAGCCTGGTGGTATTCATAATAGCCGGTTTCGCTACTTTTAAAGGAACAAATCTGTTCATTTCAATTGACAAAGATAAAATAGAGTACAAATTTGGATTCTTCAAGCCTTTGACGCATTCATTCAAATGGATTGATATAAAGGAGCTTATAATGCCTCGCCGACAGAAAAAAATTAAGCTTATTTTTAAAGATGAGTCATCATTTGTTATTGATCTTACCTGGGTCCAGAGAAAAAAATCGAGCCATATCAGAAGGCATATTTATCATACGGCACGAGAAAAGGATCTTAATGTCATAAAAGTTTCAACTTTGTCAAATAAATTGTAAAAAAGAAGTGGGCCGCGAATGCGGCCCACAGTTTTGATAACCCTAAAACTAACCTAACCTATGAAAAAAACCTCTATATTTTCTATTTCAAATATCGTGCCAAATCCTGTACAAATATATTACGCATTCCCGGGATAAAAAAATAAATTTCTCTAATTAGCTGAAAATTAACAATTATTTAATGATATGTTAAAATAAAAAAAAGTACCTAAAGTGCCTAAAGTGCCTAGAGTGCCTAGAGTTGAGTCGAATTTGATTAATTCAACATCCTTAAAACTTTAGGCACTTTAAACTTTAGCTCACTCCAAACTTTAGTTCACTCCAAACTTCTTACTGTTAAAGAAAGTTAAAGTGTGACAATATGAAATTTATACAAGTACTTTTGTAATTGTATGAAACGGATAACCATTGTATTACTGGCCGTCTTTTTTTTTCTGGCAATCACTGGTCTGGTATTTATACAATTATACTGGATCCGCGGAGCAATTGTGATAACTGATCAACAATTCCGCTACCTTGCAAATAAAGCCCTGGAATCAGTGGTTCTTGATCTGGAGGAAAAGGAATTAATCAAAAATATCGTAGAAGATATAGATCCTGCATCAACCGATTCAATTACCGCAATAGTTCCTGCTAATTCACCACTGGCAAAAAAACTCCATGGATATCAACCCAATTCAGCACTTCTGGAAACATATGGGCTAAATAATCCCGGAGAACCGATAGCTATAATAAGTTCAGGTCATAAGATTTTTATATCATCTGAAAACATCTCTTCTTACTCTACGGATGAAACAACCGAACCTTCTTCTCAGATAACAAATTCAGAAATTAAGGGAAGAGTAACCAATAAGATCGTTTCCCTGGAGAAGATAATGGAGAAAATTCTTCGCAACACCCCTGATATAAGAGAAAGGATTAACCCTGAAAAACTTAAAGAGGAACTCCGGACTGCACTTAATAATGTCGGAATATATCTCAATTTTGAATATTCAATACGTTCAGGACGTTATGGAACTATTTGGAAGACACCCGGCTTTAATGATAAACCAGGCACAAATAAATTCATTATTCAACTCTTTCCTAACGACCCAGTTCCAAGTCAGAATCAAATAGTCTTATATTGTCTGCAGGAGCAACACTATAAGTTTGAAAAAATCGGGAATCTGGGGTTCATAACTTTACTTTTTACCCTTATATTAATTATTCTCTCCACAGGAACATTTATTGTAATCTTCCGTCAGAAGAAGATTTCAGAAATTAGGAACGATTTCATCAACAATATGACTCATGAGCTTAAAACACCCATTTCAACTATTTCTCTGGCTTCCCAGATGATGGCAGATAAAACGATAGCCGATAAGGATAAGAATATTGACGGACTGGCAAAAGTTATTTCCGATGAGAGTATGAGATTGAAATTTCAGGTTGAAAAAGTTCTTCAGATGGCTATATTTGAAAGGATGAAAATGAAGCTTAACCTGGTTGAGATGGATGTTCATGGAATTATTGATAAGGCTGTGGATAATTTTACACTCCAGATCAATGACCGTAACGGAACAATTAATATTGATTTTCAGGCAACCATGTCTCTGGTTTTAATTGATGAAGTTCATTTTCTGAATTCAATCTCAAACCTTATTGATAATGCAATTAAATACTCCAAGGATAATCCTGATATAACAATCTCCACGCGGAATAACAAAAAAGGGATCTTTATATCCATTGAAGATAAAGGCATTGGTATTGGTAAAGAAAACCTGAAAAGAATTTTTGACAAGTTTTTCCGTGTCCATTCAGGGAATGTTCATAATGTCAAAGGGTTTGGTCTCGGTTTAAGTTATCTTAAGAAAATTATTGATGAACATAATGGATCCATAAAAGTTGAAAGTCAGATAAACAAGGGAACAAAATTCATATTATTTCTCCCACAAAACAGATTAAAATGAATAATATCAGTATCCTACTTGCAGAAGATGACAACAATCTGGGCCTGCTGCTACGAAACTATCTTACCGCTAAAAACTATGAGACTGCACTTTTTATTAACGGGAACCTGGCTTTTGAAGCATTCCCGACCGGGTCATTTGACCTGTGCATACTGGATATTATGATGCCTGAAATGGACGGGATCAAGCTTGCCAGAGAGATTCGGCTTTTAAATCCGGATATTCCAATTATTTTCCTCACAGCAAAAAATCAAAAAGAAGATATAATTGACGGCTTCAAATCGGGAGCCGATGATTACATCACAAAACCCTTTTCAATGGAGGAGCTTCTTTACCGCATTGAAGCTATACTCAGAAGAACAACCTCCCCTGCTGTGAACAGAAAAAGTGAATCCTATTCAATAGGCGGGTATTCGTTCGATACCCTGAAACAAATGCTTGCTTTCAACGATCAGACGATTAAACTTACGACCAAGGAATCTGAACTTCTTGAGCTCTTATGTCGGCATGGTAATGAGATACTGGAGAGGAACTTTGCGTTAAAAACTATCTGGATTGATGATAACTATTTCAATGCCAGAAGCATGGATGTGTATATCACCCGTTTAAGAAAATATCTGAAGAAAGATCCTTCAGTAAAAATATTGAATGTTCATGGCAGAGGGTATAAACTTATCAGTTGATAGGTATGTAGGGACGTTGCATGCAACGTCCCTACATACCACATACCTAATCAAGTTTCAAAACTGCCAGGAATGCCTGCTGCGGAACTTCAACATTTCCAACCTGCCGCATACGCTTCTTCCCTTTCTTCTGTTTCTCTAAAAGTTTCCTTTTCCTTGTTATATCACCTCCGTAGCATTTTGCAGTCACATCTTTTCTGACTGCCTTAACTGTTTCACGGGAAATAATTTTAGCTCCAATGGCTGCCTGTATCGCAATATCGAACTGTTGCCGGGGAATCAATTCTTTTAATTTAACACACATCTTCCGGCCAAATTCGTATGCATGTCCCCTGTAAATAAGTGTCGAAAGTGCATCTACCATTTCACCATTCAAAAGAATATCAAGTCGTACCAGATCAGCTTTTTGATAGCTTGTATAATAATAATCAAAAGAGGCGTATCCTTTAGAAATACTTTTAAGTTTATCATAGAAATCGAAAACAATTTCCGCAAGAGGCATTTCAAAAGTCAGTTCGACTCTGTCGCGTGTAAGATAAACCTGGTTTTTCAGGACACCTCTCTTATCGATACAAAGTTTCATAATTGATCCAACATATTCCGATAATGTTATTACTTGCGCGATTATATAAGGTTCCTCAATACGTTCGAGGTGATTGACCGGAGGCAATCCTGACGGGTTATGAACATCAATTACTTCTCCCCTGGTTGTATAAGCCTTAAATGAAACGTTTGGAACAGTTGTAATAACATCCATATCAAACTCCCGGTCAAGACGTTCCTGTATAATTTCCATGTGAAGTAACCCGAGGAATCCACACCTGAATCCAAATCCGAGAGCAGCCGACGATTCAGGGATAAATGATAATGAAGCATCATTCAGTTGCAATTTCTCGATAGAGATTCTCAGATCCTCATAATCATCAGCATCAACAGGGTATATTCCCGCAAACACCATAGGTTTTACATCTTCAAATCCCGATATTGCCTTTTCGCACGGATTTATTGCATGAGTAATTGTATCCCCCACTTTAACTTCCGCCGATACTTTTACCCCAGTGATAATATACCCCACATCTCCCACTTTCATAATATCACGAGGGTCTTGTTTCAGCTTCAATACCCCTATTTCTTCAGCATTATATTCATGACCGGTATTAATAAATTTGACCTTGTCACCCTTACGGATTGTACCATTCACAATTTTAATATAAGCTATAATGCCCCTGAATGAGTTGAAGATTGAATCAAAGATCAGGGCTTGCAAAGGAGCCTCCGCACTGCCCTCAGGAGGAGGAATTCGGGTAACTATTTCACGCAGGATTTCCTCAACTCCCATCCCTGTTTTGGCACTTGCTTCGATTATGTCTTCCCGTTTGCATCCCACCAGATCAACAATCTGATCCTTAACCTCTTCAGGCATTGCACTGGCCATGTCCATTTTATTGAGAACCGGAATTATTTCAAGATTATGTTCGATTGCCATGTAAAGGTTCGATATTGTCTGTGCCTGAATGCCCTGTGTAGCATCGATTACCAGTAACGCACCTTCACAGGCCGCAATTGAACGTGATACTTCATAAGAGAAATCGACATGCCCGGGAGTATCAATCAGATTAAGGATAAATTTTTTACTGTCGTGGAAATATTCCATCTGAATTGCATGGCTTTTAATGGTAATACCTCTCTCTCTTTCAAGGTCCATGTCGTCGAGCACCTGCGCCTGATATTCCCTTTCGGTAATTGTATTTGTCTTCTCAAGTAACCGGTCTGCCAGTGTACTCTTACCATGATCAATATGAGCTATAATACAGAAATTCCGGATATTGTTCATCGAACAAGCTTGCTTTAAATCAGGTGCAAATATATAAAAAATCCTCCCAAAACCTGGCCTATCTTATTCCTCTGCATTTTACAATTTACATTGCATGTATCACCCCTAAATCCCCCAAGTGGGACTTTTATACTTTCATGTTTAAGGCCCCCCCTTGGGGGGGTTGGGGGTAAAAAGACAGACCTATATAAATACGTAGAGACGCCAAATTTGGGCGTCTCTACGTATTTATTGAATTTATCTTAAAATAATCTTACATCATTCCTGGCATTCCGCCACCCATTCCTTGTGGAGGACCTGCAGGAGCATCTTCTTTAACATCAACAATTACAGCTTCTGTGGTAAGGAACATACCTGCAACTGAGGCAGCATTTTCAAGAGCCACTCGTACAACTTTAACAGGATCAATTACACCTGATGCATAAAGTTTTTCATATTTGTCAGTCTGGGCATTGTAACCATAGTCACCTTTACCTGTTTTAACGTTCTGAGCAACAACAGGTCCTTCTTTACCGGCGTTAACTGCAATCTGACGCAAAGGTTCTTCAATTGCACGTTTGATAATTTCGATACCTGTAGTCTGATCTTCATTTTCACCTTTCAGTCCTTCCAGAGCACTTATTGCACGCAAATATGCAACACCACCACCCGGAACAATACCTTCTTCAATTGCAGCACGTGTTGCATGAAGTGAATCATCAACGCGGTCTTTCTTTTCTTTCATTTCAACTTCTGAAGAAGCTCCGATATAAAGAACAGCTACACCGCCAGCAAGTTTAGCAAGGCGCTCCTGTAGTTTTTCCTTATCATAATCAGATGTAGTGGTTGTCATCTGTTGTTTGATCTGAGCAATGCGGGCTTTAATCATTTCCTTATCGCCTGCACCGTTTACGATAGTTGTATTTTCTTTATTTATTGTAACTTTTTCTGCGGTACCAAGCATGTCAAGAGTTGTATTTTCAAGTTTCAGGCCTTTTTCTTCTGAAATAACTGTACCACCAGTCAGAATGGCGATATCTTCAAGCATCTCTTTCCTTCTGTCGCCAAATCCGGGAGCTTTAACAGCACATACTTTCAGAGAACCGCGCAAACGGTTGACAACAAGAGTTGCAAGAGCCTCGCCTTCAACGTCTTCCGAAATAATCAACAATGGACGTCCAGTCTGAGCTGTTGCCTCAAGAACAGGAAGCATATCCTTCATAGTGGAAACTTTCTT
>PMNJ01000136.1:0-281 GCA_003162595.1 Bacteroidales bacterium | reverse complement strand
TCATCATTGGCAGCAACTCTTGCGACCTGTTCAATTTTACTAAGGTCGTCACCGATTACTTTCGCCTGTGATTTAAGATGTGCTATAACTTTTTCAACTGCTTTATCAATACCTCTTTTAATATCCATGGGATTTGCACCTGCTGTAATATTTTTAAGGCCGACATTAATAATAGACTGTGCGAGAACTGTGGCTGTGGTAGTTCCGTCACCGGCTATTTCACCTGTTTTTGATGCTACTTCTTTAACCATCTGGGCTCCCATGTTTTTATAGGGGTCAGC